>JASFIV010000276.1:0-5920 GCA_050122475.1 Desulfobacterales bacterium | reverse complement strand
CCGCATCATCCGAAAATCAGAGCTCTATGGAATTCCACCCATCGTGGCATCTTCTAATTTAGCACAAGATTTAAAAGATCAAATTCGCCAGGTGCTTTTTTCCATGCATCGTGATCTACGTGGGCAAAAAATTTTAGCTGAATTGATGATCGATCGTTTTACTTCTCCCCGGGACGAGTGGTACGACAGCATCCGCAATATAGAGCTAAGAATTGCGTCGTTGGAGAAATAGTCTTATGCAGCCGCAAAGCTTAAAAAGCAAACTCCTTTTGGCGGTCTCGTTACTGGTCATCGGCAGCGGGTTACTTATCTCAATACTCGTCACCCAGCGTTACAACAGCAGTCTTTTTCAGTCGTTATCCGCCCAGGCCGAAAACCTGGCCTATACAATTGAACTCGATGCCACCGACAAGATTCTGACCAACGATCTGGTCGCTCTTCAGAAAATGCTCGATTATAAGATGCGCAGCAATCCCATGGTCGCCTACCTGTTTATCATTCGTGACAACCGGGTTCTCGCGCATACCTTTAGCCAGGGCATCCCGCTGGAGCTGCTTGAAGCCAATCATGCCGTTCTGGATAACTACGGCAACTTCCTGGAAATTGTCTCTACCGAAGGAGACAATTACCTGGATATCGCCTGGCCGATATTTTCAGGCAAGGCCGGCCTGCTGCGCCTCGGGGTTTCCGAAAAGCCTTATCGGGATCAGGTATTCCAATTGTGGCTGCAGATGAGCGGGCTCACCCTTGCCATTCTTCTGTTGGCTTTGGGTGGCAGCCTTCTGTTTATCAAGCGCATCACCGGCCCGCTGGCAGTGCTGGCCAAAGCAGCCGAAAAAATCGATGCGGGCAATCTTGATGTTGAGGTTGAATTGTACAGCCAAGATGAAGTCGGCAAATTGACCGCAGCCTTCAACCACATGGTGGCCGGAATCAAAGACTATACGCTGCGGCTTCAAGAAAAAACCACGGAACTGGACCGCGCCCACCGCCAAACACGCACTTCATTTACCATTGCCCAGGAAATCGGAGCGCTAACACATCTACGGGATGTGTGCCGCTATCTGATAAAAGAACTGCAGGGCATCGTGACCTGCAAAGACATGTGTCTGCTGGTTTTCAGCAGCAACCGTGAAAATATCTTTCTGCAATCTGACAATGAATCCGTAACACTGGATAAAACCGACTCTCAAAAAGCCGCTGATATTTTGGCCAGAATGAAGAAAATGGAATTTCTGGCGGCCGATCCAGCCCTTACCCTTTTACTGCCGGAAGCTTTTCGAGCCGTAAAACAGTGGGTTGGCTTCCCGCTTTTTCATGAGGATCAACTTCAGGGAGCCATGCTGATTGCCTGCCCCGGCAACTGTGCTTGCGTCATCAAAGAACTGGATATTATCGATCTGATATTAAACCAGACCGCAGGGGCAATTCGCCGCTCGGTCATCCATGAAGAAGAAATTCGTGAGCTACGGACCCGCATTGAACATTCCGCCGAATTCAGCGGAATCATCGGCAAGGACCCTCAAATGCAAAACATCTATCGCCTGATTGAGGATATCGCACCTACCGATGCCACCGTTCTTATTCAGGGAGAGAGCGGAACCGGCAAGGAGCTGGTCGCGCGGGCCATTCATCGACGGAGCCCTCGCAACCAAAAGCCATTTGTCGTTATCAACTGTTCTGCCTATCCGGCGACCTTGCTCGAAAGTGAGCTCTTTGGTCATGAAAAAGGCGCTTTTACCGGCGCCATCCGCCAAAAATCCGGGCGCTTTGAGCAGGCTGACGGCGGTACGGTATTTTTAGACGAAATCGGCGAAATTGCTCCTTCGGCCCAGATTAAACTACTGCGGGTTCTGCAGAGCCAGAAATTTGAGCGTATCGGCGGCGAACAAACGCTAAAGGTCAACGTCAGGATTTTAGCGGCCACCAATAAAGACCTGTTAAAGGAAGTGACAAGCGGCAGTTTCAGGGAGGACCTTTTTTATCGTCTGAATGTCATTCCAATCCACCTGCCGCCCTTGAGAAAGCGCCGCAATGATATCCCGCTGCTGGCGCGTCATTTTTTACGCCGCTTTGCCGTTGAACAAAACAAAGAAATTCAGAATTTCAGCTCAGAGGCTATGCGGCTGCTACTGGATTACCCCTGGCCGGGTAATGTTCGCGAATTGGAAAATAGTATCGAGCACACTGCTGTTCTAGCCAAACAGAGTAGCGCCGAAATTTCGGACCTGCCTTCTGTAATTCGCGATGCGACAGCGACTGTTTTTTCAGAAACACCGGGAACGATCTTTGAAAACGAGAAAAAACTGCTGATGGAAGTTCTGACGGAGTGCGACTGGAACAAGAAAAAGGCCGCCCTGCAGCTGGGGATCAGTCGTAGCACCCTATACGAAAAAATCAAAAAATACCAAATTAGCAAACCAACGATTCATTAAGCGAGTGATCATGGATAAAAAAAAATTTAAAAAATATCGCAAGCGACTACAGAAAACCCAAAAACAGATGGCTGAATTGCTGGGGACATCTCTGAAAGCCATTCACAGCTACGAGCAGGGTTGGCGCAGCGTGCCGATCCATGTCGAGCGACAGCTCTATTTTCTGCTTTTCAGATCCGCACAAAAAGCCAAGATTAAAAAACCATGCTGGAAAGTTAAAAAATGCACCCCTGAACAAAGGCACCACTGTCCGGCCTGGGAGTTTGACTCCGGAGATCTGTGCTGGCTTATTAATGGTACTGTTTGTGAGGGTAGTGTCCAAAAAAACTGGCAAGAAAAAATAAAAATTTGCAAATCATGTCAGGTATTTAAACCCATATTATAGTTTGGTTTACCTTTGACGATAAACGCCCGTAATGACTCTCCAATACATGTATGCGGCTAAAAAAGGTGTCCGGAATTCGTACACAGTTAAAATATTAATATCACTTAAAATAATCATTTTTTCAATTTTTGATGTCTGCAATCCGTACAAATCATAGATCATTCGGCCCGCAAATCACCCCCAGCACGAAAAAACCATTTTTCAACTGCAATTTTTTTAGAAATCATTTTTTAAATAAAATTCAATCGTTTATATTTATCTCTGCCAAATAGAAAATCCCGTTTTAAATTTCTCACAGGAGCCGGATCACTTTTGGCACGGGCATTGCTACATTGTGGTACTGAGAGTTTTAATTTTTATTCCTACTTTACTGCCAAATTCATTCTAGGAGATCATCAACGATTGAAAATACCCATCATAGTTCTGGATGCAGATAGGGATCAATGTCGAGAACTCTGCAGTCTCTTAGAAAAAAGTGATTTTAAAGCAACTCCACAATACTCGACTAGCAAATTGGAAAAACGCATAAAACAAAGCGGATGCCAGGCTATTTTTTGGGATATCGACACCGTTCACGCAGACAATCGGATAATCAGGGATCTTACTCTAAAATTCCCGGGAGTTTATTTTTTTTGCTTATCCAAATACCCGTTTCACCCGGAACTAAAAGACGCCATCTGTTATCACATTTATGCCTGTCTCAACCGGCCGATCGATCCGGATGAGCTTTTTTACTGGTTGCACTCAATCGATATCAATGAATCCAAGCCTGATACGTCGGCAAACCCTTAGTTCTAAGAAAATTGATAAAATGCGAAGAATAATCATTAAACCAAGGGAGGAAATATGAAAGAGGACAGAACCAAAAGAAAAACAATGATGAAAGATCTTTTTGACGACATCAAAGTCACCAGAAGGTCTTTCATGAAAAGAGCCTCGGCGGCGACCGGCGGTGCGGTCGTTCTCGGCACGACGCTAAAACCCGAGCTGAGAGCTCTGGCGGAGGCCAGTGAAACCGGCGCCGGGGGAGCCGGGGAATGGAAGGCGGCCACGTGTCAGGGATGTACCTCCTGGTGTTCCAAACAGGTGTATGTCGTCGACGGACGGGCAGTGAAAGTTCGGGGCAATCCGAATTCAAAGGTGAACGGTAATGCGAGTTGTCCACGCGTCCATCTGGCCTTACAGCAGGTGTATGATCCGGATCGGATCAAATCGCCGATGAAACGGACCAATCCCCAAAAAGGACGCAACGAAGATCCGAAATTTGTGCCCATTTCCTGGGATGAGGCCCTGAGCACCATCGCCGACAAGATCATGGAGCTCAGAAACAACAACGAAACCCACAAATATATGCTTATGCGCGGTCGATATTCGTACATGCGAGACGTTCTTTATGATCGCATGACCAAAATTATTGGCTCACCCAATAACATCTCCCACAGTGCCATCTGCGCTGAAGCTGAAAAATTCGGCCCATACTACACAGAAGGTTACTGGGGGTACCGGCAGTATGATGTTCAGAGGGCCCAGTACATTCTTTTATGGGGTGCCGACCCCCTGGCTGCCAACCGGCAGGTTTCTTACTATTCTGCGGTTTGGGGAGATGCGGTAGATTCGGCAACAATTGCCATTGCCGAACCCCGACTTTCAGCAACAGCCGCCAAAGCCGATGAATGGCTGCCGCTCAAGCCCGGCACCGACGGTGCGCTGGCGGTCGCCATAGCACATGTCCTGCTGACCGAGGGGCTCTGGTACAAAGATTTCGTCGGCGATTTTTTTGATGGTGACAACCGCTTTATAGCCGGCCAGGATCTCGATCCGGAGCTATTCGAAGAAAAGCACACCAACGGCATTATCCAATGGTGGAACCTGGAGCTCAAAGATAAAACACCGGAGTGGGCGGCCAAAATAACCGACCTGCCGATCGAACAGATCAAACGGGTGGCGATCGGTTACGGCAAGGCAGCACCCCACGCCATTTCCTGGCTGGGCGGCGGGCCCTGCATGCAGGTCAGAGGCGGATATGCAGCCATGGCGGTGCATGCCTTAAACGGAATCGTCGGGGCGGTGGATAATGTCGGCGGTACCCAAAAAAGCAACAAAGAATATACCACCAAGTTTCCGAAACCCGATGACTTCATGGATGAGATTGCCAAAAAGGGCAAAAAACATAAAAAAATCGATCATCGCGGCAGGCTGGAGTTTCCGGCGTTGAACAAAGGTAAGTCGGGCGGAGGAGTAGTTACCAACAATGCGGCCGACGGCATTTTGAACGCGGATCCCAATGAAATCAAAGTGGCCATCGGTTACATGAACAACTTTGCCTTCTCCTGCCCGCAGCCGGAACGCTGGGAGCGTGCCCTGGCCAAGATACCGTTTTTGGTGCACATCACCACCAACGCGTCCGAGTTTTCCTGGTTTGCCGATATCGTGCTGCCCGATGCCCATCACATGTTTGAAAAGTGGGGATATGTCAAAGCGATGGGCAACGGATACCGGCACGTGACCCTCATGCAGCCGATAATCGAGCCGGTAGGGGATTCCAAGATCGATGAGACCGAAATTCCCTGGCTGATCGCCGAAAAGTTGAGTGAAAGAGGTTTCAGCAATCTGCTCGATCACTATAAATCCTACAAAGATCCGGAAACCGGCAAAGCCCCGACCAACGAGAAGGAATTTGCACTCTATGCCCTTAAACATGCCACCCAGAATCTGTGGGATCCGGCCAAACACAAAGGGGGTGACAAATTCAACGGTTGGGAAGATTTCCTCAAAGCCGGCGTCTGGAATTCCAAACCCTACCCGTATCGCAAACGCTGGAGCAACATGAAAACAAAAACCAAAAAGTTTGAATTTTACAGCGAAACCCTCAAAGCGGCCCTGGAAAAGCATGCTGAAAAGCATAACACCACAGTCGACAATGTTCTTGAAGTCTGCAACTACCTGGCACGCGGGGAAATGTCCTTTGTGCCGCATTATGAAGAACCGTTTATCGCCGGAGATGAAAAAGATTTTCCGTTCATCCATGTGGATTACAAATCCAGGCTAAACCGTGAGGGCCGTTCGGCCAACTGCACCTGGTATCATGATTTCAAAGATC
>JASFIV010000275.1:0-5924 GCA_050122475.1 Desulfobacterales bacterium | reverse complement strand
TTAATTCGAAGTCAACAGCCAGGTAGTGTTGGAAATTTAGCCGAAAATATGATAGAAGCAGAAAGACTGATGACGGAGATAGATGGGCTGGTAGAAAACGCATTGCCGCCGGTCTACCTGGAAATCGTGGGTGAAACTGACTTGAACCCGGATGAAGAGTTTCTCGAATTTCTCATTCCGGCCGCCGAAAACGTCCCCCGAATCTCTGTATTAACCACGAAAGGACCCGCGATATGTTAAAGAAGGTCTTGATTGCTGCACTGCTGATCTTACTGATTGGCCTGCCCGAAGTTGTCGCCGCTCAGGATGTACCGTCCGGTAAATGGTGGTACAATAAGAAAGTGGTTCAGAATCTCAATCTGACCCAAAAAGAGGTCGGCCAGCTGGATCGGCTCTATGAAAACAGCCATCGTAAGCTCATTGATTTAAAAAGTGCGGTGAAACGGGAACAGTTTGAACTGGATACGCTCCTGGGGAAGGAACCTGTCGATGACGCCAAGGTCCGCAAACAATTCAAGCGCCTTGAAAAAGCCCGCACCGACCTGGCCAATGAGCGCCTGGGATTTGTCATCCGCGTTAGGGAAATTATCGGCGCCGATCGGTTCCAACAACTGAAGACGTCTTACAAGGATTGGCGCTGAAACAACCACCTATGCAAGCAACATTAATCCTTAGTTTGCAGCATGTAGCGTTAAATAACTGCTAATTTTTCCCGCTTGACTTTAGTCCACGCATTGTTTAGTTTACTTTTCATATAGACATTACCATCAGACCTTTAATTATAATCGGTTGTAGCAACGCAGGATTCGGCTCATTGGTCCCGGGTCCGCAAATCGAACAGCGTGCTTTCCTTCTTTGACCGGAAGCCTTTTATCAGGGTTTCCGGATTCCATGATCCTTGCCTTTGGTTTAGGAAAGGAGGAGCTGATGATACGGGTTAATAACAAATTGCGCATTTGAAGCCTCCAACGGCGCTGTTCGTTCGCCGGGAGGCTTTTTGATGCCCGCAAAATTGAAAGGGCTAACATATTGGCGCGCCAAAACGGCTGTAGGGGAGAAACCGGCCGACCGGCGCTAAAAATGATCCATCGACATTGCGCTTAAAGTTGCAAGAAAGGAGGAAAAAATGGCTGACAGCGTGTACAAAGTCATCAGACTGGTAGGAACGAGTTCAACTTCCTGGGAAGAGGCCGCCAAAAATGCAGTGGATAAGGCGAGTCAAAGCCTGAGAGATCTGAGGATTGCGGAAATTGAAAAGTTGGATATGAAAGTGGAAGACGGCAAGGTTGCGGCTTACCGTGCCCTGGTAAATCTGTCTTTTAAGTACGGCGGCGAAGGATAAGCAGACGATTGTAGATTTATAAACCATCACAATCAAAATTAATTATTGGTAAAGGATAAACCTCCGAAATGAAAGATAAGCGCTTCTTTTGGAGGTTTATTGCTTTTAACATTCCATGATTCCGGCTAAACAGGTAAACATATAAAATCCCGGAACGATTAGCATAAACGTTGTTGTAACAGTTTGCAAAAAGGATAAGGCTTTCGGCTATGGTCAGCGTCCGCGATCACTATGAAAACCATCTCGCACCTTACTATGCCTGGATTTGCGGTGGTGTTGAGTACAGTTTAAAGGAAAATAGAAACTTTTTTAAGGCGCACAACATTCAGCCGCTGGACACCGGCCGGGCATTCGATTTGGGGGCCGGTTGCGGGTTTCAATCTATACCCCTGGCTGAAATGGGATTTAGCGTCGTTGCAATGGATCTGAGCGCACGGCTTTTGGGAGAACTCAAAAACAACGCCCCGCATCTGCCGATCGCTATAATTTGTGATGATATATCCAATTTCAGCATTTATGTGCGCGGCAACATCGATCTGGTGGTCTGCATGGGAGATACGCTGACACACCTGGCGGATCTTGAAAAAGCTGCGGCACTAATGCAGCAGGCATATGCCGCCCTGGTGCCCGGTGGTCATCTGATTCTTTCATTTCGGGATCTGACCCAGGCACTGGTGGGCCTTGACCGTTTTATTCCGGTCCGCTCCAGTGATACGACCATTTTCACCTGCTTTCTGGAGTATGAAAAAAATACTGTTCTGGTGCATGACATTGTGTATCAAAAAAAGAAGGGCCAATGGGCACTGCACAAAAGCGCTTATCGAAAATTGATTATTTCTCCGGAATGGACCCAAAACCACCTGCAACAAGCTGGATTTAATATAGAATTTTATAATGAAAACAATGGGTTGATTTTCATAATTGCCCGAAAAGACTAGCCGCACCATTATGTCAACCTGAGGCCTATCAACATTCAGACGTTAGCACATTTTTCTGCCCAAGCATGTAACAAATTAAGGCGTTTGATGTTTTTCATTGATTTTTAACCACCAATCGCATAGACAAAAATCTTATAGGAAACGATTCCCGGTAACACCGGTGAACCATTTGCCCATGAGAAATTTCTTTTTTGAATGGTAGCTCAGCGACCCGAAACTGCCCCCCTCCAACCTAAATTAGTCTGATTGGCAATGGATCTCGTTCAATATCTTTGGCTGGGCGTTTATCTTTTTGCCCTGGCGGCGCTTTTGACCTATGGCATGAATTGCTGGTTTCTCATGCTAATGTATCGTCTGAATAGCGCGAAGGCCGCCCGGAAACACCAGCGCATTAAACAAACATTTTACCGCAATATTCCGTCCAAAGACTGGCCCCACGTTACCATTCAGCTTCCCATTTACAACGAGCGTTATGTGGTCGAGCGGCTGATCGAATCGGTTTGCACCATCGATTGGCCAAGACATTTGCTGGAGGTGCAGGTACTCGACGATTCAACCGATGACACCGTCAACATCGCGCAAGCCATGGTCGCAAAAATGAAGGCCACCGGCGTTGATATTGTATATTTTTATCGCAGCGATCGCAGTGGCTTTAAAGCCGGTGCCCTCAGAGATGGCCTCAGGATCGCCAAAGGATCGCTGGTGGCGGTCTTTGATGCTGATTTTATTCCAGCACCGGATTTTCTGAAAGAATCGGTGCCCTATTTTCAGGATCCCCGGATCGGGATGCTGCAAACCCGCTGGGGCCATATCAACAGTGATTATTCTTTGTTAACCCGCGCGCAATCCATCGGGATCGACGGTCATTTCGGCGTTGAACAGGCTTCCCGGGCCTGGAGCGGGCTATTTATGAATTTTAACGGCACCGGAGGCGTCTGGCGAAAAAAAACCATTCAGGAAGCTGGCGGTTGGCAGGCCGACACCCTCACCGAAGATCTGGACTTAAGCTACAGGGCCCAACTGAAGGGGTGGAAGTTGATGTTTGCATCGCAGGTGGTTTGTCCGGCCGAGATCCCGGTTACCATTAATGCTTTTAAATCACAACAGCATCGATGGGCCAAAGGCTCGATTCAAACCGCTAAGAAAAACCTGGTCAAACTGTTTAAATCGGATGTGACATGGCTGGTAAAAATACAGGCATTTTTGCATCTGACCCATTATATGGTCCACCCCATGATGCTGCTGGTGGTGTTGACCTCGATCCCAATGCTGTATACCCAGTGGTTTTTTGACCATCTGGCGTTTCCGGTTATGATTTTTACAGTGCTGTGTCTGGCAACCTTTGGCCCATCGTCTCTGTACCTTTTTTCCCAGCGCATCCTCTACCGCGACTGGAAAAGCCGTATCAAATATTTGCCCTTTCTCATGTGCCTGGGCACCGGAATTGCCGTCAACAACACCAAAGCCGTGCTGGAAGCCTTGTTTGATATTAAAAGCGGATTCATTCGCACGCCCAAATACGGGATCCAACAAAAAGGCGAAAGCTGGAAAAACAAACGGTATGCCATCCCGCTGAATGCCGTATCCATTCTCGAACTTTTTCTCGGGCTATATTCCCTGACCGGACTTCTCATGTTTCTGTTTTTCAGCAAGTATCTGGTCAGCCCCTTCCTTTTGATTTATACTTCCGGCTTTTTCTATGTGTTCTTTCTTTCGGTGAAACATGGATATGGAAAAACCGCATCAAGCTAAATCAACCACTCCCCCCTTTCTCCCGGTTCAGATGGCCATTGTCGGCCTGGGCCTCATATCTGGGGTGCTCTATTTTTATAATTTTAGACTTCAGTCCTTTTTTGAAGAAATCCATCTGGTGGCAAAATCCAGTATTCATTTCTATGTTTTCTTATTTCTAATATTAAGCCTGCTGTACCTAATCAGCATTTACCTCGTATTCAAGCATCGCGCCGTGTGGGAGCGATCTAAAAGTCTGATCCCGATCATTATCCTGTTTGCCGCGCTGTTCAGGGCCTTTCTGATACCGGCCGATCCGGATGTGCTATCCGGCGATATGTACCGCTATATCTGGGATGGACGCATTCAACAAAGCGGGATGAATCCGTATCAACATCCACCGGATGCCGATGACCTAAAATCTCAGCGCGATGATCACATATACCCCCATATCGATCGCAAATCCTACCCGACCCTGTATCCGGCCGGCGCGCAACTGTTTTTCCGTTTATTTCATATGATCGTTGGGGACAATGTCTCCGGATACAAAGGCCTGATGACCCTATTCGATATGCTGACCCTTTTTGTGTTGCTGGCGCTGTTGAGGGTTTGCCGCTATGACGATTGGCGGCTATTGATCTATGCCTGGAATCCGCTGGTCATATTTGAAATCGCTTACAGCGGCCACCTGGAAGGACTGACCGTTTTCTGGATGGTACTGGCATGTTATCTGAGTGCCACCCACAGACATATACCGGGCGCGGCCGCCCTGGCGGTCTCAAGTGCCATCAAACTCTATCCGGCGTTACTGTTGCCGGCCCTGTTGAGCCGCGGGCAGCGCATCAAAGGGGGGTTGGCCTTTGCGATCACCATCCTGTTGCTGTACGTGCCTTTTTTGGGTGCCGGACGTAAGGTTTTGGGGTTTCTACCGATATATTTACAAAATCCATATGAAAGTTTTAACCTGGGATTGAAAACCGTTATGATGCGGCTGCTGCCGCAAATACATTATTCTTTGTGGAGCATCGTATTTTTGCTGGGCCTAACGGCCGCCGGTTTGTATGTTTTCTTTAAAGACAAACACCCGAACCTGACCATTCGATATGCGTTCATCCTGATGGGGCTTATGGTGGTCTTAATGCCGGCATCCTTGCATCCCTGGTATGTCGTTATTTTGATCCCGTTTTTGTGTTTTTATCCTGCGGTTGCCTGGTTGCTGTTTAGCTGCATGGTGACCCTGTCCTATTTAAAGTATATGTCACCGACGGGCATCATGCCGGCATGGATCCTGGTACTGGAATACGGACTTTTGTTTGCGCTGCTGGCCGGCGGATCGATTATCGCCTGGATTGTTAAACAGAGACGCGGCAGCGCCTTCGCGCCCCGTCAAAAGGATATCTATTTGTTAACGCGTCTTTAACCAGCGAGGCTTATCACATTTTAAACTGATGAACCCCAGCGAGAAGTTGAGCATATCCGTCGTTATTCCGACATATAACGAAGTTCGAGCCATCGGCGAAGTCGTCCGGGGTGTACCGCGCAATCGGGTCAAAGAGGTCATTGTTGTCGACAACGGCTCTACCGACGGTACCGCTAAACAGGCAGCGGCCGCCGGCGCCCGGGTCATTCATGAATCGCGCAAGGGGTATGGCTCGGCCTGCTGGGCCGGGTCACAGGCCGCCCGCCAAAGCGATCTGATTGTGTTTTTAGACGGCGACCGCAGTGACGACCCCGCGCAGCTCGAGCGCATTGCCGATCCCGTCATCCAGGGTCAAGCCGATCTGGTGATCGGCAGCCGGATCGACGGCAGCCTTGAGAAGGGGTCGATGCCGCTGCATGCCCAGCTGGGCAACCGCATGATTGTATTGCTGCTGCGCTTGCTGTATGGTGTCCGGATTACGGATATCGGATCG
>JASFIV010000274.1:0-5985 GCA_050122475.1 Desulfobacterales bacterium | reverse complement strand
CCGCTGAAATTTCCATTCCCATATCCATTGATACCATGAAAGCCGAAGTTGCCAGACGGGCAATCAGAGCCGGCGCATCGATTATCAACGACATCTCCGCGCTGCGTTTCGACCCGGAAATTGGCGCAGTGGCCGCGGAGTTCGGCACGCCGGTGGTGCTCATGCACATGCTGGGCAGCCCTAAAACGATGCAGCAGTCCCCGTCCTATACAGATCTGATCGGCGAAATATCAGATTTTTTAAGCGCAGCGATTGTCAGAGCGCAAAACCAAGGTATCTCAAAATCAAACATCATCATTGATCCGGGAATCGGATTCGGCAAAACGGTATCGCATAATCTTTTATTAATCAGACAGATACAGGCTTTTGCAGCCCTGGATGCTCCTATTCTGGTGGGTCCTTCTCGCAAATCATTTATACGGAACTTATTAAAAGACGAGCATAGCAACGATATCCCCCCGGATAAGCCGATCGTTGAAACTGGCACCCAGGCCGCAGTTGCCGCGGCGGTGCTCTGCGGCGTGCACATCGTGCGGGTTCATGATGTCGCCAACACCCGGGCCACGATTCGGATTTTAGATGCGATGCGCTCAGCTTAATGCCAGAAGACAGAGGTCAGAGGTCAGAAGTCAGACGACTTACGAAATGTCTGTTCTTCAAGTATACTGACTGTCATCTGATATCTGTCTTCTGTCCTCTGACCTCTGGAAGGAGAAATTGAAATGCTTCTGGTCATTGATGTCGGTAATACCCACACGGTCTTAGGCGTTTACCAAAGCGACAAATTGCGCAACGATTGGCGTATTCATACCGAGCGCAACACGACCGAGGATGAGTTCAATGTGTTGATCAACAGTCTGTTTATCGCCGACAGCATCCAACTGGGTGATATTGAACAAACCATTATTTCATGTGTGGTTCCACCAATGGTCACCATTTTAGATGCCTTTTGCCGCAAGTATATCGGTCATTCCCCCACATGGGTAGATGCCAAAAATTGTGCGGGCATGCCCATTTTATTAAAAAATCCAGGGGAAGTCGGTGCGGACCGCATCGTCAACGCAGTGGCCGCTTTTCATCGATACCGCGAAAGTTTGATCGTGGTTGATTTCGGCACCGCCACGACATTTGATGCCATTTCTGAAAAGGGTGAATATCTCGGAGGGGCCATTAGTCCCGGAATCGGAATTGCCTCCGAAGCGTTATTTTTAAAAGCCTCAAAGCTGCCACGGGTGGAAATCTTTAGTCCGCCTGAAAACGTCATCGGTAAAGATACCATCGGGAGCATTCAGTCCGGCATTATATTCGGCTATGCCGGTCTGGTAGATGGAATTGTCAGGCGGATGCAACTGGAGATGGGAACTGAGCCTAAAGTTATTGCCACCGGTGGTCTGGCCGAGCTTTTATTCGATGTTTCAGAAACCATCGAAGTGGTTGAACCGGCCCTGACACTTTCGGGTTTAAAGGTCATCGCCAATCAAGCCTAACGGGGTTCAAAGGTTCAGCGTTCAAAGGTTCAGAGGTTAAAAATCGTAAGAATGAAGTAAAATTCCGAAGGACTGACCTCTACCCGGAACTCGCAACCCGTATAGCGAAACCCTAAAACCCAGAACCCTGAACCTCTGAACGGAGATAACCCAGATACCCATCGATGCTGTTTTTAAGGAAATAGTGTTCGCGCGCCTGTATGTCCACCGGCAGTTGATCGAAAGTTTCCATCAGTTTGTCTTCCCGCAAGAGTAACGCCAGGCATTTAGCATCGCGTTTGGCTTCATCGAATTGATTCTTTTCAGTCCTGAGCAGCTGTTCCCAGAATTGAAGTTGACCACGATGGATGCTCAGCATCTTAATTGCATCCGGATGAACACCGTAATGACCGTAGCAGATCATTTGCGGGCGACAGGCAATGAGGGCATCAACACTCTGCAGGGCTTCATTCAGAAAGAACTTCGGCGGGGTGGCCGGTCTCAAATAAAACCGATTCTCCGGCAGGGCTATGAAGACACCTCCGGTTTCACCGGCAAACAGGTATTTCTCGGATTGATAACTGACATGATGGGCGGCATGCCCGGGCGTGATGATTGGCTTGATGGATTCGGTCTCAAAACGGTCAGCCGCCTGAAGCCGATTCTTGGCCACCGGCTTTATCGGGCCGTAGGACAAGGCCATTGATCCGAGTACTTTTTTTGTCCCTTTCCACAGCCGCGAGGGCTCGACCAGATGTGGAATGGCTACCTGATGGCAGATGATGGGGGTCTGGGGAAAGGCTTCGGCGATTTCTGCGATGGCGCCAGCATGATCCAGATGAATATGCGTGAGCAAGATGGCGTCCAAATGATGGACATCTAACGCCTGTAATGCATGCATGAGATCCGGCGCACAGGTCGAGGGGCCAACATCAATCAAATATGTGGCACTGCCACGGTACAACCAGGCACTGATAAAATCGGCGAAACCGCGTATGGACGGCGTCAACGGAATCAAAAAAAGATCATCCGCTATTTTTTCAATCTTCGTTTTCACTTCTACAACCTTCGGATACTCAAACTTCCAAATAGGAGGGATAAGTTGCTTAGTTCTGATAAATTATAAATCTGATTCTTGAGGCGTCAAATATGTGTGCTGATTGTGGAAATGGAAAGACAAAAGTTATCTTAAAAATAGTAGATCACGTCCCCCGCATGAATGCGGGATTTCACATCTGATCTTAAAACATTAAGGTGTTCAACAAAGCAAGGCAAAAACCGATTCAAAAGTGGAGCATACACGTTAGTATTCGAGCATTTTGAATCGGTTTTACGCACACCTTAATCTTCATAAAAATAGATGTGTGATCCCGATTTATCGGGGAAACGCAGCCATTGGACGTTATATGCATTTTTAAGATAGCTTTTTAGACGCGGCCGACCTCCTTAAGCGTCTGCCTAAAAATGCGGTAAAAATATTCATTGTCCGTAATTCCGCGGCTTAATATTTTTCCGATATCTTCGATATTTTTAATGTTGATAATTAAGTTGACGCTCTTGTTAAGGGCCATCATGTTATCCATTGTCCTGAATCGGTTGCTGATTAAAGCCACATACATTTCGCGGCGCACGCTCATACTCAACCGTTCGAGAAACAACAAAATGCTGTTGGACTCGGGATTGTCGGTGTCAAAACTTTCATTGATGACGAACAGATCGTAATTGTGATAGCGCATGCGTTTTAGCGCATCACGGGCACTCTCGGCTTCAGTGATCTGGTAATCCATAACTTCAAGAGCGTTGATAATCGTTTTGCGGACCATTGGATTGGATTCGCATACCAGGGCGGTCAAACCTTCTTCTTCGATAAAGTCAAATGGTTTCTCGGACGCATTATAGCTGCTCATTGAGCCGGTGGCGCGGCCGCCTGCGGAACCCTTCTGAGGTTTCAGGGTAATGTAGCCTTTACATTTGGGACAGGCAACAGTTGTGCGCCTGTTAGCGGGGATCTTATCATTTGAGATCTTGAATTTACTTTGACAACTAGTGCAGATAACGTCCATGGCTTTTATTCCTATATAAAACGAATTTATATTGGTGTTTAGCTTCGATATTACTATCAAGTTGTCCCGTTGAGCCGGTTAAGCCCGTTTAGCCTGTTATAGAAGAAAGAAGTTAGATTTCTTTTTAACCCTCGAACGGGCAAACGGGAAACGGGCCAACCATATTAATTGACGGACTTGGCATAATTGCGATCAATTTCCAGGTTGCTGATGTCGGTCGTGGCTTCACCGCGGGCACTCTTGATGGAATCGATACCGCGCCCCACGACCCCTTTATGCGAGCAATAGCTCAATGCCGTTTCCTGGGTAATCAAACCCTGCTCATACAAACCGACAATATGCTGGTCAAATGTGATCATGCCAAAGGCATTGGCCTTTTCCATGATTTCATAAAATGTTTTGCCTTCCGATTCGCCGTGTAAGATCAAGTCTTTGACCCTCAAATTGGCACCTAAAATTTCAAAGGTTGCCACCCGGCCGCCGCCGACTTTGGGAAGCAGCCGCTGGGAGACGATCCAGCGCATGGTGTCGGCCAGGCGGATACGAATCTGTTCTGCATCTTCGGTGGAAAACATACCCAGAAGACGATTAACCGTCGAGCCGGCATCAACGGTGTGTAGGGTTGTTAAAACCAGGTGGCCGGTTTCTGCTGCACGAAGGCCGATTTCAATTGTTTCGCGATCGCGCATTTCACCGACCAGAATCACCTTGGGGGCCTGCCGCAAAGCGGCCCGCAAGCCATTGGCATAGTTGTCAAAATCCATGCCCAGTTCGCGCTGGTTGAAGGTCGATTTTTTATGAGGATGCTGATATTCGACCGGATCTTCCAGGGTGATGATGTGAACGGATTTGTTCTCATTAATTTCATCGAGTACGGCTGCCAAGGTGGTGGTTTTACCGGAACCGGTTGCGCCGGTGACAAAGACGATGCCGTTAATTTCCTTGGCAATCTGGAACATCGATTTGGGCAGCTCGCGTTCCTCGATGGTCGGGATTTTAGACTCCAGCTTACGCAAAACGATCGATATGTTAGCGCCCTGAGAAAAAATGTTGACCCTGAAGCGCGCTTTGCCGGGGAGAGCGTAGGACATATCGCAGGAGCCAGCGCCCAAAAGGGCATGGGTCAGACGACGGTCCTGGTTGACCAGATTCAAAGCGATGACTTCGGTTTGAAAGGGGGTCAGCGCCTTAAATGTCGGCTTAAAATCAACGGGAATCAATTCGCCGGCGCTCTCCACCTGCATGGGCTTGCCGACAGTAAAGTTAAGGTCGGAAACCTCCCGGTGATAATCCAGCATTTTTACCAGAAGATGGTCAATTTCCTGTTTTTTCATAATACGGCCTTTGTTGTCTTAGATCATCCGTTAGCAAAAAAAGCGTCACTAAAACCACCACAAAGAGCACGAAGAAGCATGAAGGAAAAAATTTAGTTATGTTCTTTGTGTTCTTCGTGGTTAAACTTGAGTATGTTTAAAAACTACCTCAAACCAAACCACTAAGAAAACAAAGATATGTTGAGATTAAAACTTTTATTCTATTTTTGGTGTCCTTAGTGTCTTTGTGGTTAAGATTCTATTCTTTTTCTGTTCTTATCAGACCTCGGTAAAGTCGGTTGGCGGTGCTTTGAGCAGGGGTCTGAACCTTGCCTTTTCATTGGCTTTCGCATAGGCCTCATCGGCACTGATCTTATTGCTTTGAAACAAATCCATTATATAATCATCCAGCAGAATCATACCGTATTTTTTCCCGGTTTGAATCATCGACGGTATCTGATGGGTTTTGCCTTCGCGGATGAGATTGCGAACCGCCGGATTGGCAATTAAAATTTCCAGAGCCACGATGCGACCTTTACGATCGACACGCTTAAAGAGGGTCTGGGCGACTACCGCCCGGAGTCCGTCAGACAAAGTTGAACGGATCAAAGGCTGTTCGTGCGAAGGAAATACCTCGATAACACGATCCACGGTTTTATAGGCGCTGGATGTATGCAGGGTGGAGAACACCAGATGCCCGGTTGAAGCGGCTTCCACGGCCAGCGAGATGGTCTCTAGATCGCGCATTTCGCCCACCAGAATAATATCCGGATCTTCACGCAGCGCACCACGTAGCGCGGTGGAAAAGGTCTCGGTATGCAGGCCGACCTCGCGGTGGTTTACGATGCAGCCCTGGCTCTGATGCACGAATTCAATGGGGTCCTCGACCGTAATGATATGATCCTTGCGCGCGCGATTGGCAACGTCAATAATGGATGCCAGGGTGGTTGATTTGCCGCTGCCGGTGGGCCCGGTTACCAGTACCAGACCTCTGGGCAGAGTTGCCAGTTTTGACACGACCGGCGGCAGGCCCAGTTGTTCGGCGGTCATAATCGTACTGGGAATTTCACGAAAGACAGCACCCACGCCGTTTCTTTGCATAAAAAAATTGGCGCGGTAACGGGCGAGCCCGGGGATTTCATA
>JASFIV010000273.1:0-6017 GCA_050122475.1 Desulfobacterales bacterium | reverse complement strand
GGTGTCAGATCGATAAAATCAAAAGCCTTTGATATGCGCTTGAGCCGGTTTTTAATGGAGGGGTAACTGACACCGTACAGCTCTTCCATATCTTTGATTGACCCGTGGCTTTTGACAAATGCGGCCACAAAAATTTGATCTTCCATACTCAGCTGCGCCAGAGGCGGCAGCTCAAAGTCGCCGTCGATGGCAATGCCGGATTCGATAATTTTAATGCGTTCGATGCTTATTTTTTTGTTCTGGGTAAGATCGGTTAGCTGTTGCCAGTCGTGCATGCCAATACCTCCTATCAGTTTCTATATAAATATAATAAAATTTAATTTTATGTCAAGAAAAAATTAAATATTTTTATTATATAATTATATTTATTAATAAATTATACCAAAAAAATTAATTTTTTTTATATCGATCCGTCTGATCGCGAAATTTACACAAATTATTGATATTATTTATAAATAATTCATATCTGCTACCAAAAATTTGCCCTCCAGGTTTAAATTGGATATAATTAAATTATGCTGGTCTGGGCCGGGGATGGAAGTTGTTTTTGAGATGTTTTCCCATGGCTTGACATTGGCGAGGTGGGCACATGCATGAAAACCATAAAGAATGTCAGGATTGCGGTTGGCGGGGAATGGATGGGGAACTCGATCGGACCGATGAGGGGGCTGACCATCAAACACACATATTTTGTCCGGATTGCGGAGGAACCGATATTATCGATCTGAAGCCGGATGATAATGAAACAGACCCTGAATCCTGATACGGATCATGAATAAAAAAACGCCGGCGATGTGAAATCCCCGGCGTTTATTTTACATGAAAATTAATGTGTTTTTGGATTTATCTCTTAAGGGCTAAAATATCATTCTAAATGGTTATATAGCCCGATAATTCTTCTGTTGTTCTCTTTTTTTACCATTTTTACCATTCCAGCTGCGTTTTACATTTTCTTTGATTTCTCTGGATTTGGTGTTGATGACCGTATAGCCGTATTTGAGATTTTTCTCGACCAAGTCCGGGTAATTTTTTATGTTGTTTCGCAGTTTTACCCCGTTTGACGTTACCTTGCGGATCAGGTCGATTTCCTTTCCCACCACCCTTGTCTTTTTCTTTCTGATGGCATCCAGGAAAGCCTTGTTATTTTGCCGGCAGCGCGCATAGGTGACGACTCTTCCCATCTGGGCCACGCGATGACCGTCACTGCCGCCGGTGATGCTTTTGTTCAGATTAAAGCCTAAAAGCGCACTGCGCAGGTTTGATATTTTCATGTTTTCAGAATTGATGACCTCGACGCCATCAACCATGGAAAAAATGTGCTCGCGCCGATCATCGGAAAAATATGAATTCTGAATGCCGGTATAAACGCCGCAGTAGGGGTGCGGGAAGATAATAACGGTTTTGAATTTCCGGGCGCGTTTGATGATTTCTTCCATCTGAAGCTCGGTGGAGCTCATGATATCATTGCCCATGTGGGGAATCACATGTTCATGATAGAACGCTTCCAGCTGATCCAGCTGATAAAAATAGATCAGGATATGGGTTCCCTCCGAGGACGTCATTTCAATCCCCGGTATGCTCAGGATGTCATGGTACTGCGCAATTTCAACAGCACCTCGGATTTCATTGTGATCGGTTACCGCGATGCCGATACCCAGTTCGCGAGCTTTTTGGGCAATAGCCTCTATCGAATTATGCCCGTCCGAATAGTGGGAATGAAAATGCAGGTCGACTACGGTATGTTTTTCTTTTAATTGTGCTAAATCGGGTCTTTCAAACTGTATGCGGTGATGATCAATCATTTTTTTCCTTATCTGCTCAATGGTCAATTGTCGCTGTGCGCTTCAACATTCATCCAGCTTCGTTCAGCGTCCCAGGAGAATCCGACTGAGATACCAACTCATATATGTGCTCAATTTTCAGGATATAAAAAAACGGAGAATGGTTTTGAAAGGCGGGCAATCTTATCGGGAGATGCAGATCGCTCAGCACTATTAGGTCCCATTACCGCTCAAAGATTCTCAATATTAAAGTTAATATAACAAAAAGGACGTCATTTATCAAATTCTTTAAAACGCTATATTTTGTCCAATTCAAAAATGTGTCTGATACTGAATGGATGTTTCTTTTCTAGTATATCGGCTCATATCTTGTTAAACTTAACTCCTGAATTTTGCGAGTATGAAGACGAGCGCTTAACATAAGGGGCCAAATCAGCAAGTCAAGGGGGAAGCGGGACGGGGTGGAATCTAGGCATAATCGATATAGAGCACCCCTTTGAGGTGATCGATCTCGTGTTCGAGAAGGGCCGCATAGCTGTTTTGGGCACTGATAATTTTTTCTTTATTTTCCAATGTCTTATACTTTACCCTGACATACTGAGAGCGTGAGATGATTTTGCGCTCGTATTGCGGCAGCGACAGACAATATTCGCTGTTGGCATACATTCCCCTTTTATCCACAATTTCAGGGTTAATCAGTGTTTTAATTGCGCCACGTAAGCCGCATACAATTATGCGCTTTTGAACACCGATCTGAGGTGCCGCCAATCCATTATAAAGGGATCCTTTAAATAAAAAGGTAAAAGGCGCATGGTACTGCAAAATCGAAATCATCGAATTTGCAAGGGTAACGGTGGTGTCATCGATCAATTCAATCGGTTCCGAAACGGCGCGCAGAATCGGGTCGGGGAATTCGACAATATCGACAATATGATGTTTTTGTTTGTAGCCTTTTAGAATAGAAAAGATGCCCGTCGTGCTGATCAATCCGGCCAGGCCTAATTTTAAAAATTGTCTTCTAGTCCACACGCTCATTTACCTGAATCTTGCATGAAAATTAATGAGAAGCAGTGGTTATATTTAGTTGCCGCGCTTACCGGCCTCGCGGCGGTACCAGCGGGCCAATCGTTCGGGAGAGATTCCCAGGTAAAAGGCGATGACGATCATCTGATTGACCATCCATGTTTTTAAAATACCGAAATGCAACCAGCGGCGCGGCGAGGTAATGACCGCAGCGGGTAAGATAGCAATTTTACCCTTACGCCGCAAGCGGCGCACCAGAATAAAGTCTTCCATGATCGGCACGTCCGCAAATCCGCCGATGGCATCAAAGACCGATTTTTTCATGAACAGGGCCTGGTCGCCATACGGTAGCTGCAAATAACGGGAGCGCATATCGGCCACGCGTTCAATAAAGCGAATGCCTGCTGCCTGTGAATCGATAGCCAGACGGAAGGCGCCGGCGACCACCCCTGTTTGATTCAGCGCCGCAAGGATCAGACGATTGAAATCGCCGGGCAAGCGGGTGTCAGCATGCAGGAAGACCAGCACCTCACCCGATGCTGCAGCGGCCCCACAGTTCATCTGGTTGGCTTTACCTGCCTGGGTTTGCAGCACTTTGGCACCTTGCCGTCTG
Source organism: Desulfobacterales bacterium (assembly GCA_050122475.1). Taxonomy (GTDB): domain Bacteria; phylum Desulfobacterota; class Desulfobacteria; order Desulfobacterales; family JAHEIW01; genus JAHEIW01. The sequence goes on along the minus strand of JASFIV010000273.1, from coordinate 2,600 downwards.
GCCAGATCCACCGTCTCATCGGTACTGCCGCCGTCAACGACGATCACTTCAAGGTGGTCGACACCCTGCAGAGCGGAAAGGGTGTTTTCGATGGTGGCGGCTTCGTTGAGTGCCGGAATGATGATGGATAGGTTTTGCACTTGCTGCCAGGCGGTCAGATCCTCGGGCCGATCCACATCGGCCAGACTTTCCAGACGGGCCGGATCGAGCCCAAGATCGCTGACAATTTGCAGAGTCTGCGCCATAACGCTGTCGCTGCCCCAGTCGATCCCGTCAAACAACCGGCCGTAGGTTTCAGCCGTTAGCGTTTTTCGGATGCCGATCAGGTAATAGCCGCCGTCCTTGGCCGGGCCTAACACCAGATTTTTTTGACGCAGCGCTTCAAAGGCCTGCCGAAGAATTTCGCCTGAAATTCCCGGTATGTCACTGCCGATGATAACAACCGCCGCCGCATCGTCCGCAAACGCCGCTTCGAAAGCCCGTTGCATGCGCTGTCCCAGGCTGCCGCCACCCTGCGGCCGGTAGGTCAAATGCGACCCCAACCAGTCTTGCATCAGAATGGCACTGCCGCCTTCGTGGCGAACTTCGACGTTCAGCCCGTTTCGGCCGATAAGGCTTGCCGCTGTGGCGATGATGTGTTCGGTCATCTGCCGCTGCAGGTGGGCGGCACCGTGGGCGCCCAGGGCCGGAATCAGACGGGTTTTGGTTTTTCCAGGCTCGGGAAAGCGAGTGAAGACAATCAAGCGTTCAGGCCGCGCTGACGGCATTGGTTTTCTCCTACCTGAACTCAGGTCGCAATGCTGCCGCCTCAGGTAAAACCCGAGCCGGCTGCACAGGTATAGCAGTGTTCGGCCGTCATGATGGGGCTACCCTGCTCAGGTGGCCCCGGCATCTCGGAAACATGGATTTTCCGGCCGCACATATAAAGACCCCGTGCCAGGTTGAAATCGCAGTCGTACAGATAACCGTCCCAGGAAACCGAGACCTGGCTGCGACACATCAGCCCTTCGATCGCACAGGCGTTAAAAGCAGCCACCAGCTTCTGAAGGTAGGCTTCATAATTACCCGTGGTAATCAGCCACCGTTTAAAACGGCCCAGCGGCACATTGGCAAAATTAAACAGGCGGTTAAACGCCAGTCCCCATTTTTGCTCCAGAATTTGATGATAGCGCTTTTCGATTTGTTCCTGATTGGGGGGCATAAAAGCCCCGGTGGGATTGGAGACCAGATTTAGCTCCAGACCGGATCCAACACGACCGTAGCCTCTAGCATTGAGCGCTTTGAGCATCGCGATGCTTTCGTCGAAAATGCCCTCTCCCCGCTGCGCATCCGTTTGGGAAAGGTTCAGCGATGGAAATGAAGCCACGATCACCACCCGGTGAGATGTGAGCACGTCCATCAGGCGATTCATATTCTCCTTTAGAGCCGACAGATTGGAGCGCAGCATGATCCGCGGCGTCCATGGCGAGATTTGCTGAATTAAATCGGGTAGCAGCGGATTGAGTTCCGGTGCGCCTCCGGTAATGTCGATGGTTTCAAAACGGCATCGCCGTGCATAGGCGACGACTTCTTTGAGCGTCTGCCCGTCCATATTTTCCTTTTTACGGGCCGGTCCGGCATTCAAATGGCAGTGGCGGCAGGTCTGATTGCACAGAAAGCCTAAATTGATTTGCAAGGTCGCCGTCGTCTGGCGCACCAGTTCAAGGTCATGTTGAGCCAGCGTGGACTTAAATGGCACGATTTCAGATGCCTCGGCCGGTGAAGACGCTTTCATTTCGGTTATGTTTGCTTGTTCGAGCATGGGGCCTCGGTCACATTGATAATTTGTCCGCGATGTTACGCATCTGAACGCCGTGAACCAGGGAAGCACCACCACGGATGGCGGTGACGACATGGACGGCTTCAGTCATCTCCGCCAGGTTGGATCCTTTTTCCAGACAGGCCTGGGTGTAGGCATCGATGCAATAAGGGCACTGGACCGCGTGAGCAACTGCCAGGGCGATCAGCGCCTTCTCGCGTTCGCTCAATTCTCCCTCCGCAAAAACGGCATTGTAATATTCAAAGAATTTGCGGGCCAGTTCCGGCGCCTCTTTACCAATTTCTTCAAATTTAGGAAGATCTTCCGGTTTGTAATAGGTTTCCATCAAGAATGTCTCCTCATCAATATTTGGGTGATCTATGCGTTTTTTGTCGTTAGGGATGGATAGTCCTTACAAATTATCACCGGTCGGCTCCTGGCTACTTGCACCTGGCAACTGGCTAAATCGATTCTCATGACATTCAGAAAAAGCCAGGAGCGAGCAGCAAGGCGCTACGCGCCTAGTCCATATGGTTAATAATCGCCCGACCAAATTCGGAGCACTTGACCTGCTGTGCGTCCTTGATCTGGCGGGCCAGATCATAGGTAACGGTTTTGGCTTCAATCGCGGCTTGCAGGGCGTCGCGAACCAGACGGGAGGCCTCACGCCATCCCATATGAATCAGCATCATGGCGCCCGAGAGAATCAACGAGCTGGGATTGACTTTGTCCAGACCGGCATATTTGGGAGCGGTGCCATGGGTGGCCTCGAAGACAGCGCATTGATCACCGATATTGGCGC
>JASFIV010000272.1:0-6036 GCA_050122475.1 Desulfobacterales bacterium | reverse complement strand
ATGCGCTGCTGATCAACATGGCCACCTATATCTTTCCGCTGGACAGCCAGTTTTACAGCGGCACGGATGCCGATGGGCAGCCCAAGGACGCGGTCGTCAAAGTCGGCCCTTCGTTTGCGCTGCAGAATAGCTCCGGAACCGGTCCGTTCAAAGTCGTCGAATGGGAACAGGGGGCCCGCTATGTTTTTGAAAGATTCGCCGATTACTGGGATAAGGATTCTCCCGGAAATGTGGCCAAGATTATCCTGACCCCGATCAAAGAAGATGCCACCCGCGTTGCGGCTCTGCTCTCCGGTGATGTGGACTTCATTTCTCCGGTGCCGCCCCAGGATTTTCAGCGGGTGGATAAAGATCCCAAAATCAAACTGGTGACCTATCCCGGCGGTCGTATCATCACGGTGCAGTTGAACCAGAAGCGCCGGCCCGAATTCAAGGACGTTAATGTGCGACAGGCCATTGTCCACGCGGTTAATAATGTGGGTATTGCCCAGAAAATTATGAAAGGCACCGCAACCCCGGCCGGTCAGCAAGGCCCCAAGGGCTATATGGGCTATAATCCGGCCCTCAAGCCCCGCTACGACCTCAAAAAAGCCCAGGAATTCATGAAAAAAGCCGGTCTGGAAAAAGGTTTTGAAGTCACCATGATTGCGCCCAACAATCGCTATGTGAATGATGAAAAAATCGCCGAGGCGTTTGCGTCAATGCTGGCCAAAATTAACATCAAGGTCAATCTGAAAACCATGCCCAAGGCCCAGTACTGGGATGAGTTTGATGCCCAGGTGGCCGACATCCAGATGATCGGCTGGCATTCGGATACCGAAGATTCCGGCAATTTCACGGAATTTTTAGGCATGTGCCCCAACAAGGAAACCGGGTACGGCCAGTATAACAGCGGCAATTACTGCAATCCTGAAATTGATAAGCTGACGATGGCGGCTCAGGTTGAAACCGATCTGGCAAAGCGCACCAAAATTCTGCAACAAATAGAACAGATCCTGTACGATGATGCTGCTTTTGTGCCGTTTCACTGGCAGAACCATTCGTATGCCGGAAAAAACAACGTGATGATCAAGCCGATCGTTAACACCATGAACTTTCCCTATTTAGGAGATCTGGTCATCGAATAATTAAAAAAACGGTTTGATATGAACCGGGGCAGGTGGCGATTGCCAAATACGTCACCTGCCCTTTTTTATTTAAGGTGTTGAGCGCTCCGGCAAGCGCATTTACCCGCCTGCCGACAGCGATATCACTATGATTTTATTCTCGTATTTTTCATGTTTTCCCTCTTGACCTGCCCCGCCATTGATCGTATTAAAAGGCACCGAATCAATTTAGATGTCAACAAAGGCCGCCGATGTTTGCTTTTATCATCCGACGTATTATTCAGGCTATATTTGTGATGCTGGTGATCAGCCTATTGGGTTTTTCGATCCAGCATTCGATCGGCGACCCGGTCAGAGACCTGGTGGGTGAGCGCGTCACACCGGCCGAACGCGAGGTCATTCGAGACCGGTTAGGCTTAAACGATCCCTTCTACGTCCAGTTTTTCCGTTTTGTGAAAAATGCCTGTAAAGGCGATCTGGGGCTATCTTTTTTCTATAAGAAACCAGCGCTGGAGGTCATCGTTTCCAAAGCCCCCGCAACTATCGAACTGGTGATCGTCACGGCCCTGATCCTGATCGTGGTTTCCATTCCGGCGGGTGTTTACGCCGCCATCTATCCCAAAAGCTGGTTTTCTAGAATCATCATGGCTGTCAGCACCATCGGCGTCGCGGTTCCGGTGTTTCTGACCGCCATCGCGTTTATCTATTTTTTCAGCGTGGAATTGGGCTGGCTGCCATCCTACGGGCGCGGTGAAACCGTCAATATCTGGGGCTGGGAAAGCGGTTTTTTTACCTGGGACGGCCTCAAGCACCTGATCCTGCCCAGCGTATCGCTCTCATCGATCATGCTGCCGCTGTTCATTCGACTGGTGCGGGCCGAAATGATGGAAATTTTAGAAACCGAGTACATCAAGTTCGCCTGGGCCAAAGGGCTGCACCGTGAGCGCGTCTGGTTCGTTCATGCTTTTAAAAATACGCTGCTGCCGGTAATCACCATATTCGGCGTCGAACTGGGTATCCTGGTGGCCTTCACCATTTTGACGGAATCGGTTTTTAACTGGCATGGAATGGGGTTCATGTTCATAGAGGCGGTCGAACGGTCGGACACCTCTTTGCTGGTGGCCTATCTGATGGTAGTGGGTGCGATTTTCGTGGTCATCAACACCATCGTTGATATTGTCTACGGGTTTGTCAATCCCACGGTCAGAATTGCAGGCAGAAAATGAACACCTGGCAACGATTCAAAAATTCTTATCTGTTTTACAATTTCAAACAGGATCGCATTGCGATCGGCAGCTTTTGCGTGCTGTCGGTTCTGGTGGTGATTTGTATCCTGGCGCCGGTGGTGGTGCCGCATGACACCTACGATACGGCAACCATTGACATCATGGATGCCGAGACCCCGCCGGCGTGGATGGAAAACGGCAACGAGAACTTCTTGCTGGGAACCGACATTCAGGGGCGCGACCTGCTCAGCACCATGATTTTCGGCCTGCGGGTATCGCTGCTCATCGGCGTGGGTGCGGTGCTATTCCAGGCTTTCCTCGGCATTCTGGTCGGTCTGCTTGCCGGTTATGTCGGAGGTAAGTTGGATGCATTTTTAATGCGCATCGCCGACATTCAATTTTCGATCCCCTATCTGATCGTGGCCATTTTTACCAGCGCCATTTTCAAGCTGGCCTTTGGCGTCGGCCGCTGGGAAGAGCTGGCTCTGCCCTTATTGATTATTATTATCGGAATGTCCGAATGGCCCAAGTATGCCCGCACGGTGCGGGCGTCGGTGCTGGGCGAAAAAAACAAAGAATATGTCGAAGCGGCCCGGGTGATCGGCATCAGCGGCTGGCGAATCATCTTCAGACATATATTGCCCAATACCCTCACGCCGGTTCTGGTGCTTTCGACCATTCAGGTCGCCAATGCCGTCATGAGTGAGGCCGCCCTTTCCTTTCTGGGATTGGGCATGCCGATCACCAAACCCTCACTGGGCTCTTTGATTCGGTCCGGCTTTGAATATATCTTCAGTGGATCCTGGTGGATTACCTTTTTCCCCGGTGTCTTGCTCGTTATTTTTATACTGGTCGTTCTTTTGTTGGGCGACTGGATGCGAGATGTCCTCAACCCTAAACTTTATAAAGGATAACGCTTTGGGCTAAAAACAAAACACTAAACACCAAACACTAAATACTAAACACCAAACACCAATTAAATGACTCATCTACTTGAAGTTAAGGATCTGGAAGTCAAATTTGCTTTATGGTCCGGCGAATTGACCGCCATCGACGGTATCAGCTTCACGCTCGATAGAGGCGAGCGCCTGGGCATCGTGGGTGAAAGCGGTGCCGGAAAATCGGTTACCGGTTTTGCCATTATCAATCTGATCAGTCGGCCCGGCTATATTTCCGGTGGAAAAATTATCTACGAAAATCAGGAACTCAATCGGCTAACCGAAGAAGAGATGCGCGCTATCCGCGGCAACCGCATCAGCATGATTTTTCAAGATCCCATGATGACGCTCAATCCGGTGCTGACCATCGCCACCCAGATGACGGAAACCGTTTTGGCCCACGAGAATGTCAGCAAAACAGACGCGCTGGACATCGCCCTGGAAAAATTAAAGAAAGTCCATATTCCATCCCCTGAAAAAAGATTGCAACAATACCCCCATGAGTGCTCCGGCGGCATGCGGCAGCGCATTGTCATCGCCATCGCGCTATTGACCAATCCCGGTTTGATTATCGCGGATGAGCCCACCACCGCGCTGGATGTCACCATTCAGGCCGAAATCATGGATTTGCTGCTGGAATTATGCGCGTCTGAAAAAATGGGCTTGATCCTGATCACCCATGACCTGGGCGTCGTCTCGCAGATTACTGAAAAAATAGTGGTCATGTATGCCGGTAAAATCGTGGAGAGCGGATCCACCCAGTCCGTCGTAAAGGATCCAAAACATCCCTATACCCAGGGACTGATAAAGGCCTTACCCGGCATCATTCCACCGGGAGCGCGTTTAAACCAGATCCCCGGCATGATGCCGAATCTGACGGAAATACCACAGGGCTGCGCGTTTCATCCACGCTGCACGGTCAGTGATTCGATCTGCAGTGCGGAAGTGCCGGCTCTGATCAGCAAAGAACAACAGGATCGCCTGGTCGCGTGCCATATGATCAAATAAACAATTATATTTTTAACGAAAGGCTTCTCGAAAATCTCAGCAATGGAACCGAACAACAGCCTGTTAACCGTAAAAAAACTGGTTAAACACTTTGATATTTCCGGAGGTTTGCTCGACCAGCTATCATGGGAAAGCGGGCGCATGGTGCGCAAAAAAACCACCGTCAAAGCAGTTAATGCGGTCAGTTTTACGATCAAGCCACGGGAGACACTGGGCGTGGTCGGAGAAAGCGGCTGCGGAAAATCGACTCTGGCCAGGGCCGTTATGGGATTGTACCCGCCCAACAGCGGCGAGATCCACTATCAGGATCAACGCATCGATCAGCTGAGCCCCAAGCAGATGCTGCCCTTTCGCAAAAAGATGCAAATGATTTTTCAGGACCCTTACGCCTCTTTGAATCCCCGCATGACGGTCAATAAAATTCTGGCGGAACCGGTCTATTTTCACAATAAATCCATCACGGCCCGGGCAGCCAAGGACAAGGTGGCCGAGGTGATGCGTCAGGTGGGCGTTGATCCGGCCTGGGCCGGTCGATATCCGCACGAATTTTCCGGCGGCCAGCGACAACGCATCAGCATTGCCCGCGCCCTGATGGTCGACCCCGAATTTGTCGTAGCCGACGAGCCGGTTTCGGCCCTGGATGTCTCCATCCAGGCCCAAATTTTAAATCTGATGATGGAAGCCCAGGAAAACCGGGGGCTGACCTATATGTTCATCACCCATGATCTTTCGGTTGTCAAGCACATCAGCACACGTGTGGCGGTCATGTACCTGGGCACCATCTGTGAGTTGGCGCCCACACAGATGCTATACGAACAACCGACGCATCCCTACACCCGGGCGCTGCTGAGCGCTATTCCGGAGCTTGGGATTCAAAAACCCAAACACCTGAAGCTCAAAGGTGAGGTCCCGACACCCATCAACCTGCCCTCGGGCTGCGTCTTCCACGGTCGCTGCATCTATGCCAACGACCGCTGCTCTGAGGAAATACCCCGGTTGATCGAGCAGGATGCCGGCACTTATGTGGCCTGTCACGGTGTCGAGGAAAAGAGAATATAGATTGTGGTATAGTTATGTATAAATATCGGTACTTTGCACTTTTTGCACTTTATTTTTGACATTCAATTTTGCTTTTGTTAGAGATCTTATTAACCATTGTTTAGCAGGTGTATATTTGTTAGAAGCATGTCAACCAACCAAACGAAAGGGGGACACATGTTCAAAAAAGTCATTTTATTATTCACCTTAGCCGTCTTTGTGTGTGCCGGCACGGCACTGGCGGCACCCAAATCAGGCGGCACGCTGATTTTCGGTCGCGGCGGGGACTCGGTCGGGCTGGATCCGGCCTATGAGACCGACGGCAACTCGTTTATGATCTGCGACAATCTCTATGAAGCGCTGGTTGCTTACGAGGACGAGTCCACCCAGCTGGAGCCGGGTTTGGCCGAATCCTGGACCATTTCGCCGGACGGCAAGACTTACACCTTTAAGCTGCGCAAGGGTGTCAAGTTTCATGACGGCACACCTTTCAATGCGGATGCGGTGGTATTTTCCATCGGTCGCATGATGAAAGAGCGCAATGTCAAATTTCATGGCAAGGGGTGGGATATTCCGGCCCAGGAGCGTACGCCCGAATACTGGGTTTCGATGGAAATGGATGATACCATCGGCGCTATCGAAGCCACCGGTGAGTACGAGGTGGTTTTCAAACTTAAAAGAGTCGAGGCGCCCTTCCTGGCCAATATGGGCATGGACTTT
>JASFIV010000271.1:0-6043 GCA_050122475.1 Desulfobacterales bacterium | reverse complement strand
GGGCACCGGCAGTTAGCCATTCATAACGCCTTTCAGAAAATGACATGGCCGGCTCTCATTTTGTCAATTATTTCTGGGACACGATACTAGTGTTCAAGCCACCTGGCCGTATTCGCAGCCCCTTCTATGTTTACATTAAACGACACCGTCGATCTCTGTGTCAGGCTGCGGTCGATTTTCTGTCCCAGTCGATGCGGGGCTAGATCCTGCTGATCGATCAATTCCAGTGCGCCTATTGCCGCCAATCGGCCGGCCCGCATGGTTTGTTCGTGATTCTGTGCAAACGGCCATACCAGAGCCCGAACCCGGCTGGCCAGAATATTCATACTGGTATTATAGCCGGCCATGCTGATCGAAAGATCGGCGGCCGCCAGATAGGAAATAAAGTCGGCGCTGAATCTTTCAATGGTCACCCGCCGGCCCGCCAGGCGCTTTAAGGATTCATAATCATTTTGGGCAATATAGGGGCCGGTGTAGATCCGAAGATAATTTGCGCTGCCGCCGGACAGGCGCTGAAACGCTTCCACTGCAGATTCGAGCAGAACAGCGCCGACACTGCCGCCACCGGCACTGGCAACGATCAGATTTTGGGTTTGGTCCAGACCCAACTGCTTTCGGATTCTATTGCGGGCACCCGCCGGGCAATGCTGGGCGACAAACCCGGTGTAGACAACCGGAATCTTAATGTCATCAAAGCGAAAAAAAGTTTCCTCAAATCGAATCAGTTCCGGATCGGAGTGCACCAGAACCGCATCGAAATATTGATTCAGTGTTTTTAGCGCACGGTCTTCGTGCCTGTGTTGATCCTCCTTTTCAACCAGAATATCGCGCACGCTGCAGACCACCTTGCACGCTGCAAACTTATTTTGAGAAATGGCTTCAAGAACCGGATCAAGCTCAAAGCGAAATGCTTTACGCCCAAAGGGATAGAGCTCAACCAGAAAGATATCCGGCTTTTCTCTTTCAAAAAGGGCCAACAATTCCTGTTTGCGCTGTTCTTTGATTTGATCGACTGATAACTGTTGATCCGAGCTTAAAAGTCCTGAAAAACCGCTATCCATCTGCAATTTCGGCAGATGAAAAGTTCTGACGTGCCTGGGAAGGGTTATGGTGATTTGCGGACCGCCGGTGATGAGCACGACCTCATGGCCGCTCAGCGCTTTACAAATTTCAAGAGATCTGAAGAGATGTCCGATCCCCAGGACATGCTGACAATAAAAGAAAATCTTCATCCGCGATTCTTCCCGAATCTTTCACAATGTCGCACAATTAGAGTCCGCATTTTATTGAATCTTCCTTAATGCAGCGATCTCTGGTATAAAAAATGATATCCTGAACTGCGCATTTAGCTGAATCTTTCAAAATTCAGGGATTACCCTACGACGCATTCAGTTAAAAGGAAATAGATAATTGAAAATAGAGCAAATTAAAATAGAAAAAATAAGACTCAAAAATATTGACCAATTTGCACGTCAGGCCCTCAGCCAGGCGCCCTATCAATCGACAGTTCCCATTTCAAGGCGCCGTGCTTTATCGCAGCTCCACAATCCGTACGGACGTCCTGATGATGTAGCCTTACTGGTGGCCCTGCATAAGGACCAATGCGTCGGCTATCAGGGTTTGCTCCCGGGATTGTTTTCTCATCATAATGAATTGAGACGAATACATTGGTCGACGGCCTTTTTTGTGTCTGCCGAATATCGCGGCGCAGGCGTCGCCGGCCGCCTTTTAGACGAAATCAAAAAGCTCGACATCGACTTTCCGGTCACGCGTATGACCACAGGTGCGCAACAGGCGTATCTTAAAGCCGGGTTTAAAGACCTGGGGGATCTCACCTATTACCAGTTGAGGATGGAAAAAATTCGCAAACTGGAAGCCATCTGGCAAGAAGCTGCAAAGGCATCATCGGCGCTGAACGCAGGTGAAACATCTGGATTAAATTCTGCCGCACCTGCAGCCGAGGATGCGATTTACCAGCAATCAAAGAAAATTTTTTATCAGCAGTTGCTTAGCGATTCCATACGAAAGCCCCGCTCGTTTGAACACACAGCGGTCGCTCAAATAGACGGGCGGGCGCAACAGGTGATTCAGAAGCAATTGAATGGCCCTCGATTTTTCCGCGGAATCGAGGTCATTAACTGGATGCTGACATACCGCTGGCTGATATCGGCCGCGCACGAAAAGGCAGAAGCAGAACCCTATTATTTTTCACTGGTCAGCGAGCTGTTCGACTACATGGCACTGGAAATTTATTCGGCCGAAAAACAGGAATTAAAAGGATTTTTGATTCTATCGGTATTGGTTAAAAAAGGCATGACCTGGGTTAAGATTTTGGATTATGCCTTCAACGACTCGTCTAACATTGATCTGGCCGTATATCATGCATTGATTGTCGCCCAACAGTTCAGTGCCGATCGGCTTGAATTTCCGGCTGACCTGTTGAACTATTTTGAACAAAATCCATTGCTGAAGCCGCTGATCAAAGAACAGCAGCGCCGGTATCTATTTTATCCCAAAAAGCAGGGAAGTGTGCTGGAAGACTGCGTCGGCAAGATTAAACTAAACTATTGCGACGCGGACACAACCTTCACCTAAATTAAATCCGAAGGATTTAATTTAGTTTGGTCAGAATTTGTTTTTGAACCTTTTTAACTGCATAAACGCGCTCATCGATGATGTCTTGCGGCACTTTACCCGCCATCTGGCTGGCGGCGGTGTTCGGCCGGTCATCATAAGCATAAATATCCACAAACGGAAATTCGTATTCTTTGATAAAATCGATTGATTCCTTGAAATCTTCCTCGGTCTCTCCCGGAAATCCCACCATGATATGCGTGGAGATCTGCAACCCGGGCACCTCTGCTTTAATGATATTCAGATACTTTTTAACATTCTCCATGGTGTAAGGTCTTTTCATCAAACGCAGGATTCGGTTTGAGGCCGATTGCACAGGAACCACAATATAGTCTATCTTTTCGTAATGTTGTTTAAAAATGTGCAGCAAATCCTCAAAATATTTGACCACCCACTGCGCATTGAACTCCTTGATGATAATTTTATAAGATCCCTCAACGGCAAACAGCGCTCGCAGCAACTCGATAACCGAGATTCCGATATCCACGCCATAGCATCCGACGTCTCCGGCAATGAGCACAAAATGTTCAAACCCCTGATCCAAACCGCTTTTAAATTCAGTAACGATCGTATCCAGCGGCTTGCTTTCCAGCTGACCAACGGCGAATTTCACAGCACAATAGCTGCAGTTTCCCAGACAGCCCGTTGCGATCCTTAGCGTAAACAGATCCTCTTTTTCATAGGCCAGATCAAGACGCTTGTTTAAACGATCGCCCTTAGCCTCGCGTTCCGGCTTATCCGGAAATAGAGGGAAACTTCCAATTTGATTCGGATCCGGGATATCTTTGAAAGGGATTTTGGCAGCAATCATATCATCCAGGGCATCAATTTCTCTGGGCGAAATAAAGGCCACCTCCGAGAATTCCTTTTTGACTGCCGGATTGATTTTACCCAGGCAACCGGCGACTACGATTTTGGCATCCTGGCGCTTTTGTTCCTGGTACCAGGTAACGGCTGTTTTCGACAGATCCTCCCTTGATTTAAGGGCTGCACAGGTGCTGACAATGATCAGATCTGCCTGCTTAATATCCTGAGTATATTTAATGTCATTGGTTTCGAGATAATCCGCTATTTTTTGAGAATCGACCGCCCGGCGCGGGCAACCGGCGGACGCCAGATAATATGTTTTCATCAGAATCCTCTCTGAATATGTTTACAACCTGTGGTTATCTAATATTATTGACTCTTCTCATTAATTTTCATGCAAGATTCAGGTAATACCTGGATTTTGCACGAATTGGAGGCTTTCATATGCAAGGCACTTCAGGGCGAAGCTATAGTCAGCTATGCTTCGCACTGAATAACGCAGCAGATGGAAGCCTCCGATTCGCCCATCTTGTTGGGGCGAAGCTGAAAGCGAAGACCAACGGGTGAAAATTAATGAGATAAGATGGTTTCCAGCCTTATCAAAAGAATATAATCTTCTCATTAATTTTCATGCAAGATTCAGGTAATAATCGGCTACACTTACAGGATTTATGCTTGCATATCAAGCACTTTTACCCCCTGTGTTTATACCAGGCTGTCAATATCAATTCTGCCGGTAATTTCTTTTCGATTCTTGGGCCGGGCCGCAAAAAACTGCCGGAAGCCAAAGGATTTAAGAATTCGAACGGTTGTGTCGCTGTATTCATTGAATGGAAAGCCGTAAATCCTGGGCTGCATTTGTAAATTCTGTTCAAACCAGTTCAGGCAAAGTTCGGTATCATATTTGATAAAGTCCTCCCAGGCACTTTGGGATCTGGGAATCAATTTTCCGCCGCTAACTTCGACGCCTTTAAAGGCCAGCTTGGAACGGATGCTGAATTCTTCGTGGGGAATTTTTTTGGCCGCCTGGATGCGTTCAAGCTTCCAGGGGCTCAGCGCCTTTCGTTTGTGTGGCAGGGAGCGGGTTAGAATGACATCATGAAAGTGGCTGTGGGCCCCGATGTCAACATTTTCATGCCGACTGAGCGCCTTCAGTTCATCAACATTCATGAAATGATCAAAGCGGCCTTCGGCAAAAGTTCGGTACATATACTTTTTGGATTTTATATAGGGCAAATACCGACCGTTGAAAATGGGTCTGACTGCTCCGGGCTTAATCATAGAAGTCGCAATAAAATAAGTGAGCTTTTCAGGATGATCTTTAAAAAATTGAAAATAATAATATTGGGAAAAAAGCCCATCATCAAAGGTCAGCCGATAGGCCGCCAGGTTCAAGTCAAAATATTCTTTGCGAACGTCGTGAATTGTCAGAATTTTCATGTCGTATCAGTCCGCTTCGGGCAATCGCAGGGCATTGATTTCATGAAGCTGCAGGCCGCTTTTATGGATAACCAGCCAATGTAAATTGCGTGATTTAATTAAAGCGGATTCACCCGGCGCATAGGTCCGATTGCAAAGACGATATATTAAATTCTTGATCACCCCTTCGTGGGTGACGACCAGGATGGTACTGCCGGGCCATTTGCGGGCGGCAGCCACCAGGGCGTTATGACTTCTTTGCCACACACTGATGCGATCTTCTCCTCCAGGAGGGCAAAACAGCCAGCCGGATCTTCTGTCCTCATTTAGCTTATGCAATTCTTCATATTTAATGGTATCGGTTGGTTTAGCGGTCCACTCGCCCCAGTCCTGCTCTCGCAGCCGCGGATCGGCTTCAAACGGGATCTGCAGGTGATGGTTGATGATAGCAGCGGTATTCACCGCTCGCCCCAGGTCGCTGCCCAAGATGCGATCCCAGGCCACGCTCTTCAGATGACGCCCCCAGGCATCGGCTTCTTTTTTGCCGCTGTCCGTCAGGGAAGAATCGTCATGCCCCTGAATCCGGCTTTCCCGATTCCAATGGGTTTCAGCGTGTCGAATGAGGCCGAAGCGGGTGGTGGTTTCTTCAGAAGACATTCCTATCACTTAATGGATGAGTCTGCCTGCCCACAAATCAGACAAGAATTTACGCCATGGAATAATTCGAATATCTCCCACGATCCGCTCCTCTTTCTCGTTGCAAACAACCAGGGCCAGGCGAGGCGCGTATAAATCTTTAAAAGCACGCAGAGGACGCAAATCCCTGTTATCGATACGACTAACTCCTTTGACTTCGATAGCCACTTCCCCATCACCTAAAACAAAATCAACTTCCAGACCCGATTTTGTTCTCCAAAAATTGATTTTAAAGCCCACCTCTTGGTAGGAATTATAAGCAGTGATTTCCGTGAGAATGAAGTGTTCGAACGACTTTCCAAATGCTTCGCCTTTTTCTTCTGCAATATTGCGTTTGGTTAGTGATCCGGCCACACCGATGTCAAAAAGGTAAAACTTCGATGCTCTGCTGATGACTTTGCGGTCTTGCCGCCTCTTAAAGGGTTCAACAAAACTGCCCAACAGGGTGTCAACCAAAATTAGATAATACTCTTTTACGGTTTTCGAA
>JASFIV010000270.1:0-6050 GCA_050122475.1 Desulfobacterales bacterium | reverse complement strand
GGTGGTAATCATTGGGGGCCAGACCGTAATAAGCGGCCCGGCCGCCGGTGCTGAGGCGTTCAACGATGCCATTATCCACCAGTAGATCCAGAATACGGTAAACGGTTACCCTATTGATCGAACTGCTGCGCTCCAGTGTTTTGAATATATCATCGGCTGACAGTGGAAAGCGGTTGTTACCGACAACCTCCAGAACGTGCAGGCGGTTTTTGGTTGTTTCCAAATCGGCTGAGGTGAGCATCTGCGGATAATTGCATTGATGGCACATAATACACCTTTAATTATTTGACCGTAATTAACTGATGAGCAAACAGTTCTTTCCTTTCCATATATCACTGCCGTTTTATAACGGCCCAGGGCTCAAGGTATATGGCACGAGGAAAAAAATAGACTAAACTCTTTTTCAAATGATAACCTAAATAGCTTCTGTCTCTCCGCTTTCAGACGTTGCCGGTTGATTTTTAGTTTTTACCAGAAGGCCCGTTCGTTCAAGCAGCAAAGAGAGCAAAAATGCAATTCCTGCGACCATGATGATGGCGGCGCCGGATGTCAGATCATACCGGTATGATAGCCACAGGCCGGTAACCGTAAACAAAGCCCCCAACAAACTGGACCCCACCATCATCTGAACCAGAGACTTGGCGTGCTTTTCCACGATAAATGGCGGAATCGTCAAAAGGGCAATTACCAGAATCAAACCCACCACCCGAATCACCAGAACAATGGTTACGGCCAGGATGCCGATGAGCGCAAAATAAAGGACGTTTACCGGCACTCCGCGTATCCGCGCGAATTCCTCATCATAGGACATGGCCAGCAGGTCTTTGTAATAAACCGCCACCAGTATCGTAATCAAAATTCCGATGACCAGCATGATCAACAGGTCCGATCCGGGCACTGTCAGGATACTGCCGAACAGATAGCTCATCAAATCCACATTGTAGCCCGGAGTCAGGTCGATCAATAAGATGCCGAATGCCATTCCCAGGGCCCAGATCACACCGATGATCGTATCGGCGCGGTGTTTGGCCTTTATGCTGACGGCGGCCATGACCACGGCGGCGGCCAGAGCAAAACCGATGGTGCTCGGTAAATAGGGCCAGCCAAAGAAAAAGGCCAGGCCGATACCGCCATAAGCAGCATGGGCAATGCCGCCCGACAGAAAAACTATGCGGTTGACAACCACCAGCGTGCCCATGATGCCGCAGATCACGCTGGCCAGCAGGCCGGCGAATAGCGCATGGCGCATAAACTCAAATTGAAGGGCTTCGATCATATTCTTACAAAAAAATATTTATGAAATAGCTTTAGTGATCTTTTAGCACCCTATGGGGCAGCCCATGGGCCAATAATTCCACAGGGCACGTATCGTCCGCGGCGCAGGGGTACATGGTTTCCAGCATCTCACCGGTAATTTCGGCCTGGTTGTGATAGTGCAGGACCCGGTTTACGCAGGCCACCGATTTGACATACCGGGATACCGCCAGCAGATCGTGGCTGACAACCACAATGGTGACGTCCCGATTCAGATCTTTGAGCATTTCGAAAAATTCCGCCTGACCCTTGGTGTCGATGCTGGCGGTGGGCTCGTCCAAGAGCAGCAATTGAGGCTCGGTGACCAGCGCCCTGGCGATGAAGACTCGCTGGCACTGGCCGCTGGACAATTCGCCGATTTTCTTTTCCGCCAGGGGCGCCATCTCCAGCCGCTCCAACGCTGTCATGGCTTCCTGGCGGTTGGAAGTTGTCTTACGCGCCCATCGTTTTTTGGGCTCCAGCTTGCCCATCAGCACGACATCCAGGGCGGTAATCGGAAAACTGCGATTGATGTGCACGTCCTGCGGCACATATCCGATGCTCGTAGACGCCTTTTGAGTAGATTGGCCGGTGACGCGCACGGTGCCCCTATCCGGCTTGAGCAAACCCAGCATCAGTTTCAACAAGGTCGTTTTGCCGCCGCCGTTGGGGCCGATCATGGCGATAAAATCGCCGGACCGGATCTCCAGGCTGACATCCTGTAGAGCGGTTTGGCCGTTATAGGCAAATGACACATTATTCATTTCTACAATCGGTGTGCTCATCATTGTATTCCTATTTCAAGGCCGCTTTGAATTTGTCGGCCACCTCGCGGAGATTGCCCAACCAGTCCTCAGCCAGAGGGTCGGCAAAAGCCACCTGGCCGCCGATTTCTTTGGCCACGACTTGGGCGCTTTTGGTTGAAAACTGGGGCTGAACGAAAATGATGTTGATCTCTTTTGCGCGGGCATATTCGATCAACTCTCTCACCTGGGCCGGTTTGGGGTCCTTGCCCTCAATCTCAACAGCAACCTGCTTGAGCCCATAGGCCCGGGCAAAGTAGCCCCAGGACGGATGAAAGACCATAAACCGCATCCCCTGCTTGCCGGCAAAAATCGTCTTGAGTTCACTGTCCAGCTGATCGATTTGTGCCACAAATTGCTGATAGTTATTTTGATAATCGGCTTGATGGGAGGGATCCATTTTTTGTAGCGCGCTCATGATCGTGAGGGCCTGGATCTTAACCAGGGGCGGCGAAAGCCAGATATGGGGGTCCAGTCTGCCGTGCCCGTGTGCGTCCTCTTCATGATGCGCCTCTCCCTCATCATGATGCTGGGTTGTTACGGGTATCTTTTCAATACCGTCATCGGTATGGACAACTGTCATGTCCGGGTTGGCGGCGGCTATTTTATCCAGCCAGACATTTTCAAACGGAACGCCGATGGCAAAATACGCCTTGGCCTTCGATATGCCAGCCATCTGCCTGGGTTTGGGCTCATAGGTATGCGGATCAGCGCCGGTTGGTACCATCACCTGAACATCCACCAGTTCCTTGCCAATTTGTTTCACAAAATACTGCTGGGGATTGATGCTGACAAAGACCGGCATCGGGCCTGTCGCCCATGCCATTGGACCTATACCTATCGTGATGATAATGATAACGAGTAGTTGAACCATTCTCTGTGCGACGTTTAAACTGTCATGGGACTTGGATCTGAGCTCATATGTAATTTCGTTGCGACTGTACATATAACACCATTAAGAGAAGTATTTAATAATATTTTATATGGTTACAATATAATTAAAGAGCAATTCAAACAAAACCTACTGTGCAACAATATTGCATATAGCGTAACAATGCAAATTATTTTTTCAAAATCAAATCGTCTGTCCGATTCAAGTTTCTCTTGACTTCAAGGCTGAAACTCCATACGTTATCCATCAATTGATGGAAACATCTGTTGGATTTATTAACTGACGCTATAAGGTTTAATGGATGCCTTCTCCTCTGGAAAAAGCCCGTCAGGATCCGAATTCGATGAAAGCCAGAATTCTGGCGGCCGCGCGCCGGATTTTCGGTGAACACGGATACAACGATACCACCACCCGTCGGATTGCCAAATATGTGGGCATCGATATTTCCACGCTTTACTACCACTGGGGCGAAAAACAGGATTTGTATGAAGCCGTTCTGCAGGACGTTGGTGAGGAGCTCCAGTCGCGCCTGAATGAGGTCGAAAGAACAGTCAGCGGCAAATCCCTTAAAGATCGCCTCGAGATATCCATTGACATGATGTGCGATTACCTGTTCGCCCATCCGGAAGTCTCCAATCTGATTCTTTTCGGCTATTTCAACAAAACCTCCCATGGCGTGACGATGGATCTCAAGATTTCGAAATATATCGCCAACATTGCCGTGGCTATGCAACTGGCCATTGATCGACAAAGCGTTTCAATCGAGGCCAAAGCCCGCATACTGGCGGTCTGGAATACGGTATTGAATTTTATCTCCGGGGAAGACTTTTTCCGCCCCATGCTGCAAACCGATCATGAGCATTACACCAAAGTGGTCAAAGAGACCCTGAAGTTCATATTGGTGCCGGCGTTTACACTAGATTAGAAAGTTATTTGTTATTGGTTGTCAGTTGTTTGTTACCTGTTTGGCTGTTTGATGGTGAAAAATAAAAATTTGCCGAAGCTGTCAAAAAAATAGTAGATCACGTCCAAGGGCGCGGCGTAAACCGATTCGAAAACGGAGCATACACGTTAGTATTCGAGTATTTTGAATCGGTTTACAACAAAGCCATTGGGCGTTAGATGCATTTTTTAGACAGCTTCTGAGGGAGGATAATGTATGGCTTTAGACTTGGATGCCATCGGTAAACAGATCGGCCCCTACACCAAAGATTACAGCTGGAAAGACACCGTGCTGTATGCCCTCGGGGTGGGCGCCGGGTTTTCAGATCTGGACTACTGTTATGAAAAAGAATTAAAGGTCATCCCCAGTTTCGCGATCACCACCGCGTATGATTTGATGCCCGAGCTGGCTGCCGCCAGTAATATTAATCTGGCCGGCATTCTACACGGAGAGCACGAGATCATTTTCCACAACCCCATTCCCCCTGAAGGCACCCTGTCCACCGCAGGGGCAATTACCCATTATTATGATAAGGGCAGGGATAAAGGCGCCCTGATCATTGCCGAATTTGAAACCCATCACTCCAACGGCGATAAACTGTTCACCAGCATTGCCACGGTATTTGCGCGCCTGGACGGCGGATTCGGCGGAGAGGATGCGCCCAAAAAACAAATCATTTTTCCGGAGCGCAAGCCGGATATGGAGGTGGACGCCAGGCCCACTGTGGATCAGCCCCTGATTTTCAGGCTGTCCGGTGATACTTTTCAGCTACACGTGGACCGTGAATTTGCCAAAATGGCCGGATTCGAGCGACCGATTATGCACGGCCTGTGCACCCACGGCTATGCCTGCAGGGCGCTGATCGAAAAGCTGGTCCCGGGTAAGCCCCAAAAGGTCAGGCGGCTGGACTGCCGCTTTAAACGCCCCCTTTATCCCGGCGTGCCGATTAAAACGCTCATCTGGCAAATCGATGACGGCCAGGCCCTCTGGCGGGTGATCAACGCCGAGTCGGGCGAGGTGGTCATCGACAATGGTGTTTTTGAATACGGCGATCCGGTTAAAGAACAGATTCGATTTGACGGCCGCGTGGCCATTGTCACCGGCGCCGGCGCCGGGCTCGGCAGGGTGTACGCGCTGGAGCTCGCCAAGCGCGGCGCCCATGTGGTGGTCAACGATCTGGGCGGCGCCCGCGATGGCTCGGGCAAAGGCTCTAAAAATCCGGCCGATCAGGTAGTGGCCGAGATTCTGGCCCTGGGTGGCGAAGCGGTAGCCAGCTATGACAGTGTGGCCAGCGTAAAGGGTGGCGAAAATATTGTACAGACGGCCCTGGATGCCTTTGGTACGGTGGATATTCTGATCAACAATGCCGGTATTTTAAGGGACAAGACCTTTTTAAAGATGGAACCGCAAAACTGGCAGGCGGTCCTCGATGTGCACTTAAATGGGGCTTATCACGTCTCGCGGCCAGCCTTCGGGGTGATGAAAGAAAAGGGTTACGGGCGGATACTGCTGACAACATCAGCTGCAGGGCTTTACGGCAATTTCGGTCAATCCAATTACACAGCGGCTAAGATGGGCTTGGTGGGCCTGATGAACACCTTAAAACTGGAAGGCGAAAAATACGATATCAAAGTCAACACCATCGCTCCGGTGGCGGCTTCGCGCCTGACGGCGGATATTTTGCCGCCGGATTTCATCGATAAACTTAAACCGGAGCTTGTGGCGCCCCTGGCGCTTTACCTGGTATCCGAGCAATGTCCGGTCAGCGGCAGTGTCTATAACGCCGGCATGGGCAATTTCAATCGTGCTGCCATTGTGACCGGTCCCGGCGCCAGGACGAGCGATGGTGAAAAAATCCTCACGCCGGAGCAGCTCCTGGTCCAATGGGAACAGATTAGCGATCTGAAAGACGCCAAAGAGTTCTGGAACGCCACCGAACAGATCGGTGATGTTTTGCAGGCATTCGACAAACCGGATTAAGGTACACAGGTTCAGGGTTCAGAGGTTCAGGGTTCACAGGTTCGGGGGTCAGAAAACAGAAGACAGAGGACAGAAGAAATCCCCGAGATTAGAGCGGTCTTTCATCGGGCTCGACGGCTGGCTTAAATCAATAACTAAA
>JASFIV010000269.1:0-6189 GCA_050122475.1 Desulfobacterales bacterium | reverse complement strand
GAAATAGCGGCCAAAATTTGATCAAAGGCCAGGGCCAGCTCCGAGATGTTGTCAGCCGTAAAATACTCCCCGCCGCCGTTGGCGGCTGTATTCTGCAGCAGGGCATGGGAGGTTTTAAAGCCGATGGTATAGGTAACAATCTTTTGCTTATCGAAAGTCGTCCCATCGCCCAGGGTGGTATGACAATCATTTTCATAGAGGTATTTGGCGACATCATCCAGGTAGTCGGAGCCATTGTCGGCATAGACCGCTTCTGAGCCGCTGTGATCGCTGTCATAATCGCCGATGACATCACCATTGATATAGGGGGTGCCGGTCAGCCGCGAATCGATATCCTGGGTCGACTGGCCATCGGTCATAATAATAATGTAATTTTTCTGGCAACGCTCCTGTATGGGCGATGTATAGCTGACACCGGCGTTGTACCAGCTGCTCATGCCGGCAAAATAGAGCCCGGCCTCGGCCAGCGTTTCGGCCAGCGGGGTCCAGCCATCGGCGGTCAGGTTGGCGACGTCGTTGGTCAACGTCGTCTGGTCGGTGCCGCAGGCCGCCACCAGGTGGCCACCCTGATCCGGGTTAAACTTCATCAACCCGAAGCGCACCCCGGTGGTGTTGTTGATCAGATCGGTGATGACCTGCTGGGCCACTGCGATGCGGCTTTTGATCTCACCCACCCCGGATTCATCGTAATTCATGAAATTGCCCAGGCGCAGCCGGCGCTTTGAGCCGCCGCAGGCATAACTGGATGCATAAATATCGCCATAGGCATAGCCCTGAAAGAGCAAATCACCTTGTATCCAGGTACAGTTCAAAAATGCTACATCATCGGCAAAAATTCGCCATTGATAGGACCAGCTGCTCCAGCTCCAGTAGCGTTCGTAAACAGTGTTGGTACTGTATGATCCGCTGTAAACAGTCGCCGAATCATAGGGTGTGCCCGGCACATCCACGGTGGACATACTGCCCGAAGAGTCAAAAACAATCAGAATATTGGGCGCCAGGTCCGGGTTGGTGATCGTGCCGTAGATTTCGGTGTCATCCGCCCAAGCGGATGCTGCCGTAATTCCGATCAGTATCAATATCATCCAAACAAATTTCTTCATCCCTGAATCTCCATGGTCTTTCATGAACCGCTTGCTTTTGATTCAAAAAAGGTGTCTCTGCAACCTAAAACTTATTAAATACCTTCCAGGTGCCCACCTGAACCTGGGTATTACCGCTGGTTGACGTGGCTGTTAAGCTGTAGCGACGAATTTCAAAATATTTCAGGCTGTAACCCGAGCCAGGCGGCGGGGAGCCGATATGCGGCTGCTGGGGTATGGTGTTGGCTGCATCGCTGAACGACGGAATCGGTGTTGCGCTGGGCTCGATGCAGCGAGCTTCAACGGTGGCGACCGCATTGCCGTTTTCATCGCTGGATGTGACCGCATTGCTGGCCACGGTCGGATCAGCGGACAGAAAATCATTGGTCATCCAGGTGGTCGGGCCCGAGTTGTAATTTTCAATGGCATCGACCACCCCGGCCTCAGCATCATAAAATTCCCGAAGCATCTGGCCCTCGTTGCGCACGATGGTGACTTCGGTGTTGGAGGTCCACAGCGCCAGCACGCCGGCCAGCAGCAAAATGGCCGAAATTAGAATGGCTGTTCCCAGTACGAAACCGTGTTCGTTATCAATTGTGGTTTTCAGTGATGTCAGCAGTTTCATGTTATTTTCTTTCTTCCCTACAGATTTCGACATCTGACGCGTGTCGTGTACGTCCGGCTGATCGGGTCATCCCTGCCGGACGGACGTTGCACAGTTAACGAAATTAGGACGGATGCAATCTGGTCGACCGGAATGGGTTCGGCCAGAGCCGTATCGCTCGCATCCAAATAGGTGAACGTCAAGGCGGTAACATTGTCCAGCAAGGTGTCCACAGAAATACCGGTGCCTAAATCACTCGTTTGCTCAAGCCGATCCCCGTTTAAATTATAGGTAATATTTTCAAAAGGATCTATAATATCGCCGTCATAATTGAGGTCGGCCGTAAACTGGATACTGGTGGTATTGGTGCCGGCGGATATAAAGCCAGCGTTGGCTTCCGCCAGGGGATCCAATCCGGCCAGACGGATATCGCGCGCCATCAAATCAATTCCGATGCGTGCTTTTTGCTGAACGCCGGCTTTGACATTTTCTTTCGTATAGGAGCGGTTTACACTCGAAAATGAGCGGTAGATCGTACCGAACAGGATTGAAAGCAACGCGAGGCAAACCAGTACCTCGACCAGCGTAAATCCGGCAGCCCGACCAGCATGCCGTTGTCTGTAGATTGCATCGCCTTTCATACGCCGTTCCCCATGGTGTTTGAGCGCATTGTCACCTGCCGGGTACTACCAAATTTCGTCCAGGCCACGGTTACGCTGATGCGGCGCGTGGAAGCCCCCAGGGGATCAATCCGCCAAGTGCGATTATAAATGCCGCCGGGATTGCCTTTGGCGTCAACCGGTGAGGGATCAACATAATCGCCCACAGCCAGAGCTGAAGACTCGATGTCTTGGCTTTTCAACATCTCCAGGGTGGCTTTGGCCAGCATGTTGGCCTGGGTGGCGGTATTACCGGTGGTGTTATTGCGCACAGCCGAGTATTGCATGCTGGCAGCAGCCAGCATACCGAGTGCAAAAACACACATCGCTATTAACAATTCGATCAAAGAAAATCCGCTATCGTTTTTTACGTTTGCGGGCCTTTTTATCATTACCATTTTAATCTTCCTTTATTGCACATTGATATAACCTAAGCGGTTGATGGAAACCTGCCGATTCTTGACGGTGTTGGCCACCGGTATGATTTCAGGTGAAATCAGATCGGGGGGAATGCCGCGGCCGTTGAATCGCATTTTATCATTGTTCAACGGGAAACTGAGACTGCCGGTGTCGATCTGCACGCCGGCCGGCATTTCACGGTTCAGAATCTGTTGTTCACCGGAATCCTGGTTCCAGTTGGGCGGGCCCCCGACGCCATCACCGGTATCAATGAACATGGAGTAGCTGTTGGTGCCGAATGTCACCACGACAAAGGCATTCTCGCGTATGGCCCGAATCTTAGCCATTTCAAGGTCTGCTGTCAGATTCACAACAGCACCTTCTAAACGCCGTGCCCGGTTCCATTGGAGATAAGGCGGCATAGCCAATGCCGCAATCACAGCCACGATGGCGATGGTCGTCGCCAGCTCTAATGCGGTAAAGCCTGAATTTCTTCTGTTCATTTTAATTTCCTCCAGCGGGAATCAAATACAAAATTTATGCCATATAGCCGGTTTATGCGCGCCATCGGCTAAATTTCAGCAGCGCAATCATCGTAGTCCCGATTGTATCGAATGCAAACAACATCAGGATTGAACCAAAGCGGGCAAAAATCGGTTGACGGCCATAGGGGCGGACAACGCCATCTTCGCCGGAAAGGCTGCAGAGATCGGTTATTTATATTATATTATTATGTATTTTCAGTAGCTTATGAAATTAACACCCGATGGTTGAACGGGAGGCCTAAATCCCAACATCAAAGATGGCATCCGGCAATTTAAAAACCGTTGCGCGTCGGTGCGGCAAAATATAAAATCCAAAACTGCTGCCGGAGAATATCGCTCCGCAAAAAAAATGAATGGGGCACAGGCGATTCGACCTGATCGAATGGGGGCGAGCTGACGCCCGTCGAATTTGGAATGACAATTGTGAAATTCAATTTGCACTGATGCAATTCGCCAGACGGCGTGCAGCGGCGGCATAAAACCTTGCAGCGGCTTTCAAAAAAACGAAACCCATCCAAAACGGATGGGTTCGATCATCAAAACGATATGCCCGATGCGCCATGGGCTAAACACATTTTACCCGAATCGCAACCTAATTAAGCAGTTCGCGCCACCACAGATAGAAAAAGTTATGCGGGGGGTACAGCGGGTCGACCTCGATGATGCCGGCACCAATCGATTGACTGGCAGCATCCGGATTGGTGCTCCCCAGCGATATGAACAGCTTCTGGCCCGCTGAGGTAATAACGACGACCGGTTTGGACGGAATACCGCCCCCTAAAACGACGCTGCGGGTCAGGTCCTCAATCCCATCGGCGTCGACATCCGTAAATTTAATCACGGCCTCGCCGGTTAAATAATTGAGCGCGTAAATTTTGGCATTGCCGCCGGGCACGCACGGATCACTGTTGGGCGCAAATGTGGTCACATAATAGGTTTTGTAAAACACAATCCCCTGCGCCAGCACTTTTTCGCCTGCGGCCACCTCCGTATCTCCCGAACCGTCGACCAGCCGGATAAACCAACCCTGATCATAGTCGCTGTTTGCATCCACATCCCCGGTGGTTTGACTCAAGTCCGGAGTCGTGGCGCTCGCATCGGTCACATCTACCAAATCGGCCTCGGTCATGAAGATCGAGCCATGGGCATCCTTGATGCAGTAGATACGGTCCGCAGCAGTGGCCGTGTCACAGGCGTTTTCGCGGTCGCCGGTTCCCATGAACAACAAATCATAACCTTTTTCCAGCGTCACGCTGGGCGGGTAGTAAAATTTTCGATTGTAGGTCGTTGATTCAACCGTGTACGGGGGGGCCGCAAACACAACTTCAGGAATCCAGCTATCGATATTTTCGTTGCAGTCCGGGAAACTCAGCGAGGAACCCTGAGCATTGATGTACACCTGCCCCAGACGCCACATCTGGCCGCCGAGATCGCCGACATAGACCTTGTCGACAAATCCATTGCCGTCCGCATCCACAATTTTAACGCTGCTGGCCACACTGTAATACATGCCGGTGGTGAACGTTTTAACTACGGCACCGGTCAAGACATTTACAGCAATCACGGCATTTCCGGCTGAATGGTCTGAACTGTATCCACCCCCGATTAAGCAAACGGACTTGCCGCTTGTGTCATCATCGTCGGTTTTTACTACACCGAATTGAGGTTCAGACCAGCTCTGGCCGAGTTCGGGAATAACCACATCGGTGTAGTTATCACTGGTCGGGCTGATTTGCCACAGATATTGCGGATCATCGGGATCGGTAATGTCCAGCGCAAAATAGCTGGAACCGCCTTTGCGCAGACCGCACACCAGAATAACCCGGTCTCCGTCACCGGTATCCAGCACGCCATCCGCATCCACGTCATGAAAGTAGATTTTGGGGCTGCCGTCCACAAAATCCTGGTGGACGCTGCCCTCCAGGATGTCTTTCAGGCGCGAAAGCTGGTCGGGTGGAATGAATGCCCAGGCCTCGGTACCGTGATCGGTTTCATCTCCGGAAACATCGAAATCCGGGTCTGTCGTATCCAAAACCGCATGCAGCATGCCGTCATTGGCGCCGAAAAACACCATGGTTTTGGCGCTATTGTCGGCATAGCGGTAGGTGAACACCAGGGGCTCGCTGTGCAGCACATCGCCCGTGATAACCGGCCGGTTCTCGCTGACATCCAGGTCTGCATCCTCATCAAGAACATCCGCCCCACGGATATATTGAATCACCTTGTCTTTACCGGAAACCAGACTGCCGTTGACCGTCACATCTGCAGGGTTACCCAGCTTTTCGGCGGTTAGGCCGGCGTTGTAAGTGGTAAACCGGTTGCCCGAATTATTTAAATCTTTAACCGATCCGAGGTAGGTGTAAATATTACGGCTGTCGTTATGGATGCCGTTGCTTTTGGACGTATCGGCCCAGTCAATGGTCTGCCAATAGGCCTGGGCGTCTTCGCGCATGGCCCCGTTGGGCCAGGTGGCCGCATTGCCGTCGCTGCCGATAATTGCATTATCCGTGCTGAGACCAAATTTGATGACATTGCCTTCCCAGAAATTTTGATCCAGCGGTTTGAAAAAAGCCATGTAAATTTTATTGCCGCTGGTGGTGCGGGTCACGGGAACCACCGGTGCGGTAAAAGAACTGGTGCGCGATATAATACTGTTGACTGCATCTAAAACGGCCTGCGAAAGGCCATCGGCTGATTCGGCATCAAAATGAAACTTGCCGTAATCCGGATGCGCGCTGTTGGTTAGGTTGGTTTTGCCGTTGCCGTTGTTGGAGGTATTGATCAAAAACACGCGGCTGGCCGGGGAAGCCATAAATCCCACCGTGTACGTCATGACATTCTGAAACGCGTCGGTTTTGTCATTGGCCACGCGCATATCGTTGGCGTAAAAATAGGCGGCC
>JASFIV010000268.1:0-6199 GCA_050122475.1 Desulfobacterales bacterium | reverse complement strand
TATTTTTATTTTCATCTTGTTAACCCCATATCAATTTCCAAGTCAAGGCGTCATCTGATAAACGAATTTTTACTAAAATACCCGATGCGAACGGCTAATCTTTTATGATTATCCGGATAATCGATCGATCTCAATTCGATCAGCCAACGGCCGATAACGAACTGCCAGCGCTCGTCCTAAATCTTACATTTTTGTAAAATTTTTGGCCCAGATGCGACATTTATGTATGATTTCAATTTATTGACTTTTGGTCGAACGCGCGGATACAGGAATGACGGGCATTTGTAATTGTGTTCATATGGCACGATCATTGCGAACAGATAGGAATCGGCCAGGCTTCATTAATTTTCGGCTTTTCGGTTAAGCCTTGATCTTCATCAATTTTTTGTTTTTCAGATTGAATTTATATGATATAAGCGACGGATTGATGAAGCCCGGCGGTTTTCACAAAGGGGGCTTTCAGCGAAATGGTAAAGGAGGAAGACGCCACATTACAGTATTCCCTACTGGGGTTACGTTAAGGTGCTGGCTGGCATTGTAACAAACTAAACAGTTTTTCCCGGTCAAGGATCGGGTGCCAATCCAATGTGATGCCTCGCATGCTGTATCGCAGGTGCTGTGTTTACAACGGTTATACCGATACCTGCCATACGCCTCCGCTAAACTCCCGAAAAAATTCTGATGATGAAACGATTAACAACCATAACGTGAACCTATCTCGAAAATAGTAGATCACGTCCCCCGCTTAAAAGTGGGATTTCACATCTGATCTGAATAGATTAAGGTGTTCAACAAAGCCATTGGGCGTTAGATACATTTTTGAGACAGGTTCTTGCAGCTTATCCTGCCTGAAGCGATACTCTAGCTGATCCGAACTCTTTACCGACAACGCATCGAACCTATCGCTAAGGCGATTTTATCCCTGTTGGGTGCAACCCGGCAGGATTTTTCATCTTAAACCCAAAAGGAGATGTATTCCCATGTGTCGCTTATTTGCCATTACCAGCCAGGAACCATTATCCCCAATGGTTGCTCTAAAGGCGCTCGATGTGATGCGCGAAGGTCATGATTGCTCGGGCGTCGGGATTTTCCTGCGTGATCTGGCCGGTCCCTTTGAGGAAATTAAAGATGCGCCCATATTATCGGGGATATTCAGCGATAAAGGCTTAAAGCGCTTAGACACCTTCATGATGGATATCGGCTTTATGACCAAATATAAAATTTCGGTCAAATTGCCCAAGGTCCCTCCGCCTGGCGTTCCCAAACGGGATGTCTATCTGATTCGGGCCTATGAATATCCGGAAGAGTGGGAGGATATGAACCAGTCCCAGCTTTACGACCAGTTGCTTAAAATTAGGCTTCAGCTCAGAGCAATGGGGGAGGAAAAAAAGGACATGATCGTTTTTTCCTTCTGGCCGGATGTCATTATGATCAAGGAAATCGGGGATCCCATGCTGGTGGCCGAGCACCTGAATTTGGATCGCAAAGAGCTGAATGCCAGGGTAATAATGGCTCAGGGTCGGCAAAACACCAACTATGCCATTACCCTGTATGCCTGCCACCCGTTTTTCATCCAGGGTTATGCGACCATGACCAACGGCGAAAATACCGCCTTTGTACCCATCCGCTCATATTTAGAGTCCCGGGGATTTGACGGCTATAGCGGCTATCAATCCGATTCGGAGGTGTTCACCCATATCCTGCATTACGCGATTAAAAAACTGGGGCTCAGCATCGAGACCTATAAACATATTATCACGCCGCTGCAGGATGAAGATCTGCGCGATCATCCGAACAGCCATTTTTTAAAGAATCTGAAACAAACCTGCCGCCCGTTGATTATCGACGGGCCCAACTGCGTCATTGGCTGTCTGCCCGACCACAGTGTGTTTATGGTGCAGGATCGCAAAAAACTTCGACCGGGCGTTGTTGGCGGCAAACCCGGGGTCTATGCGTTTTCTTCAGAATTGTGCGGGCTGGACGCGGCCATTCCAAATCGGGATAAGAGCAAAGATTTTCAACCCATGCATCTGGACACGGCTTTTGTCGGTCCGGGTCGTCAGGAGGTTACATTATGGAACCAGAAAGACCCATTGCCCCTTCCACACTGAGCGTTAAAGATTTGCCGTGGCAGATTTTATGGGATTTAGACAAATGTACGCTTTGCGGAAAGTGCACGGCGGTCTGTCCGGTGAATGCCATTGAGCTGGGGGTATTTCGCAAGCGCATATTGGAGCCTCCGGCAGATATTACCCAGGAGACGGCCACGGCTTTTAAAAGCTATTACGGCATCCGGCAAAAAACCGATCCGGCTTACCGATGCGTCGGTTGTGCCATGTGCACTATGGTCTGCCCCAATGATGCCATCGCGCCCTGTCGCGCGGATGAATCGGATAAACTTAAATTTCACATTAACCAGGGCGGTCAGCCCCGCAGGCGGGGCGGGCGGCGCAATGCACCGGGGGGCGTGTTGGACCGCTTAAAATTTATCCGCATATCGATGTTGACCGATCCGGCCCTGGATGCCGGTCGTCATGAATTTGAATTGCGCACCCTGCTGGGGCGCGTCTTACCACCTGAAGAAAATTTGAAATTTCTAAGCGTCAATGGTTGGATTCCACCGGTGCGCGAAATCTATCCTTTAATCATTGGCGCTATGTCGTTCGGCGCTCTATCACCCACTATGTGGGAAGGGCTGCAGATGGGGGTAGCCTATTTAAACGAAGAACTCGGGATGCCGGTAAGAATTTGTACCGGCGAGGGAGGGTGCCCACCCCGGCTGCTGCGGTCCCGGTTTTTAAAATATGTCATTTTACAGATTGCCAGCGGTTATTTTGGCTGGGATGAAATTATTCACGCGATCCCGGAAATGAAAGAAGACCCTTGCGCGATTGAGATCAAATACGGTCAGGGGGCCAAACCCGGCGATGGCGGATTGCTGATGTGGTACAAAGTCAATGAGCTGATTGCGGCCATCCGGGGTGTGCCCACCGGCGTGAATTTGCCGAGCCCGCCCACCCACCAGACCAAATACTCGATTGAGGAATCGGTGGCCAAAATGATCCAGTCCATGTATATGGCCTGGGGATTCCGGGTGCCGGTTTATCCCAAAATATCCGGCACCTCGACGGCGCTGGCAGTCTTAAACAACCTGACCCGAAATCCTTACGCTGCCGGACTGGCAATCGACGGTGAGGACGGTGGCACAGGCGCTGCGTATAATGTGTCCATGAATCACATGGGACACCCCATCGCCAGCAATATTCGCGACAGCTACCTGACGCTGGTGGAATTGGGTATGCAAAACCAGCTGCCGTTGCTGGCCGGCGGGGGTGTCGGCAAAAATGGAAACCTGGCAGCCAATGCGGCCGCGCTGATCATGCTGGGCGCCAGCGGGGTGCAGATCGGCAAATATGTCATGCAGGCGGCTGCCGGGTGCCTGGGATCCGAATCCGACCGCTGCAACATTTGTAACATCGGCCTTTGCCCTAAGGGCATCACCTCACAGGATCCGCGGCTTTACCGGCGGCTGGACGCTGAGCAGGTTGCCCAGAGACTGGTCGATCTGTATCTGAGCTTTGACACCGAACTGAAAAAAATCGTGGCACCGCTGGGGCGATCCACCTCATTGCCCATCGGTATGTCCGATGCGCTGGGCATCGATGATCCCAACATAGCGGAGCGGTTAAAAATTAAGTATGTTGTTTAATTTGGAGACCATAAATGGATAACCAACACGCTGACAAAAATAAGCCCCCCCGGGTCATCTCGGGTCATTTCGGCGGCAAGAGGGTGGAGTCGAGAGTTCTGGAAGAGCAGATACAGGATGCCGTCTCTCAGGGCCAGCGTCCTCTTGAAATCCAGGCCTACGGGCAGCATGGCATCGGCGGCCGGCTGTGGGGTGCGGGTGCTGATGCCATTCAGATTAAAATATCCGGCCACCCTGGACAGCGGGTGGGCTCGATGGGTTTTCCCAACACATTCATCGAGGTTTTAGGACCGGCTTCAGATGATGTGGGCTGGCTAAATGCCGGGGCCGAGATTGTTATTCACGGCAATGCGGGCAATGGCTGTGCCAATGCCATGGCACAGGGTAAAATTTCAATTGCCGGCAACATCGGTGCCCGCGGCATGACCATGACGAAACACAATCCGCGTTTTGTGCCGCCCGAGCTCTGGATCCTGGGTTCGGCCGGTGATTACTTCGGTGAATTTATGGCCGGTGGGATTGCGGTAGTTTGCGGGCATGAAGCCCAGAACCCGGAGAATGTTCTGGGTTATCGACCCTTTGTCGGCATGGTCGGTGGGAAAGTGTTCTTTCGCGGCCCCCATGCCGGTTACAGTCAAACCGATGCCAAGCTGATCCCGATTGGCGATGAGGACTGGAACTGGCTGATTGAGAACTTGAAGCTTTTTTTAGGGCGAATCGATCGCAGTGAGCTGCTGAAGTCGTTTAGCGACAAATCGCAGTGGCAACTTTTGGTGGCCCGCAGCGCACAGGAAAAAGTATCCAGCCCGATGCGATCCATGTCTTCATTTCGATCGGGCGTCTGGGATAAAGAACTGGGACAGGATGGGTTAATCGGCGATTTGACCCAGCTGGATCGCTCCCCGATCCCCCTGATCACCAACAGTTTTCTGCGGCGCTTTGTTCCGGTCTGGGAAAACCGTAAATACGCGGCTCCCTGCGAGGCCACCTGCCCGACCGGCATTCCGGTGCAGGACAGATGGCGTTTGATTCGTGAAGGCCGGGTGGATGAGGCCGTTGATCTCGCTTTGGGCTATACGCCTTTTCCGGCATCTGTTTGCGGTTATCTGTGTCCCAACCTGTGCATGCAATCCTGTTCCCGTCAAATTTCAGCCCTGGCACCGGTGGATGTCACCCAACTGGGCAAGGCAAGCCTTAAAGCCAAATTGCCCGATCTTCCGCCCGAAAGCGACAAGAAAATCGCGGTCATTGGCGGTGGGCCGGCCGGCATATCAGTCGCCTGGCAGTTGCGGCAGGCCGGGCACCAGGTCACGATTTACGAGGTGGCCAAAAAGCTGGGCGGAAAAATAACGCGCCAGATTCCCGAAAGTCGGATCCCGAAGGAGATCATCAGCGAGGAAATGCGGCGGATTGAAAAGGTGATTCCACGGATCAATCTTCAGCAACCGCTGGGCTCCGAAGATATTACCCGGCTCAAAGAAGATTTTGACTTTGTCGTCATTGCCACCGGCGCACAGAAACCGAGGCGCCTGCCGATACCCGGCAATGAGAGGGCTTTGACCGCATTTGATTTTCTGGAAGATGCCAAAGCCAACAAGGCCAAGGTGGGTAGACATGTCGTCATTATCGGTGCCGGCAATGTGGGCTGTGATGCGGCTGCGGAGGCCCATCGCCTGGGCGCCCGCAAGATCACCCTGCTGGATATTCAGGATCCGCTGTCTTTCGGCAAAGAAAGGCAAGCGGCCGAAGCGGCGGGCGCTGAATTCAGATGGCCGGTGGTTACCGAGGAAATTACCGCCACCGGAGTTAAGCTCACAACGGGAGAGGAACTACCGGCCGATACCGTCATTGTTTCCATCGGTGACGTGCCGGATCTTGAATTTATTCCCGCAAACGTCCGGACCGAAAACGATTTTGTTAAAGTCAACGAAAATTATCAGACCTCAGACATGCAAATTTTTGCCATCGGCGATGTGGTTCGCCCGGGCCTGCTGACCGAAGCCATTGGCTCGGGACGCGTTGTGGCCCGTACGATTTGCGATATGCTAGCGGGCAAACGCCCGGCCTTTGAAAAGCGCGACATGATTGATCGTCAGCGGGTGACACTGGAATATTTTGACCCGCGAATCACAGAATTTGCCGATCTGGATCATTGCGGATCGCAATGCTCATCTTGCGGTGCCTGCCGAGACTGCGGGATCTGTGTTGCCGTTTGCCCCCAGGCGGCCATCAGCAGAAAAGCGCTTGAAAATAACGGCTATGAATATGTCGTGGATGAAAACCTGTGCATCGGCTGCGGCTTTTGCGCCGGCGCCTGTCCGTGTGGGGTGTGGGATTTGGTCGAAAACACCCCAATAGAGTAAGTTTCCAATCCCTAAATGGCTCTTTTTCCGATGAGCTGTGTTCTCCGCGGATTTCAGCCTGCAACGTACTTCAAGTACGCTGCAGGCTAAAATCCTTGTGCGGCCTGGCTCATCGAAAAAACCCCTC
>JASFIV010000267.1:0-6267 GCA_050122475.1 Desulfobacterales bacterium | reverse complement strand
TAGATTAAAATACAGGTGCCCGTTTTTACGGATAAGCGCTGTAGGACCACGATCTTAACCGAAATGTTAAAATTTTCCGATAGAGCCTATTGACCAGCAAAGACTTTCTGGAGCAGATCGGTCACCCGGGCGGCCGGCTGGGTGCGAATCTGTCTCTCCTGCTCGGCCAGCATCTTAAACAACCCCTTCAATGCCCCATCGGTGACATACTGGTCTAAATCAAAACTGGCGCTTTTGCCAAAAGGCAAGCTCGTAATCTTTTGGTTTATATCCTGGTAGGATCGCGTAACACCCACTTCACCCATGGCATCTTTGACGATCGGCTTAAAAACCTCCTGAAGCCGTACGGAGGTCTTATCCTGAAAATAAAGCGTCGCCTCATTCTCGCGCCCGTTGAGGATCTTTTGGGCATCATCAAATTTCATGTCGGAGATGGCGTCCCAGAAAATGGATTTGGCTTCAGGTGCAGCCCGCTCGGCGGCCCGATTCATGCTCAGCTCAAATGCATCTACTTTTTCGCCGTAGCCGGCTGTTCTGAGCAATTTTTCGACTTTCTGAACGGATTCCGGCAAGGGGATTTTAATGGCCGGATTCTGGTAGAACCCATCCGTTTGGGATACGAGACCCACCGCTTTTTCAGTTCCAACCTGCAGCGCTTCCTTGAGGCCCGCGGTGATTTCATCATTGCTGAGCCCGCCTGCAGACCCACCCAATGCTTTCTGGGCCTCCTTGGCCATATCACTAAGACTGGCAGCAAAACCGAAATGAACGCTGACCATCAGAAGGGCGATCATAATCAGACTGCCCGTATATCGACATATTTTCATATGGTGCTCCTTTCCTTATGGTATCAATCGAACAATACAGTTCCCGGGCAGCCCTGCCCTTCTCCGTTCGACCGTAGCCCGAACGCGTCAGGGTTTACTGTTCTCGGTTTTGGCCTCCGAGCTTTGGGCATCCGATGTTTCGTTCATTTTGGTCATCGACCGAATTTCATCCAAACGTAATTTTAGCGTACTGATTTCATCGGCATTTGCCGCAATCGTTGTTTTGAGTTTCTGATTTTCAACCAGCAGGTCTTGATTCTGGCTGTTTACCGCCTGCAGCTCGGCATTTTTACTCTCGAGTTCAGCTTTTTCATTGGCGCAGACCTGAGCCTGCATTTCTAATTCACGATTTTCGGCAACCAGTCTATTGTTTTCGCTGCCGGCGGATTCGAACTCAGCCTTTCCTTTTTCCAGCTGGGATTTGATTTCAGTCAAAGATGCGATCTGGACCTTCAGTTGCTCATTTTCACCTGCCAGATCCTGTGCCTGCCCGAGTTTGTCGCGCAGCGTCGAATTCTCCTGCTCAACGGCGCTTTTAGCCTGAATCAGCGCCTGAATTCGATCGGTTAACTCCAAATTTATTTCGGTTGCGGATTTATCGGAGCTAAGCGCTGTTTGAAGGGCGGCATTTTCCTCCTGCAGCGATGCCAATCTCATCTCAAGGCTTCTGGTGCGCTCATCGCCCGCCTCTTCCGCCGGTGCTTCAGAAGGCATCGATTCCGCTGGTGTTTCCGAAGGCGCTGCTTCCGCCGGTGTTTCTGATTCGCCGGTATCCGGCGCTTGCTGTGTTTTGGCTGCCAGCTGGGTTTCAAGCTCACTTTGTCGCGTCTCTAAACTGGCAACGTATTGAGCCGCCTCTTTAAGAAGAGCCGGAAAATCACGCTTTTCGCTGTCTGCCCCACCCCAGATATAATAGCCGGCAATAACACCACCGCAAAATAAGATGAGCACCGGAACGCCGATTAAGATGAATTTGCTTTTGTTGGTCATGATGTCCTCCCCCCAACGATAGAGTGTTTATAGAATATGTTTCCAAGATTGAAGGTTTACCGGCTTCATTTGGATCCGAACTTCATGGTTCAGAACCTTGAAGAACAAATGAGCAATATGGGTGCCACCATCCGGGCCAGGAGCGCAAAGAAATCAAAATCATAGCGGCTAAAAAATCCGTAATCATCTCAGTTCATTCCACATTTAGAAGTTTTTGTGGAGTTAACTTTCATTATTAAACTGAAAAAGTAATTGTCAAGAAGATCTCCTGTGATAGAATGCATCAAATATGAATTAGCGCCATCGGCGATTTATACCGCTTGTCATAATAACGATCCGGAAAAAGGATGGCGGCAGAAGTGTTGTAGCAAAAAACGTTACGCAATCGGAACGTTTGTTTAACAACCAATATAAGCCACAAGACACCGATACCTAACATGGACAAAAAGCGCCGCGAGATTGTCATTGCGAAGGACAAAGCCGTATTCTGGCTGGATAAAAACGGGCGCTGGCACAATGCACACGGGGAATTTGAACATCAAAAAATCATCGATTATTTTCATTCCGCCATTAAAAAAGACGCACAGGGTTACTACCTTTTTCAGGAACAGGGGGATCTCCGGGAAAAGGTCTATTTTCATTACGAAGACACCGCTCTGTTCGCCGTCGATTTAATTAAAGATCCGGACGTTACCCTGATTCTCAATACGCGTGCGCGCATAAGATTGAGACCCAAAAATCTTTTCATTAAAGATGACAGCCTGTATATGAAGTTGGGTGCAGAAATCATCAAGTTTACAGCAAGGGGAATGCTGAAAATCTCAGACCTGATGGTGTTTGAAGACGAAAAGTATTTTATCAAGGTAAAAAATAGAAAATATAGGATAGTTGAAAAATAGCACCACCTTCTTTGTTTTACAACCCAACCAAATCGAATTCATCCCACCTGCCTGCCAACCGTCCTGTCAAGGCGTCGTGTGGGGTCGAAGCCTTCAGTCGGAGCCCCAAGCATACTAATGCGAAGACGGAAGCTTTCCAAGCAAAGACTGTAAACCACACTTGCCACATTGTCCGCCCAAAATGGCCAGGCTATATCTCATGTTGACAGACATGAATCGCATTCCTATTTTATTTCGAAGTAATTATTCATATCTTCTATACAACTAAAGGAGGTTACCGCGATGGAACGGACAGTTTATATCTCGAAGCGCAGATATGGTTTTTACTGGTTTTCGGTCGTTTTGGTGGCTTTTTTCTTTAGCATCATCATTGCGCATCCCTCATATGGCGCAGAAGAATCAAAGTCAGCAAAAATCGACGCTAAGGTCAATGAAGCCTTAAAGCGCTTTTACGAGCAGGTCGAAGACGGCAAAGAAATTGCCAAACGCGCCAAGGGGTTGCTGATACTTCCCAATGTCGGCAAAGGCGCACTTATTGTTGGGTTTGAATATGGTCGCGGTGCCCTGCGAGTCGGCGGCAAAACAGTGGATTATTATAGCATGGCAGCGGGCTCGCTCGGCTTTCAGATCGGCGGAGAAGCAAAGGACATTATTATAACGTTTAATAACGACGATGCGCTGAAGGGCTTTCGCGCTGCCAAGGGATGGGAAGCCGGTGTCGATGGCAATGTGGCCCTGTTTACTGTCGGCGGCGGTCAAAAATCGCTCTCAGCCATGAACGAAAATCCAATCCTGGCGTTTATCTTCGACGTCAAGGGGCTGATTGCCGACATATCCATCAAAGGAGCCAAATTCAACAAACTAAACCTATCAGAATAAAAGAAATTGTTCCGGGGCGTCGCCCAGACACCGCTATACATTCTTTTGATAGATTTAAAAACCATCTTAAAATTTGTTTAGGTTGGCTCGTTGAGCCGGTTGAGCCCGCTAAGCCCGTATAAAAGAAGTATCGCCTGAATGTTTTGACAGGTAAACGGGCCAACGGGTGACGGGCTTAACCTACTGAGGTGGGTTTTTAATTGCAGGGAGGAGCCGAGACCAACAACTGAAAAATGGCAGTATACTGTTTTTCAGCAGCCCATTTGGAGGCGGTTTTACCCTGGTTATCCACTGGGCGAACATCGGCACAGTTGGCCAGAAGCGCTCGCACCACTTTCTCATGGCCTCGCTGGACGGCCAGGATAAGGGCGGTGTTATTCGCTTTATCTTTCACATTTACATCGGCGCTGGATGCGATTAATAGCTCAACAATTTCAGGAAATCCACCGGCAGCCGCCAACATTAAAGCGGTTTTCCCGTTGCGATCTTTGAGGTTGACATCTGCAGGCGTGGCCTGCATGTCCTGTATTAAACCCTGATGGCCGTTTAAAGCCGCAAACATGATGGCGCTAGCACCGGTGTTATTCTGAGTCTCGATGCGCGCACCATTTTGCAGCAACAGCCTGGCAATTTCACGGAAGCCAAATTGGGCTGCCATCATCAACGAAGTCCAGCCGGCATTTTCCTGAACATTAACATTGGCGCCCCTTTCAATTAATTCCCGCACAATTTCTTTGTGGCCCTCATAGGTTGCTTTCATTAATACCGTCCAGCCGTCCGGATTCTTGGCTTCCACCGGGACACCCTGGTCCAGGAGATTTATGACGGTATCAATTTCACCCAGTTCCGCAGCGCTGATGAGTTGTTCAGATAGTTTCCCGGCCCAAACCCGTTCATTCGAGATAACCAAAAGACCGCATACGGCTATCAGGATCGAAAACAGGGCGCTAAGGCGTGACATAAGCATATCTCCCCGGAGCTGGCCAAAATTTGACAGAAACCGTTTGCCACTTTAAACGGTCTCACGTGTTGCGATCCTCTTCAGGGCAACACTCCTCGATTTCCTTTTCCAATTTCTGTGAGTAATCCTCTAATTTGGCTTTGGCTGTTTCAAGTTCGTCAATAATATGTACGCGTTCAAATTCCCGGGCTTCAACTTTAACCAGCATCATACCAAAAGATTCGGCTAATTCTGCCAGAATACTTGGGTACCTGCCCTTTTTTGAGAGCTCAAACAAGCGTTCCGAATCCGCTTTGTCATATTTGCCGGATGCAATTTTTTTACAGCAGATATTCAGCATTTCAAACAAATCAAGGTAATAACGCTCAAAATCCATTTTGATTTTCCTTTCATCCTAAAGGTCATCGCAAGGACACCATTTATTTTAGGAGTCAAAAAACGAACCAAACCCGTTCTGCCAATCAATATAGCGTCTTTTCAGACGACACGCAATAATGAACACCGGAATGATCTCCGGTTTAAATTTATCCGTTTTCTCATGTGGTTGTTTGCAAAACCCTGTGTAGGAATTATATTGGATATGATTTAAGCGCCTTGCGATTAAACGTGTTCTTTATTCCGACTCTTGTGAAGTCCCGATTACACAACAATACCGCTTGCAATTAAGTCCAATATGGGCTCAAATAGAAGGTAATACTAAGCGCGCATCCGCCTCGCCCGGTGCGCCCGTGGAGCTGGGCCATGAAAAAAAAGCGTATCTACCAAATATATTTATTGGGTATTTTAGTCGTTTTGAGTGGACCGGCCTTCGCTGCGCAAACACCTGACAATATCCTCAAAGCGATTGTCAAGATCAAAGCCAACATCCCCAAAGATGCTGCCACGGTTCAGATTCTGGGAACCGAGCGTGAAGGAAACGGCGTTATCATCGATAAAAGGGGGCACATCCTCACGATAGGCTATCTGATTCTTGAAGCTGAAACCATTGAAGTTACTAAAGCGAATGGCGATCAGGTCAAAGCCGATTTTGTGGCTTATGACTACCAAACCGGTTTTGGCATCATACGAGCGGCAGAACCGCTTTTCATAACCCCTCTTCAACTGGGCCAGTCATTACGGTTGAAAACAGGTGATCCTGTTTTGATAGCCGGTTTCGGCGGTACTGAAGCCGTTCTGGGCTCACGGGTAGTCTCTCGCAAAGAATTTGCGGGCTATTGGGAATATCTTCTCGATGATGCCATCTACACGAGCCCGCCATACCCCAATTACGGCGGGGCGGCCCTGATCGACCGCGATGGGCAACTGTTGGGAATCGGATCTATTTTTACCCGAATCAATGTTGAAGGGCTGGGTGTCATTCCTTGCAATATGTCGGTTCCCATCGATCTTCTCAAACCCATTTTGACGGACCTTATTAACACAGGACGTTCTTCCGCGCCCCCGCAACCATGGCTGGGCATCCATGCTGACGAAGCACACGGACGCGTTTTCATCATTCGGGTAACACCGGAAGGGCCGGCTGCTAAAGCTGGGATAAAAGCCGGTGACGTTGTCGTGGCGGTCAACCAGAAACCGGTAAAAGGGCTGGCTCAGTTTTTTCGCCAGGTCTGGGCATCAGGGCCCGCCGGTGTGAAGGTCAAATTGAGCATTCTGCAGGAAACACAGGTGCGTGAAATCAGCGTTTCGACCGCCGACCGCTATCGGTTTTTAA
>JASFIV010000266.1:0-6312 GCA_050122475.1 Desulfobacterales bacterium | reverse complement strand
CTCTGGATGTATTGGAGCTAAACGATGCAGATTAAACGCTTTGAAGCCAAGAATATGACATCTGCCCTGCGGTTGATAAAAAAAGAACTGGGTCCCGATGCGGTGATATTATCGGCTCGGAGTTTAAAGAAAGAGAATAGGCTGCTGGGTACGGTAAGATCGGTGGGCGTAGAGGTGACTGCTGCGGTTGACACTTATCAGCTTCCGGCTGAAACCAAAACGGCCGCCGCTAAGGGTGCCGTGAACGCTTACCGCCGCTATTCACAAAATAATCGCCACGGGTTGCAAGAAGATCAGCGGAGGATCGGCAGTGGCATTCCATCGCGAAACGGTCGCCAACCGGCACGCCCCCCCTCTGCAAACGATATGCACAGCGCAGCAGAAGGTATGCTGAGCGCTGTCTTTGAGCACCTGCTGTCTCAGGAGGTCAAGCGAGAGCTGGCTGCAGATATCGTCCAGCGCTTAAACCAGCGAGCGGAACACTGTCAATTGGATTCAATCGACACCATCGTTTCTGAAATTGCCGCTATATTGCAAAATGAAAATCAGTCGACCGAAGTGCGCTCTCCCAATCGTAGGGGTGCTCGCATTATGGTCGTTGTAGGACCTTCTGGTGTCGGCAAGACGACCACGGTCGCCAAATTGGCTGCCCGACAAGCGATTGAGCAGCATCAGGCGGTTGCCCTCATATCACTTGATGCGAATCGTATCGGGGCTTCCACCGAGCTAAAAATTTATGCCCAGGCCATCGGCATTCCGTTCAAAACAGCTGTTACGCCTGCTGCCTTTAAAACGGCTGTTAGCCAATTCGATGACATGGATCTTATTTTGGTTGATACGCCGGGATTGAACCCGGCGATACCAGATGAAATAGATGACCTCAGAGCATGCTTGGGTGCTGTTGACCCACTCGAGATTCATCTGGCGTTAAGCGCAATGACAAAAGCAAGCGATTTAGATAACATTCTTGAACGTCTGAAATCGATCGGTGTAGACGGCTTAATTATTACCAAGCTGGATGAAAGCTGTACCTATGGAAATTTAATTAATGTAGTCAACGACCATCCGTTGCCCCTGGCCTATTTAACCAGCGGTCGCCAGGTGCCGGATGACATCGAAACCGGATCGCTCAAAAAAGTGGTCACTTTACTGCTGTCTGGGGTTAAATTCCAATCGTCGGTTTCACAACACCCGCTAAAAAATCCGTCCACCTCAGAGACAAAGGCGCGTATCCGTGAGCGCCAATTTGTCGCCAATAAAAATTCAGACATCTTTCACTGTTCGGATTGTAAGTGGACCCAGAAGATAAAATCAAAAAATTTGATTACATTTTCAAGCACAGAGGTCGCCAGGATGCAGCAATTTATGCCCTGCAGAGATTGCCAACCGGAAAAAAGCAAATCGTTTCAGATTGACCTGGCCGCAAAGAGGGATTCGGT
The DNA here is from genome assembly GCA_050122475.1 of Desulfobacterales bacterium. Classification (GTDB taxonomy): domain Bacteria; phylum Desulfobacterota; class Desulfobacteria; order Desulfobacterales; family JAHEIW01; genus JAHEIW01. The sequence goes on along the minus strand of JASFIV010000266.1, from coordinate 4,873 downwards.
GCGAATCTCAAATTATTCCTAGCTGAAAGGAACTGCTATCTCAATGGAGTCAAAAAATCCCTCAAATAAAGTCATCCGTCTGTCAGATCGCAGAAAGCGCTATGATCCAAATCGGCCGGGTGCTTCCCGCACCGGTCGTTCAACGGCACCACGCGTCATTGCGGTAACCAGCGGCAAAGGCGGGGTCGGAAAAACCAATATTGTGGCCAATCTGGGCTACGCCTTTACCCGGCTGGGCAAAAAAGTACTCATTTTAGACGCAGACCTGGGACTGGGCAATCTCGATGTATTGCTGGGGCTTGCTCCGAAGTATAATTTGTCACATGTCCTTACGGGTGAAAAATCAATCAACGAGATTATGGTCGAAGGTCCTGGTCAGCTATTGATCCTACCCGCTGCTTCTGGAATTCAGGAATTGACCCAGTTGAGCAAGCAGCAGAAGGTAAAAATTTTAAGCGAGCTGGATGAGGTGATCGATGGCATGGACTTGCTGCTTATCGACACCGCAGCCGGTATTTCTTCAAATGTGATGGACTTTAATGTGATCGCTCAGGAAATAATTGTGGTGGTGTCTCCTGAACCGACCGCCATCACTGATGCCTACGCCTTGATGAAAGTACTGGCATTAAAGTATGCCGAGAAAAACTGCCAAGTGATCGTAAACCTGGCCAGCTCGGCCTTACAGGGAAGGGAAGTTTTCCGGCAACTGAATTTGGTAACGGAAAGATTTTTAGATATGCGCATTGATTATGTCGGCAGCGTGCTGTTTGATGCAAACGTCACGAATGGTATCAAACAGCAGAAGCTCGTCAGTGATCTTTTTCCGGATACGTGTGCCAGCAAATGTTTTCAAGATCTGGCGCACAAAATAATCGCTCAACCACCGACTCAAATTCCCAAAGGCGATTCCCATTTTTTCTGGCACCATTTAATGGAGAATAATATTTCATAACTGGAGAAATAAAAATCTATGGCCCTGGCACAGAGACGAACTCAGAAAGTCGTTCCCAAAGATCCCGCTTATCGGGATCAGTTGATTACCGAATATTTGCCCTACGTGAAACGCATCGTGCAACGGCTGGCCGTTCATCTTCCGTCAACGGTCGATGTCGATGACCTGATGAATGTAGGTGTTATTGGTCTGATTCAGGCGGTGGATCGTTATGATCCCCGGCGAGACAATAAGTTTATGACATACGCGATCTTTCGCATCAAAGGTGCGGTACTCAGCGAATTGCGTGCACGCGATTTTCTATCCAGATCAAATCGGCGTAAAATACGGGAACTCGAATCCGCCTATTCGCGTCTGGAGCAAAAATACGGTCGTGAAGCCGAAGATATTGAGGTTGCTGAGGAGCTGGGTGTTGATCTTGAACAGGTGTATCGGACAAAACAAATGTCCAGTATCTCCTTTATCAGCCTTGAAGAATTGGGGGTGTCCTCCCGGGATGAGAAAGAAAAGCTGTTGAATTATCTGATCAACAACGAAGATGATGCCCTGACCATGACCAAGCTGAAAGAATTAAGGGAAGCCATGGCCGAGGCTATTAAGCAACTACCCGAAAAGGAACGCCTGGTTATTTCGTTGTATTATTTGGATGAATTAACAATGAAGGAAACCGGTAAAGTCCTCGGGATCACCGAATCGAGGGTGTCACAAATCCATTCTCAGGCCATTTTGCATTTACGGGCCAAATTGCGTAAACAAAATTTGCTGGATGGATAGGGATCGCTTTTGAATCGTCATCAACTGGCAAGCGGAATAAATTGGCACACACTTGATTGAGAGTCATTTTGGAAGTGGGAGGGAGAAAAGGTGGAATAAAATTTACAGCAAAGAGGATCGACGTATGGTTGACGATATTCATTTTCCTAAAGGGCTGCCTCCGGTATCGGCCTCAGGGCAAATTCAACGCGTCAATCGCAAAAAACGCGACGATGATAAGCCGCCTTTTGAAAAGTATTTAAAAAAAGATGACGAAGAAGAAAAGAAGAAGCGTCGCAAGAAAAAGAAATCCGACACCGTAGATGTTACGGCTCAGGATAGAAAAGGTCAGTCTTCCAGTGCGACTGAAACCGCCAAATCAAACGAGACTGCTGAACCAGAGGACGCCGCGGAGCAGAAAATTATCGATGTTCGTGTCTGATGACGGACTGCCGGGTTGGCAGACATAGGGAGTGGAAATGGCATTGCACACACTTAATTTCTGGGAAATTGTCTTCGATGCAACCCAAATTGTTTTGTGCGGATGTATTCTTGTTTTTCTGATTCTGAACCGGATTCGGTTCAAGCAGTTGATTTTAAAAAAGCCGACTGCCGAGCGACCCTTAAATGTCAACAGCGAATTTTTGGTAGAGGCTGTCCGGCGGCAAAGCGAATTGGCATTTAACCATATATTGGAAACCATCGAAAAGGAACGCCAAACCCTGGATGCCTATTATCGCCATCCCCACAAGCGCATCGATAGTGGTCTTCTCACATCACTAGCGACGCCTCCCCTTGATCAGATTTCCAACCCCGAGGCAGGCGAACCGGATGCCGCCAACGTGATCTACAGCGAAATCGAAAGCCTGGCTGACCAGGGGCTGAGCATGGCAGATATTTCTGAACGCCTGAACGTACCTCAGGGCGAAGTCGATCTGGTTTTAAGGCTCAAACACCTGAGGGGTAAATCGGTTCCAAAGAAAGACCATCCTTCCGCATAGACCCGCCTTGATCGATCTTCTTCTACCGAATACGGCGCCTGACCTGGTGGGTGGATCCCATTGAGCCGCCTGCGGTTAAAGCGGCAAAAAATACCGCCCCCGGCATAATGCGCTCCTGTTTGCATCAAAGCGCCAGAACTTCTGTGCCCGTCCCATTTTTGGACTTGGCCATCCGACCGCGTGAATGATTTTAACGCATTGATATTATTTCATTTAAAAGTCTCGCTGGCCGAGTATGGTTTTATTTTTGAGTTTTATTAACTCGGGTCCGCAAAAAATTCGTTTGGTATGTGTCTTGCATTTAACAGCCCGGACGGACGGAATGATTTTATTTCATCCCGCCGCAACCATCAAGCCATATGACCCGGCGCTTTGTTTGCGGGTCTTTGGAAAGAGGAATTTGCCAATGAACGGATCGATTTACATGTCAGCTACAGGTGCCCTGGCCTACGAGAAACGCCTGCAGCAGATTTCCAACAATCTGGCCAATGTCAACTCTGTTGGCTTTAAAAAAGACCGCAGCCGCTTTCGGGCCTTTGAGGTCACTGCCGTGACCACCGCAGACAAGCGGCCTATCAATTGGCAACAATCACAGGCGCCGGAATACTGGATGGAATTTAGCACCTATACGGATTTTTCGGCCGGTAAAATCAAAAAAACCGGAAATCCTTTCGATCTGGCATTATCCGGTACCGGTTTTTTCTGCGTGGATACACCTGATGGAATTCAATATACGCGCAGGGGCGATTTTGCGGTCAATGCAGATGAGATCCTGGTGACCCAGGAAGGGTGGCCGGTTTTAGGGAAAGGCGGTGAAATAAAGATAAAGATCGCAAAAGCCGCCGATGATATTCGCGAATTCTCCGTGTCCGAAGATGGCTTTATCACCATTGACGGATCACAGGTGGACCGATTGCGCATCATTGACTTTACCCAATCCCATGCGCTTGAAAAAGCAGGTCATAATTATTATCGCGCCCTGAAGCCGAACGCGTTACAGGAACTGGACGAAGATCTCAAGGTCAGTCAGGGTTTTCTCGAGATGTCGAATGTCGATACCGTCCGTATGATGACCGAGATGATTGAGGTTTTACGCGGCTATGAAACGTATCAGAAAATGATGCGTTCCATCGATGATATGAACGCCAAGCTGATTGCTGATGTCGGTAAAGCCGCCTAACGGAATGTTATTGGTTATTGGTTAATGGTTATTGGTAAAAGCGGTTCCAGAAAATGATGATAAATTGAAAAATGTCAGCCGCACCGAATAACCAATAACCAATAACAGATAACAAATAACGAACATTGGAGGCAATATGATACGCAGTTTGTGGACTTCAGCCACCGGGATGCAGGCCCAGGAGCTGAATATCGATGTCATTTCAAACAACCTGGCAAACGTCAACACATCCGGCTTTAAAAAAAGCCGGGCTGAGTTTCAGGATTTATTGTATGAGAGCATGCGCCCGGCCGGGGCAGCCTCCTCCGCTGAAACGACCGTTCCGACCGGTATTCAACTGGGGCATGGTACCCGTCCTTCCGCCGTACAGAAGATGTTCAGCCAGGGTGATTTTCAGAATACCCAAAATGAGCTCGACTGGGCCATTGAAGGTGATGGCTTTTTTCAAATCGAATTGCCAAACGGTGACACCAGCTACAGTCGTTCCGGTGAATTTAAGCTGGATGCCGATGGCCGAATCGTCAATCCGGACGGCTTCCCATTAATCCCAGAATTGACCGTTCCGACCGACACCATTTCGATTTCGGTCGGCTTGGATGGAACGGTTTCCGTCGTACAGGCCGGCGACGCAACCCCGGTTGAGATCGGCAACGTTCAGCTGGCCCGATTTGTTAATCCCGCCGGATTGAGAAGTCTGGGGAAAAACCTGTATTCCCCGACCAATGCTTCTGGTGATGAAATCATCGGCACTCCCGGCGAAAACGGCTTCGGTACGCTGGCACAGGGTTTTTTAGAAATGTCCAATGTCAGCGTTGTGGACGAAATGGTCAATATGATTACAGCTCAAAGGGCTTATGAAACCAACAGCAAGGTCATCACCACAGCCGATGACATGCTGCAGATAGCTAATAATCTAAAACGGTAATGGAATAAGATGAACCGATCAAATTTAAAACCAAGATTATCAAAACCGCCCTGTGGTGGTCT
>JASFIV010000265.1:0-6330 GCA_050122475.1 Desulfobacterales bacterium | reverse complement strand
AGATGGTAACCTTCTTGGTGCAGTGCTTGAAGAGACGGCACGGCGAAATCGGGCGTGCCCATGAAGATAATGGAGAATTTATTTTTCACTTAGACCGCAGTTTCTTTTTCATCCGGCGCGCATACATTTGTCTTTTCAAAGCGCTAATGTGGTCGATAAATAGTTTGCCCTTTAAATGATCGATTTCATGCTGTAAGACGATGGCCAGCATGCCTTCAGCTTCCAATTTTAACGGACGGCCCTCGCGGTCAACACCTTCAACCAAAATGGAAGCATACCGTTTCACGTCTGCGCGGAACTCGGGAACACTCAGGCAGCCTTCGTTTTCTGATAGAATTTCACCTTCCTGGTCGACGATGCGCGGGTTGATCAAGACCTGCAAAGCGCCGCCATCTTCAGAAGGTGCGATATCATAAATCAACACACTGCGGTCCCAGCCGACCTGGATAGCCGCCAGCCCTACGCCCGGGGCCGCATACATGGTCTCGGACATCTGATCGATCATTTTTTGCACATTCCCATCGATGTTGTCCAATTCACGGGTGGGATTGCGCAATACATTATCCGGATATGTCAGTATTTTAAGGGTGGACATAATAGGGATTTACCTGAACCTTGGATTCGGATAAAGGCTCTGCCGGGTTTTCAGTAAACTATTCCGGTGAGTTTTTCTTATTATCTCACAAAGATGAGTGCTTTTTCAACCCGTTTGCGGTTTGATGGTTTTTTTCTCGTATGATACCTGCCAGATATTGACGCTGGTCATAACAGCTGAAATCAGACCAACGATGATGACGGGAAACATCTGCAGCGCATGATTGGCCAGTGTAAATCCGGCGGCTGCATCCGATGGTATCCCGAACAGGGCCATGGCAAAAACGCCGCCGGCCTCCCACAGTCCCCAGAATCCGGGAACTGATGGCAGGGCGATAAACAGGCAAATGATAACCATGACAGCGAACATTTCAACATAGGATAAATCCACCCCCGGGCTGCCAAGACTAAACACATAATAAGATAGGGCAGCGGTGATCCACACCAGAAGTGAGTAGATGGCACACAACAGTATTTTCCGGGGATACCTTACTAACGTAAAGCCTAAGGCAATATTGTCAATAAATCGATTAAACGGTTCACATACCTTTGCGCGAAGCTTTTTTTGGGTCGATTCAGCGACAAAAAAGGCCAGGCCCGGCAAGGCCAGAATCACCCGCTGGATGATGCGGCGGAACGACGCAATGCTGACGGCAATCATGCCGGCGATCAACAAAATGCCCATCAGGATTATTCTGCTGAAAACAACCTCGAGGGAGGCACGATTGAGCTGCAAATCGCCGAATGCGATTTCCGCATCTGGATTGATATCAATGGCCGTCAGGGTGATCACAGCGAAGGTTACCAGAGCAGCTACGTCAAATACGCGTTCAGCAGCGACCGTCGCAATACCGGTGGCGAAAGGCACTTTATCTTTTTTCTGCAGAATAGCAGGCCGCGCAAATTCTCCAAGTCTTCCGGGAAGAATACAGTTGATCATAAAGCCGATCATCATGGGATGGAAAGCACGCCAGATGCCAATTTTATGGCTCGATGCCAAGATAAATTGCCATCGCAGTGCCCGGATAAAAAAGCTGACCAGCACCAGGAACACAGCCGGAATCATCCAAAGATAATTTATGGATCCAAGATATTTGAGGAGGTCTCCGAGCGGGACATTACGGAAGGCAAAATATAGCGCTGCTGCTGAAAGCGCTATGCCGGCTGCCAGAGAGATAAGAAAATGATTTTTCATAAAAGAGAAATGGGTCCGCTGAACCGCACGGCTGTAAAATCGGTCAGTATTTATTAGTCATATGATGCCAGTATTTTTCGGGCCGCTTTGATATCCTGATGGATCTGGCTTTTAAGATCGTCGATACCACCAAATTTTTTTTCATCTCGTATGCGCTCAATAAAATTGACACGAATTTTGCGGTCATAAATGTTTTCATCAAAATCTAGAATGTGGACTTCAACTGTAAATTCGTTGTCATTAAAGGTGGGGCTATAGCCAATGTTGGCCACGCCTCTGTAAAGGCGCTGCTGGTATTCAACCGTGACGGCGTAAATTCCAGTTTTGGGGCATAGCTCATCTTGCAGGTTGATATTAGCGGTGGGGATGCCCAGCAGTCTGCCGCCGCGATCACGCCCTTTGACCACCAGTCCCCTGATTTGATAATGACGACCGAGCATTTTGCGGGCCGTTTCGATTTCACCGGCCATCACCAGATTTCTGACACGGGTGCTGCTGATGCGATCCGGTGCATTGCGGATTGCCTTGATCCATTCGGCCACAATAACTTCATAGCCCATTTGGGCGGCATAGGATTGTAAAACCGCCAGGTTGCCTTCGCGGTTTTTGCCAAAGGTATAATCTTTACCGACAATAATGGCCTTCATACCGATCTTTTTGATTAACAGGTCTTTGATAAATTCTTCAGCAGTGAGGGCGGCGAATTGTTTGGTAAACGGCACACAAATGAGCACGTCGATCCCGGAGCGTTCGATGAGTTCTTTTTTTTGCTCATACAGAGTGATCAGGGGCGGGTGGTTATTTTGCTTTAGAACCCGCATGGGGTGGGGTTCAAACGTCATGGCGATGGCGGTTCCCTTAATCGCTTCGGCTTTTTCGATGACCTCATGAAACAATGCCTGATGGCCAATGTGAACCCCATCGAAATTGCCAATGGTGATGACGGCATTGGTAAACGGTTGCTGAATGTTTTCGAGATGATCAAAAATTTTCATTTTACACGGTTGCGGTTTTGCTCTGAACGTTGGCCGATTACGCGAAATTACAGCCTTGACATGCATAGTAAAAAAAGATATTTAAAGCAACCCTTGAGCACCTTTTCGCGAATGGGCTATACGGTGCGTGCCGAAGTGGCGGAATTGGTAGACGCGCTAGGTTCAGGGTCTAGTCCGGGTATCCGGGTGGGAGTTCGAGTCTCCCCTTCGGCACCACAATTATAAACACAAAAAGCGCAAGTTCAATATTGCGCTTTTTTTTCGTTGCGCTCACAACACTCTGCCATCAATGACCCGGCGACCGGTCTTGCGACCGACCTGCCCATCGTCCGTAGTTTTCTATGCTACGCTATGGATGCAAACGCAGAACGCACCATATTGGCATAGCTGACATTTCCCATGGTAATCCATTTTATGAATCGATCCGTTCCGGGATCCAGCGCTTTTATGACGGCCTTCTCGCTAAATCCTTTTGCAGCGAGGGTTTTGACCTGGCCGTTAAAATCTTCCAAAAACTGCAATTTGTTTTTGATCTTGGACTTTCCATTCGTTAAACACGGATTATGGGCACAGAAAAGTGCATCAAATTCAAATTGCAGCACTTTTTTCAAAGAAGCAATCTGATCGCCCAGGCGCTCATCAGAGCGGAAATATTTGATGCGCTCACCCAGGTAAAGATCCCCGGCGAACAGCCAGCCATGCTGTTTTTCCAAAAAAACGATATGATCTTTGCTGTGCCCGGGTGTTTTTATCGGCAATAAGGAAAATCTTTCGGTCTCGATGACACCGGTCAGGGGCAAGACCGCCACCGCAGGTGCTTTTCCCCACACCAGATATTGATAGGGTCGGATGGCAAAGCCGCGCTTTAATTTTGCGGCGGCTAGCGGATGCCCCATTACGGGAATCGCATGCAGCGAGCATAGCATGGCGGCATTACCGCTGTGATCTTCGTGGTGATGGGTCAGGGCGATGCGGCTGATTTTTTTCTCACGCAGCAAGGTTTTAACCGCTTTGGCCATTTGATGCTGTCCGGTGTCGATGACCAGCCCATCGAGCACATACATCCATACCGACATAAGCGGTGAACCGATGGGGCCATAGCCCAGGCGGATCATTTGCACTTGTTCGAATTGGTCGGTTTCGATGACGTTCATGCCGACACGCGTGACATACAATTAAGGCAGTCTGGAATTGAATGGCTTAGCGTTGGATTTTGACACTGTTAATGATCACCGTTTCCACCGGGCTGTCATTAGGTCCGGTTTTAACGGATCCGATTTTTTGGACGACATCGATCCCTTTGATAACCTTTCCGAAAACGGCGTGCCGATCGTCCAGATGCGGTGTGGGTGCCAGGGTAATGAAAAATTGGCTGCCGTTGGTATTGGGTCCGGCGTTGGCCATCGAAAGAACACCTTCGCTGGCATGCCGCAACCCGGCATCAAATTCATCCACGAACTGATACCCGGGTCCGCCCATTCCGTTTCCCTGGGGACACCCGCCTTGAATCACAAAACCATCAATCACCCGGTGAAAGGTCAGTCCATCATAAAAGTTGCCTCCGCGATCCGTCTCCTGGCGGCCTTCTGCCAGGTTAATAAAATTCCAGACGGTTTGCGGGCATTCCTTGGCGTAAAGCTCAGCTTCAAAATTACCCAGACTGGTTTCAAATATCGCAATCGGTCGATCAATATCTTCTTGGTAGTCAATTTTTTGGCTCATCTTTTTTTCCTTTGTCAGAGTTTTTTAGGTTGGTTGTTGGTAAATAAATGACCGTCAGGAATAACGCTGCACCCTTTCCGTTCGCCTCGGTCAAGGGGTAGTATGCTGCTATTCAATGATCCCCAGCAGGTTATTTTCAACCTGCTCGGTAATTCTGACCGAGATGATTTGGTTGCTCAGAGAATCATCTGAATCAATCAAAGCAGTCAGATAATTGGATGAAATGCCCTTTAAAAATCCGGTAGCTGCATGCCGGTTGGATTCAATCAGAATCGGTATTTTGCGGCCGATGAAGCGTTGATTAAAATTCATGCGCTTCGCGTCTCCGAGACGGCGCATATCCTCGCATCTTGTTTTAATCACATCTGAAGGCACCTTGTGAGCATAGCTTGCGGCCGGAGTGCCGGGTCTGGCGGAAAACGGAAAGACATGCAGGTAGGTAACCGGCAAGCTGCGAATGCACTCGTACGTGTTGTTGAATGCCGTGTCGGTTTCCCCGGGGAAGCCCACCAGGATGTCAACGCCGATGGCCGCATCCGGAATGCGGTCGTGAATCCGGAAAACAAGCTGTTTGAATTCATCAGATGTGTAGGGCCGCCGCATCTTTTTTAAGATTCGATCATCGCCGCTTTGCAGCGGGATGTGAAAGTGACGGCATAAGCGTGGCGATTGTGCCATGTGCTCAATGAGACCCTCGGTGACTTCGAGGGGCTCAAGGGAACTGAGCCGCAGACGCGGCACGTCCGTTGATTGTTCGATGCGAGCGAGTAATTCGCTAAGGCTGATCTTGGGCGTTAAATCGTGCCCGTAATGGCCCAGGTGAATGCCGCTGAGCACAATTTCACGATATCCGGCCTCTGTCATGGCCCGGACCGCTGCGACGACATCTTTGGGCGGTAGACTGCGGCTGGGCCCTCTGGCCCGGGGGACGATACAATAGGTGCAGGCCGCATTGCAACCGTCCTGAATTTTTAAGACCGGACGGGTTCGGCTGCCGGTCATTGCCACTGGTGCGGGTTTAAGGCGCTGTGATAGGCCGACATCGTTGCAAATCGTGATGGCTCCATTGGCTGATTGCACTTGATCGGCCGTGATGAGTTCGACCAGCCGATGTTTGTCCGCATTTCCGATCACATATTGGACACCGCCGATTTTTGCCAGGACGTCCGGTTCTGTCTGAGCGTAGCAACCCGTAACAATGATACGCGCATTGGGATTGGCGCGGATGGCCTGTCGTACGGCCTGGCGCGATTGCATGGCAGCTTTTCGAGTGACCGTGCAGGTATTGATGACGACCATCTCTGAGGGGTTGCCGTCCGGGGCCGGTTGCCATGCGCTATCCTGCAGGCCTTTTGCAATCTGATCGGATTCGGACTGATTGACCTTACAGCCGAGGGTGTTGATTTTAAAGGTTGGCATTTTTTCTGCCTGGTGGTTAATACCTGAATCTTGCATGAAAATTAATGTGAGATTCAGGTCATATTTCATCAGAAGCGAATGCTGCACTCCACAAGGTTTTATAAGCTATTGCTATTTAGCTAAACTGTCAATACATGCCGCCATCCGGATTTGCCGTTGGCTGCTAACTCGCATTTATTTCCAATATCGAGGCTTAAATAAAACAATTTGCCATATTTCTTTTGACATTGCCGTGTCGGGCAGATGAAAGACGCAGATCCATGGCAAATTCCGAACTCAATTTATTGATTTTCGATTCATTATCCCATATGATCGTAATGGGGAGATGCCCCGAATTTACTGAGCTTAGGGGCACGATGAGGACGGTTGCCGAATACCCGCATGAAAATTAGAGATCATTGAACA
>JASFIV010000264.1:0-6349 GCA_050122475.1 Desulfobacterales bacterium | reverse complement strand
ACCCGTTTCGCACCTATATAGACACTCCGGTCTTAAGGCTGCCGCTACAAGAAAAAGATCCGCCGGCGACTTATCCTGGCTTATACGAACGGCAGAATAATACACCTCAGCCATTCTCTATAGAGACCCTTGCCGGATTTCTGGAACTGTCTCTGGGGCTATCGGCCTGGAAGGCGGCTGGCAGCTCCCGATGGTCACTGAGAATCAATCCTTCCAGTGGAAATCTCCACCCTACCGAAGCGCATTTGATTTTACCGCCACTGGATGCACACCCGGGTGGTATCTATCATTACAATGCTCTGGGTCATGCGCTCGAGCGCCGGGCTGATCTTCCTCCCGACCTTTGGCAAAGCCTCGCCTCCCACTTTGGAAGCGACGGATTTTTGATTGCGCTAACCAGCATATTCTGGCGCGAATCCTGGAAATACGGCGAACGCGCATTTCGCTATTGCAATCACGATGCCGGTCATGCCCTGGCCTGTCTGAGTTTTGCAGCCAACCTCTTTGGATGGAAATGTGTTTTTCTGAACGAATTATCCGATGAGGAGCTCGAAGCCATTTTGGGTTTCGATCAGGTTCGTTTCCGTAAATTGGAAGAAGAACACACCGATTGCCTTTGTTTTATTTTCCCCTTTGGACTCGCTGACGTTCCCAGGGGCTTGCCGGCGGATATCATCTCGGATCTGGCTAATTTAACGTTCATTGGCGAAGCGGAGATTTTAAGCCAGAAATGCATCGACTGGGAAATCATTTACCGCACCGCGCGCCTGGCCAAAAAACCATCAACGGGAAAAACCCGGATTGAATTGAAAAATCGGAACTGGTTTACAGATGTGACCAGTTCGTTATCCGCAGCAGAAATCGTCCGCAATCGCAGAAGTGCCGTCGCCTTTGATGATAGCGGCTTTATCAGCAAGAGCCACTTTTTAAGCATTCTAGATAAAACCCTGCCACGCAGCGATATGGCACCATTTGATATCGAATTAACCGAACCCTTAACCCACCTGCTGCTATTTGTGCATAACGTACCTGATCTCGCACCGGGCCTGTATTTCCTTTTGCGCAGAGATGCGGATTTTGACGAATTAAAAGCGATTTGCCGATCCGATTTTCAATGGGCGGAGGTGGAAAAAGATTTTCCCCTCTACCGTCTGGCCGAGGGAAACTACCGCCAGCAGGCCATGATGGTCAGCTGTCATCAGGATATCGCCGGCTCCAGTTCCTTTTCACTGGGTATGATTGTAAAATTTAAGGAGATTATAACCGCCGAGCCGCATCGTTACCGGCATCTTTTCTGGGAAACCGGCATGATCGGTCAGGTGCTGTATCTGGAGGCAGAAGCTCACGGTGTCAGGGGTACGGGCATCGGCTGCTTTTTTGATGACGCGGTCCACGAAATACTGGGCTTCAGTGACAACCGCTATCAGAGTCTCTATCATTTTACGATTGGCCAACCAATCGAAGATCCGCGATTGACAACTTATCCGCCATATTACCATCTCAAAAACTCCTAATGGGTTTTCTAAAGAGAGAATCTTATTCCAACTGAGCATGACTTTAATACAGGTTATGGTATTCCTACATACGTCATGTCTAATTTGCCATTGCGAATATGGGTTTGAGTACCTATCTTTTGGTGCTTTATAATTTTAGAAATCGTTTCAATAAGCTCAAAATATCCGTTTATTATTTGATATTCTGTGTTTGACCTGCCCGCTATCACGCTTGTCCGGCGTAGCTTCAGCGAAGACGAAATCCGCCCCATTCGGCCCGAGCTAATGGGCGAGGGCAGACGAAACGGCGGATATTCGATATTTAAACTTAGAAAAACGTGATATTTACGGGAGAAGCCAATGGCTCCAAACAGCTTGATTAACGAGAAAAGCCCTTATCTTTTGCAGCATGCGCATAATCCGGTCGATTGGCATGCCTGGTCTGATAAGACATTCGAACTGGCCCGCCGGCAGAACAAACCGGTATTTCTATCCATCGGCTATGCCACCTGCCACTGGTGTCATGTGATGGAAAAAGAATCCTTTGAAGATGAAACCACCGCCAGGCATTTAAATGAAACATTTGTTTGCATCAAAGTGGACCGGGAGGAACGGCCGGACATCGATGCGGTTTATATGGCCGTGTGTCAGATGTTAACCGGCAGCGGCGGCTGGCCCTTAAACCTTTTCCTGACACCCGATAAAAAACCCTTTTTTGCCGCTACCTACATCCCGAAAAACAACCGCTATGGCCAGGCCGGCCTGACCGAGTTGTGTCTTCAGGTCAAAAAATTATGGGAATCGCAGGTCGACAAGGTGCAAAACTCGGCCGCCAGTATTGCCGCCGGGCTCGACCGTGCTTTTAACTTCACAGCCGCCAATGAGCCCGGTGAATCTCTGTTGGACCATGCATACGAACTGATATGGCAAAATTTTGATTCCAGATACGGTGGATTTGAAGGCGCTCCCAAATTCCCAACGCCCCATCGCTTGCTATTTTTGCTGCGCTGTTACCATCGCAACGGTGAAGCCAAGGCGCTCAATATGGTCGAAAAAACCCTGACCGCCATGCGCCTGGGTGGAATCTGGGACCATGTCGGTTTCGGCTTCCATCGATATGCCACCGACGCCCAATGGCTGCTGCCGCATTTTGAAAAAATGCTTTATGACCAGGCCTTGATCGCCCAGACCTATCTGGAGACCTATCAGGTGACACAGGATTCCTTCTATGCCCGGACCGCAGAGGAAATCTTTACCTATATGTTACGCGACATGACCTCAGCCGAGGGCGCATTTTACTCGGCCGAAGATGCCGACAGCGAAGGCGAGGAAGGCAAATATTATGTCTGGAACCTGGAAGAGTTTCAACAGGTGCTTAACGGAGAGCAGGCCGCAAAATGGGAAAAGATATTCAATCTGCAGCCGGAAGGTAATTTTGCAGATGAAGCCACCAGACAAAAAACCGGCGCAAACATCCTGCACCTCGACCGTCATCTGGCCCAGTCGGCCGCGGAATTTAACCTGGCGCCGGAGGAGCTCATCACCCAATGGGAAAACATACGCCAAAAACTGTATACCCATCGCCAGAAACGAATTCATCCCTTAAAGGACGATAAAATTCTGGTCGACTGGAACGGCCTGATGATTGCAGCGCTTTCACAGGGTGCACGCATTCTGAATAAATCTGAATACGCCGGGGCTGCTGAAAAATCGGCGCAGTTCATTTTATCCCGGATGCAGACTGAAGACGGCCGGCTCTATCATCGATTCAGAGACGGTGAACTGGCCGTAGAGGCCCAGGCTGCTGATTACGCCTTTTTAATCCACGGTCTGCTGAATTTGTATCAAGCCACCTTTAACTTATCCTATGCCGAAAAAGCCGTTGCGCTGCAGGAAAAAATGCTTTCCGATTTTTGGGATCCCGACAAAGGCGGCTTTTATTCCACGGCCAATGCAAGTGAAGCACTTCCGGTGCGCCCTAAAGAGCTGTATGACGGCGCGATGCCTTCGGCCAATTCCGTATCTCTGTTGAATCTACTGTGGTTAGCCCGCCTGACCGGTGACCCCAGGTGGGACGACAAAGCCCGGGAGCAGGTGCGCGCATTTGCCGGAAGCGTCAAGGCCCAGCCGACGGCCTTTACCTATTTTCTACTGGGCGTGGATTTTGCCCTGCGGCCGGGCCAGGAGGTCGTCATTACCGGTGATCCGGACAAATCCGATGCCCGAGAGATGTTAGAAGCCCTAAATCTTAATTTTGCACCCCACAAGGTCGCACTGGTCAAATCGGATCAAAATGCCGAGCGCCTGGCCAAATTCGCGGGATTTACCGACGGCTTGCAGCTTGTCAAAGGCAAAGCCACCGCCCACATATGCAAGGGTTTTGCCTGCAAAGAGCCGACATCCAATGTCCAGGACATGGTCGATCGTCTTCTCGGTAAAAAATAAATCCATTGATAAACACATCACTGTCTTGAATCCATATGAATGAAATCAAGCAAATACTCGCAGACCAAAAGAAATTCTTCCAGTCTGGGCGCACTAAAGATTTCGAATTTCGCCTGCAAAACCTGGCGCGATTAAAAGATGCCATCGTTCAAAATGAAGCGTCCATATTCAAGGCCCTCAATGCTGATCTTTCAAAATCCACCTACGAAAGCTATCTTTCGGAAGTTGGTGTCGTCTTGAATGAAATTCGACTTGCCCGCCGCAAATTGAAATCATGGTCCCGCCCCCGACGCGCCAGAACCCCATTTGTCCTGTGGGTCGGCTCAAGTCGTATCTATTACGAACCCTACGGCACTGCCTTGATTATCGCTCCCTGGAACTACCCGTTTCAGCTCGCGATTGCGCCGTTGATCGGCTCCATGGCAGCCGGTAATTGCAGCGTTCTTAAACCATCAGAATATGCACCCCACACTGCGGCGATACTGTCGCAGATCATCGGATCTCATTTTGACAATTCGTATCTTGCCATCATCGAGGGAGATGCGCAGGTCGGCGAAGCGCTTCTTCGGGAACATTTTGACTATATCTTTTTTACCGGCAGTGTAACCGTCGGTAAAATGGTCATGGCCGCGGCTGCCAGACATCTGACACCGGTCACACTGGAACTGGGGGGTAAAAGTCCGTGCATTGTTGATCAGGATGCGAATATTGACCAGGCTGCCCGCCGCATTGTATTCGGCAAATTTCTCAATGCCGGCCAAACCTGCATTGCACCGGATTATCTGCTGGTTCACGCATCCAACACTCAGCGTCTGCGGGAGCATATTGAAAAATACGTGCAGCGGTTTTATGGAGAAAATCCCCAGAAAAGCCCGGATTATGCCCGGATCATTAACCGGCGCCATTTCGATCGACTGGTTGCTTTACTGGACGGCAGCCACATTTTATTCGGCGGCCAAAATGATCCGGAGGATCTTTATATTGCGCCGACCCTAATCGAAGATCCGGGGTGGGAACACCCTATCATGCGCGAAGAAATATTTGGCCCGATTCTGCCGCTGCTGGCATTTGACGATCTGGCTGAGGTCGTAAATCTTCTGAATTCGCGCCCGAAACCATTGGCGCTTTATGTCTTTTCGAACCGGCCCCAAAACTACCAGAAGGTTATTCAGACCGTTTCATTCGGCTCCGGTTGCATTAATGATACGGTCGTTCATTTTGCCAATTCCCATCTTCCATTTGGTGGGGTGGGAAACAGCGGCATGGGCAATTATCATGGCAAGGCCAGTTTTGAAGCATTCTCCCGTCAAAAAGGCATCCTCAAAAAATCATTTGCCTATGAACCCCCTTTGCGTTATCCCCCTTATGAAAATAAACTCGCTATATTAAGGAAAATCCTGCGATAAGGTGAAATTGCGATAAATTATTTTACGCGGTTATCTGAGAAACTTCAGCTGAATGCGGCTGATATATATCTCACCACGAAGAACACGAAGCTCACGAAGGGAAAATACATAATTTTAATTTTGTCCTTTCGTGCCCTTCGTGCCCTTCGTGGTTATGGTTGTTTTACTTGAGCTTTCTGAATAACCATATTGTTTTAATTTGACGAGACCAGCAAATAATCATTTATGAGCCCTGACGATCGTAAACACCTCCAAAAACGATTGATGAAGTGGTACCGGGTGAATCAGCGTGATTTACCTTGGCGCCGATCCAATAACCCATATCATATCTGGGTTTCAGAAGTTATGCTGCAGCAAACCCAGGTCAATACGGTTTTAAGCTATTACCGCAGCTTTATAAAAGCATTTCCAAGCGTTAAACGCCTGGCAGCGGCGGATTCGCAATCTGTTCTTAAAATATGGGAAGGGATGGGATATTACGCCCGGGCGCGCAATCTGCATCGGGCCGCACGGGCGGTTATGCAAGAATATGGGGGAAAGATCCCAAACAGCTGGACTGCTTTTCACGGCCTACCTGGGGTGGGGGATTATATCGCGGCGGCCGTACTCAGTATTGCCTTCGATCAGCCATATGCGGTCGTCGATGGAAATGTCAAACGGGTTTTGGCCCGCCTGCACAAAATCAGTGCCCCCGTAAACCAACCCCAATCCAACAGCACCTTTAAGGCAGCTGCAGACAAATTGCTGGATGTGCATCGACCGGGCACCTTTAATCAGGCTATAATGGAGCTCGGTGCCCTGGTTTGCAAACCGCGAAATCCCTCATGTGATGTCTGCCCGCTGAATAAACGCTGTCAGGCTTACCAGACCCAGCAGGTGACTGATTTTCCAAAACGCAAGAAGCGCGCAGCCACCCCGCAATATCACATTGCGGTCGGTGTTGTGTTTAAAAACAATCGGGTATTGATCACCCAACGCAAATCTGAAGGGCTGCTGGGCGGACTA
>JASFIV010000263.1:0-6401 GCA_050122475.1 Desulfobacterales bacterium | reverse complement strand
AGGTGCGTAATCCACAATTTGGCCGAATTGTGTAGCGGCTATCTATCTAACCTTATGTACAAATTCACCTTCCTTCCCATAATCTAAAGTTTTTGAACACCTTACTAATTGCGGTTCATCACCTGATGGTTTTTAATATCTTCGGTAAATATTGTAATTAAGGAAGTTGCTTTATTAGAGTGCGCTATTGAAGATTTTATTCCCAAGGAAAATGAAAAGTATTTTGGTTTTCTAATAGGATTAACGGTACTTGATGAGATTATTTACGGAAAATGATTATTGGGTGGGATAACCTGTCTCGATTCTTAAATAATTGTGCTTACTATTCTTTTTTTTATTGTTAAAATTTTAGGTATACAAGGCGGAGGGTTACCAGATTCATGAACAAAAAAAACTTAAAATACTTTAAGCGGCTGCTATCTGCTCAACTCCAAGATTTAGAAGCTGGAGCGGATTGTAATCTTGAAGGCCTCAACGCGCCGGACCAACATCGTGCAGACCCGATCGACCAGGCGCTGCGGGATATTGAAGATGGTGAATACGGGATTTGTGACCTCTGCAACGAGGAGATTCCCATCAAGCGCTTAAAAGCCAGACCCATGGCGCGATATTGTATCAGCTGTAAAGGGAAGCTTGAGAAGGAACAGATGCTCACAGGCAGCTAAGCCTAAAAAATTACGGCGTATTATGACAGAAAGATAAGACCAGTAAAATGGGATGAGTCGATTTCGCTAAGGCGCTCTAAACGATTTTTTAACTGCAGATCTCTTAGGCAATATTGACAACGATGGCATGTTCCCGGATGCCGTTGTTCCCGTAGCCCAACACGTTCCAGTTGGCCGTCTCCGGCTGCTGGCGCCCCATGGTATCCGTTGCGCGGGTCATAATCCTAAATTCGCCTGTTTGACGGGCTTCCCACAAATACTCCCAGTGGCGCCAGGCATAGGTTTCGTCAGGGCCGATCAATCTTGCCGGCTGCCAGGTTTTACCGTCATCAACCGATACATCGACCGTCTGAATACCGGCTTCACCGGCATACGCGGCGCCGCGAATCGGCACAATACCCGCCGGCAGGGTTTCAGCATTTTCAGGCTCGACAATAATTGATTTGATGTCGATTTCTTTAACTACTTTACCGGTTTTAGGATCTTCGCCTTTCTGAAAGACCCGATATACCCTGTCCATGAAAAAGCCTTCATGCGGTTGATCCAACACCGTTATTTTGTGGAGCCATTTGACACAGTTGGCGCCTGTCCAGCCTAAAGCCAGCGCCCGCATGGGATAGCCATGTTTAAGCGGCAGGGGTTGTCCATTCATTTCGTAGGCCAGCAGAGTGGACTCCATGGCCTTTTCCAGCGGAATGCTGCGGATAAATTTAATTCCGGCTTTTCCCAGAGGCTTATCAAAACCTTCAAAACTGACATGCCGGGCATCTTTTTCTAGTTCCGCCTTAGCGAGCAAATCCCTAAGCCAGACGCCGCCCCAGATGGCATTGCCCACGCCGCCAACCGTCCAGGGATTGCCGGAGGCTTTCTCGGCGAGCAAAGAGCGACTGTTGCCGGAGCATTCCAGGGTGTTGGCCACTTCCGCTTTGGGCATGCGCCGGATTTCCTCGAAACCCAGGGTGAGGCTATGCTTTACCAGACCGTCAATGTTCAACTTCCACGCGCTAAGCTTAATCGGTCTTTGCATAATCTGACCCTGATTGCGCTTAAAGAACAACGCGTTATCGGTGGTCCAGGTGCGAAGCGATTCGATCGGGGTTTCGGCATTGAGGGGTTTTTCCGTCATGACACGCATTTTTTTCTTCATAGCGGCACCTCAGTTTCTTTACATCTTGACCTTCTTTAAGTCAATGACCCAACTGTTTGCAATTCTGGACGTTGACTTTACAATTCCATGCGCCATACTGGCGTCGATTATCTGACCTCTGGTCATCGCGCCGACAGCATAAATCGAATTGGAATTAACTGGTATTTTGTTAGGCGGCTTCCGAATAACATGATGGGTCTCGGGATCTATCCATATGCTTCCGGTTTTATAAGTGTGTAATTTCATTTTCGGTTGTTTGGCGGACCGGTTGCTATGACTATTTTCTGGTCGAACGGGCTGGATTTCTTCATTTTGAACGATGCCCCGTTTAAGCAGGCGCTTCGTTAAAGGGGAGGGATCTTTTCGGACGGATTTTGCCTGCCCGCGTGCATTCACCACATACCGGTAAACATCTCTTTTTGTCTCACCGTTAGAATCCTGATAGATAAATTTCCAGCCGTCTTTTGAGTTATTTTTGACAAATTGATAATTTCTTCCGAGTTTAAATACCTCAACCAGCCCGGACTTCATGAGCGCCAGCATTTTTTCAGCATTAATGGCCGGCTGGGTAGCCGCATGTGTAAAAAATAACGAAGTGTAGGTTTTATCGAAACGCTCCCGATCTTCCAGCGACAGTCTCAGATAAATCTCCCGGACCATATCAAAGGATTGATGAAGGACGGTCTGCCACACGAGTTCGCCATCCGGCCCATCCCCATGTCTTGCGTCTTCCAAATATTGTTCTAACAGCTTTGCGGGCGGTCTCTTCGGGCTTACAACCGCTTTCCAATTAATGGCATGTCCGTAGGCTGCTTCCAGCTCTGAATTTAACAACTCAAATACGGCTTCAATGGGTAAATGTCCCTGGTTTTCGGCAATCAAACTTTCCAATTTCTCGCGCGTCAGAAACGTGTTGCGGTATTTACCCATCTTGCCTCTGACTTTCGGCAGCAGTCCTCTTCTGGAGTAAAGCGCAAACCGTCTCGGGTTTGCCGGGGGCACATAAACCAGTTTGCCAGAATCATCACGAATAAAGTGCCCATCTGAAGTCAGTGTCAAAACCACCTCGATGGCACTCAAGCTGGTCCCAAGTACGGCGACCTTTTCGCCTTGCGGGATCCTTTCGAGCAAATTTTTCGCCGGCCAGGGTGAGGGAAAATAATGGTTCCGTTCCGTTTCCTCAAACCAATGTCCTGTGGCAAGCAACACCCGGTCGGCAATACATGAGAAAATTGATCCCGATAAGCGTTTCTTTACGGTGAGATGGATTTTATCGTGTTTTTCCTCCAAATCGATAACCTCAGATTGGGAATGGAGCTCGACCTCCAGACCCAGCGCCTGAGCGTTTTGATAGGCCTCGTGAAATCTGTCCATCAGATATGCGCCCATTATTGCGCGGGGGTAGTGGTTGCATCCCTCCCGGCCAAAGGATGCATTCTCGAAATACGGAAATTGTTGCTGAAGACTGTCTTGATGATGGATCACCCATTCCTGAAAATCCGCAGGGTTGCCGAACAGGATGCCCATGTCCTTGGCACACATATTTGTAATGTGGAAGGGCATGACATTGCGCTCGCTGTGAGGAAAGCCGGCGCCGAAGGTTTCTTGCTTTTCAAATATCTGAATTTTGATCCTGGAAGGGTCCAATTTGCTCAGATCGATGTTTTGCCGTAATTTTTCCACGATCTGATAAAGCATAGCGGTCGCTGTCAGACCCCCGCCAATAATAGCAAAATTGAAGCTCATCGATGCGTTAATCCAATCCGCCTGTCTTTTGGTATCACCTAAACATCATTTGTCTCGGGTACATTATATATCAGTCATTCACCTCATTTAGATACACAAATGAGCTTCAAAATACAAATACTTGAGCTCAGATCAGAAAAAAAAGGCGAATTGATGGAATTTTGAAGTGTTGAAGGATTTTACTTTATGGCTATTGAATGGGAAGAAAAAGTCCCGCGAGATTTTCGAGGGCGCCTGTCTTTATCCCAGAACAAACAGCAATTAAAGCCAATCCAAAGATTGGTAAATTGAAATCCTTTCTTGATTTCTTTTAAAAAAGGGTCTTTATTCCCCGGAAAGTATAATACGCGTTGATATATTATACTTTTGTTAATTAAAGTATAATATAAAAATTTAGATTGGACTTTTAGCAGTTTAAGTACAATAAAAGCGCGAATTTAGCCGATTCCCATTTTTTTTTGATACTATAATTTAATTTCGGTCATGAAGTGCTTGTCGCGCCGACTTGTCCACTGGCCTGTCCGGCGAAGCTCGATAGAGCGACGCCGGAAGTTTTAACGCCCGTCCTCCGCAGTAGCCTGCTACGGAGGATGGAAAGGCGGAAGCTGTGGCGAAGGCGGGGAATTGGTGGAGCACACCATGCGCCAGGCCATCGTTCTGATCACGATTTGGCTGGTCGGTTATGTCATCGTCGGGCTGTTAATACAGTTTTTTTCAAAAAAGATGATGACATCTTCTAAATGAAACATTATCCTAACTTTTTTGTAATAGACAACACTTAACCAGCAAACCTCTTTAATGCTTTTGTAACCGGAGCTGAAGTATTATTCGAAGAAGGACAAGGGGGGATAGAAGACTGTTCAACATTACCGGCATTTTTTTCATATCCGAGAGGAGCGCAATGTCATGAAAAAATTATTTTTGATCGCAACACTGGTGGGAACAGTTATTCTAACAGGCGCATTGATCTCAAATGTGGCCGCCATTGAAATTTTAACCGAAGAAGAGTTGAAGCAGGAAGTAGTTAAAAAAGATTACTTTGTAAAGACAGCGGATAATTTTATTATTTTATTCGACACATCCAGCTCGATGGCTGATGCGTTTACAAAGGGCAGCCAACAGACACAGTATGATGTAGCCGTAGATCTCTTAAAAAGAGCCAATATGCGCTTGCCGGATTTAGGCTATAATGGATGTCTTTACCAATTTTCACCCAATAAATTTGTTTATCCGATGGGACCCTATGACAAGGCTAAATTTGCACAAGCGATAGACAGCCTTCCCGCAGAACCCAAAGGCCCGACACTTTTGGCCAAGGGATTACTTGAGATTGAACCGGTTCTGGACAAATTGTCAGGCAGAACGGCCGTGTTTATTTTCACTGACGGCACTTACAGCCATAGCGCAGGGCTCAGGCCGGAGGCGTTGCTCGCCAGGATGGCTGAAAAACACAATGTTTGTTTTTATATAATCAGTGACGCCAAAGGGTATCGGCCCGAAAAAACGGTAACCGATATGGCCAAAGCCAACGCTTGTTCCAGAGTGATTCCATTTGACGTATTCGTTCAGAACCCGAACTACTATACCGGCGCGCTTTATCTGATCAAGTCAGGCACGAAAATTGTCACATGGACGGAAAAAAAGCTGGCCGGTGTCAGAATCGATGATGTTCTATTTGAATTTAACAAAGCCGACATTCAGCCGGTATTTCATTCAGAATTGGACGAACTGGGGCAATTTTTGCAGAATAATCCGAGTGCCTATGCCGTGCTGGCCGGCTTTACATGCAACATCGGCAGCGTGGACGTCAATTATGAGGTGTCCCATCTAAGAGTTCAGAGTGTTGCGAATTATCTGATGGATAATTTCAACATCGGTCGGGAAAGATTGGTTATGTCATGGTATGGGTTTACCAATCCGGTGGCAAGCAACGACGAACCAGAAGGCCGGGCGTTAAACCGCAGGGTGGAAATCGCCATCGGCGGTCTCTAAGCCTTAAATCGTAATCAAACCAATCTGACACCTATAAGTATCTACGGTCCGGGCGCACAACAATAACAGCCATTTCTGTTATTCAGTGCGCCCGGAAATCACCTTCACTAAAAAAGGAGAAACGTATGAAACGATATGCTGCAGAATTCTTCGGAACCTTTTGGTTGGTTCTTGGTGGATGCGGCAGCGCAGTGATAGCTGCTGCGTTTCCTGACGTGGGCATTGGGTTACTCGGTGTTTCACTGGCCTTTGGTCTCACAGTGTTAACGATGGCTTACGCAATCGGGCACATATCCGGTTGTCATCTAAACCCTGCGGTGTCCATCGGTCTTTACGTGGGCAAGCGTTTTGAAGCTAAAGAGTTATTCCCATATATCATTGCTCAAGTGCTCGGGGGGATTGCTGCTGGCGGAGTTTTGTACCTGATTGCCAGCGGTAAGGCCGGCTTTGATGTGGCTGCTGGTTTTGCTTCAAACGGTTATGGTGAACATTCACCGGGCGGTTATTCTTTTCTGGCAGCGTTGGTCACAGAATTTGTAATGACAATGATGTTTTTGCTCATCATTCTCGGTGCAACCGATAAACGTGCACCCCAGGGCTTCGCACCAATTGCGATTGGGCTGGGCCTTACCCTGATCCACTTGATCAGCATTCCGGTCACGAATACCTCCGTGAATCCCGCCCGCAGTACTGGCGTGGCTGTGTTTGCCGGCGGTTGGGCTATTGCACAGCTGTGGCTTTTCTGGGTAGCTCCTATCATTGGTGGTGCGGCGGGTGCGGCTATCTATCGTGTCATCAGCAGTGAGAAGGATTAAATAACGTAATGCTAAACAATTGGTTGCAGCGGTAGG
>JASFIV010000262.1:0-6455 GCA_050122475.1 Desulfobacterales bacterium | reverse complement strand
ACAGATTCAGCGATCTCCAGCGGTGTCGGCGCAAGCCGGCTAAATTCCTGTAAGGCCGCTGCCGTAAACGGGATGATACACACCTGCTTGAAGGCCGCTATGCGGTCAAAATCTTGAATCTGCCGCGTCGGGATCGGTTCCCGGGACATATACAGCGCAAATCCCGCCCGATCCATCACCACCTTGATGGTGTTGGGATCTTCAAATTCTTCCTGGCTCGTAATTCTGGCCGTTAGATTCACGCAGGCTACTTCCGGGTCGCCGCTATGAAACGGTGAGATGGAATCTTCGATCATCTGCGGATGCGTCATGGGCTCGTCGCCCTGAATCATGACCACCACATCAACATCCAGATCAGCGGCTGCTTCGGCAACCCGATCACTGGCACGTTCATGTGTGGATGCGGTCATCAAGGCCCGTCCGCCAAATGATTCTACAGATTCGAATATTTCCGGATCGCAGGTGGCCACATAGACATCATCAAGCGCACGGCACATCAGTGCGCGCCGGTAAACATGTTCGATCATGGGGCAACCCAGAATGGGGGCCAGCGGTTTGCCGGGGAAACGTGAAGATCCCATTCTGGCCGGTATAACGGCAGCGATTTTCATAATAAATGATCCCAGCCGATTGTTTTGTAAACTGAAATAAAAAAATACTTATCACGAAAGCACGAAAGAACGAAGGCACGAAAGAAAACTGATCATTTCGTGCTTTCCAATTTTCGTGTTTTCGTGGTTCATTTCACATATTTTACTCTAAACTATACTTTTTTTTTCGGACACTTAATTTTTATTCCTGAATCAATATAGCGCGGGCCGGCGCGCCGTCACTGCCGGCCAATTTGAGCGGCAGACAGATAAGCCGGTACGTTCCCGCTTTGATGTCTTGTAAGTTAAGGCCTTCTAAAATAATAACACCGGCCTCCAATAAAATGCGGTGGGTCAAGGGCTCGGCATCATTAAACATCTGGATGGACAAATAATCAATGCCGACCAGTTTAATGCCCCGGTTGACAATCCAACGGGCCGACTCAGCGCTCAGCGCAACAAACTCCGGAAAAAATCCATGCTCGGGATCGGACCACAATTTAGAGTTTTTGGTTTTGATCAGCAGTCGCTCGATCTGTGTGTCGATCTGTCGGGTTTCTAGCAGATGCGGCGTGATTTTGTCAATTCCGGAAAATTCGACGACGGTTGCGCTGCCGACGAGCGAATCGAGAGGTAATTGCTCAACGGTCGCTCCGTTTTCAATAAAATGAGCGGGCGCATCAATGTGGGTGCCGCAATGGACACTGCAGGCCAGCCTGGAGTCGTTGCTGGCATCGCCCTCCGTCTGTTGACGATAGCGCTCCAGAACAACCGGTGGGTCCCCCGGCCACACGGGTAATTTCGGGTGAATGCTGACGGATATGTCATAAATTTTCATTGGCATTATCTTCGATGCGTTTTGGGTTGCGGTGGTTATGTTTCATCGCGACACCATAACACGAATATGGGAGCTGAGCTCATTTTCTTTTAGAAAATGTTGAAAACGGGTGCGCACCTCGGCCGGCGCGTCAATGATGGATGCGATAAACCGCGGAAGCTGAATGCCTGGATTTTCACGCTGAATATTGCGCACAATATCCACATCCAGCTCCCCGGGCGTGCTTAAATCGACAAGCTGCAGTCCGCTGCGGGCCACCAATTCGCGCATTCCCCGGGCGGAGAGCAGATTGATATGATGCGGCGGATAGATGCTTTTGGAATGTTCCCAGAGCACCTGGATGTCGAATCCGCTGACCGTCAGCGTGGTCAGCATGAGAATGCCGCCCGGGCGTAAAATACGCCCGGCTGCCGTTAAAAATTCCAGGGGGCTGAAAACATGTTCCAGAACCTCAAAGGCCGTAGCGAAATCCGCGCTGATTTCCCCATCATCGATGGCTTCAAGATTTTTTTCGACAATCGTAAACCCCTGATCCCGCCCGACCTGCGCTAAATTAGCCTCCGGTTCAATCCCCACAACTTGTTCAAACAGCCCCAGGCGCTCAACCTCTTGCAGAAAAATGGCGTAACCGGAGCCGATATCCACAAACAGCTG
Organism: Desulfobacterales bacterium; assembly: GCA_050122475.1. Lineage (GTDB taxonomy): Bacteria > Desulfobacterota > Desulfobacteria > Desulfobacterales > JAHEIW01 > JAHEIW01. The sequence continues at coordinate 4,373 of JASFIV010000262.1, read as the reverse complement.
ATTGGCGGCCGGTGCTGTTTTGACCTTTTTCAGCCATTCCGCTACGAGTTGTGCGCGGGGTTTAAAAATGGCCTGCCGCCGGGCTTCGGCGGTTTCTCTAAAAAAATGGGAACTCCAGAATTTGACCGATTCAGCACCCTGATAATAAACGGCATACATATCGGCAGTCGGACGGGGTGACAGATAAAGCGAGCCACATTCGGAGCACAGCACATATCTGAATTTTAGCTTTACCAGAGCCCGCTCACACGCTTGACTGCCGCAACCCGGGCAGGCGACCGCCAAAAACTGGGAAGGGTCGGAAAAAAACCGGTCAATATCTTTGCGGGCCAGCTCGAGATATCGATTAAACAGTTCCCGGGGTCTGATCTCAGATTCTTTCATTTGTGAATTCCAGCGGATGTTGTCAGCGGCGGCCCGTATCTGCTCATTTATTCCGGCTGATCGGGGACGGAATGAACGATGAACTGCTCATAGTCCGCGAGCACATCCGTTTTTTGCTGGCCGCCGTAAATGATGTCAAACAGAAACCGATCGACATCTGACTGTGAATACGGCACCGCCTTTTTATCAGCGCGCAATGTCTGTAAGGCGTCCTGCAATTCTGTCTCGTCGCAGATCGTCCAGCAGGCGCCGAAATCCTCATACAATGTCGTATTTTCATGCAGATATTTCAAATACAAACACGGTTTGCCCTGCAATAAGGGCTCAATGATGATGCTGGATCCGATGACCAGAACCACATCTGCCCATTCGCACAGTTCCACCGAAGCGCTGTCGGATAGATTGGGTACCGGCAGGTTCTCGTAAAGGCGCGCCTCCTTGGTGGTCCGCGTATGTGGCTTGACCACGGCATAAATGCCTTCAAGCCTTGAAAGCAATTCAATGGTTTGCAGCAAGCGCTCTATATGGATGCGGTACCGTATCTTGGTCGTCATAAAGACAACTTTCAAATCTGTCGCCGTCCCCCGGTGCAGCGGAATCGTTTTGGGAACAATTTTTTTGTATTGGGCGCTCCATTGATCACAATAGCGTGCACTGCCCATCACCCGTATTTTGTTCTTTTCAAGGCCGGTGCGACTCATTTCGTCTTTGTACAATTGGTTTTGCACAATCACATGATCATATTGATTCAGCTTTTCGTATGTTTCAAGCGGTCTGGATTCGATTGTTATAAAGTCATTCGTATAAACCCAGACGCCATGGGGCAAAGCCAATGTCGGTATCCCCATTCTCTTTGCTTCGCTGATCAATACCTCCACGACAAATTGCCGCGGTCGGATCCAGTCAAAACACAATACTTTTGCTTCCGAGCGCTTGAGAACATGGTGGGCCCACCGATTGGTGTAAAAGTTTTTACGGGTGAATTTATACAGGGCCGAGCCGATCCGGTGGGCGGCGCGGCCTAATATTTTGAACACGCCCACCAGAGTCGAATTTGTGTTTCTCTCAAAGTGCCTTTGGAGTGCATAGCTTTTCTGGAAAAAAAAACGAAATATTGTATGCAGCCTGCCCAGATTCTGATCAAAATGATTATAAAGCCAATCAACCAAGACACCCGAATCCTTTAGAAAGGTTAGCCGGTAATCGTTTGTGATGTCGTACTCGGCATTCAGGCAGTAAACCGCCACCGGGTGACCTTTGCGCGCCATTGCCCACACGACCGGGGTCATGTGATCGATGTCATTGAATGCTCTAACAAAAAATAGATACATGTGATTGCTTCTGTCAGTTGCTTCTTAAACAAAAAGCACCACCGCTTGCCGCAAGAAATGGAGCCTGGCGCTAATTATGATTTGCCGTGTTTTCGTGCTTTCCCAGGAATAACGGGATTTTGGCGCTCAATCTAACTGTCTGCTGCTATTTTGTCAATAGGCCTTCTGTGGAAAGCGCCGCCTCTTTCTTTCAACCACGCGAGTCGCTGTAACCTAAAAAAAGCAGGGTTTGATGTCTGGACAGGCGAACCGGATGATGTTAATGCGGGTGTGGGTTGATTTTGACACTATTTAGTTTTAAGTGTGTTTTACCGACTGCAGGAATAACGCCGCTGATCTGGATGGGCAAATGAGAGACGGGATCAATGTGGATCGAAATATCTTCTTGAAAACCCAGAAATGAAAAATTTTCGGCCTCCAGCTGACCGGATTTAATCGCTTCGGCTGAAATGGCAACTTCGGTCGCCATGACGTGCCCCTTTCTTCGGGTTTCGGCCTGCCGGTTTTTTTCGACATAGTCAATTGCAATTGACCGGGTGTCTGTTTTCTGAAGCGTGACCCGGTGCAGCGCGCGTTTGCCGAAAACACAAACGGACAGCGGTTTGTCGTTTTGCACCAAGGGGGCTGCTGAAAGGATATAGATCAGAAGGGAGCGTTCGGAAACGTCATCACAGCCTAAATTGAAGCGATCGAATGGATAAAAGCTGTCCTTAACATCCGTCCACTTTTCGGGCTCCAACGAAGCTTCCTTCTTATTTTGGGGTTCAATTCGATGGCGAAAAACACCCTGGTCGGTGAAGCGATACTCTTTTTTGAATTCATCCTGCCCGCGCCGGACGCGAATGCGCCCTAAAGCAGCGGCATCGGTCGGGTCGAACCAGATGCGATTGTAGATGGTAACCGGCGGCTGCAACCGGTGATCGATGGTCGTATGGATAGTTATACGGGCGGCTTGCGAAGATGCCGGCTGAATGGGGTTGCCTCTGGGTGTTTTCAGCAATACGGCATCCAGTTCAGAGGCTGCAGGCCGACTCAGCTGAATTTCACTCGAGACCGCGGCCCAGAAATTAGCGGCCCTAAATGACAGCTGCGACCATGGGATCCGATTAAAATCAAGGTTCAGATGCGGAGTGGATTGCGCCCCGGCTGGGCTAATATAAGCACCGAGCCACAGTAAAATGGTCAGACAAAAAAAAGGAAGATGATTTCGTGTTAAATTCATTCAATAACCCCGTTCGCCAAAAGTGTGCATAGGTGCATATTTTGTTTCAGACATAAAATTTATCACAGCATTTGGTTATACTGTCAATCAGGGACAATCAGGGGGTTGAAGCGCCCTGAGGTGTTATAGTGGTTGTCAAAAAAACGTTCCGATTGCAGAACGTTTTTTTGCTACAACACTTATGCCGCCATCCTTTTTTCGGAACATTATTATGACAAGCGGTATAAAAAAACAAAATGGTACATCGGGTGGCAAATTTGTCGGTTTCAAAGTCAAGAGACGGTATCAAATATTCGAAAAGTTTACATTGTCGGCAAAAAAAGTGAAGACAAAAAAGAGAGGGTAGCTGGAGAATAGCCATGAACGGGAAAGGCAGTAGCGCCGATGATTACAAATTGAACCTTATGTTCTTTTAACGATTTCAGCAGACTTTCGGTATCCATTTTTTGCCAGCATTTTCTTCATTTCATCGGATTTTTTTTGCATGAGTAAAAAACGTTCTCTGGTTGTCAGAGATTTGAGGTATAACAGTTCAAATTCAATTTCTTTGTTTTCATCGTCTTTATCAAGTTTTAAAATCGGCATGGGACCACCCTGATAAATGCTTATTATCAATGAAAATGTATTTGTTAAAAATCCAAAGTCATTTCTTAATTTTAAAAATATCAAAACGAAATAGGTATTACAACTGATTTGTCGTTTTCAAGCTTGAATGATCCGCCTGGAGCCATGACGTGTCATTTTCCGGCATGAAGCGTCCTTCTGGAGACATGAATTGTCGCCCTGGAGCATGAGCCGGTAGAGGCGCTGGTTTTGCTTTCAAATCAGAAGATTTGCCAAATTTCTTTCATTCGATTCAGGATAATTGAGAAATGGCCTTCATTCACATAAAAGGTGGCCCGGCAATCGGGAAGGGCCTGAGCTATGTAACGCCCCATTTCCGGCGGTACGATCCGATCCTTTTCGCCGTGCCACAGGTACACCGGGATGCGAATGTCTGCCAGGTCAAACCCCCAGGGACGACTGTATAAAACCACATCAGCCGCCGGCCACCGAAGGCTGCTACAAAAAGCTTCTTGAAAAGATAGGCACAAGGCATCTATCAAATCAGGATCATTGAGTGCCATTTTGTCCGGTTCGGCAACTTTTTTGGATATGATGGATAACATCTGTTTGGGGTAATGACGAAAAAAGAATCCTGAAAAGGGGTACAGCGCCGTCGCTATTTTCGGGAAGCGACCTGCGATCAGCAGCCCCCGGCGATATATCCAGGGCATACCCAGAGTCAATCCTGGGGTGTCGATGGGTCCCATGCCACATATAATGCCCGCCCAGTTGAGACGATGTGGGATCTGATGAGCGCAGGCGGCGACATAAGGCCCACCGCCGGATACGCCCAGTATTGAAAACCGATCGGCACCAAGCGCATCAGCCAG
>JASFIV010000261.1:0-6507 GCA_050122475.1 Desulfobacterales bacterium | reverse complement strand
TACAATGTAGGGGATCCAAAACAAAACTATGGAGATCCTTGTATAGCAGCAAATGGGGAGAATATATGTGAGGCCCTTAACTTAGGACTAAAAAGATGTGCGGCCAACTTCGTCCCGTTCGGCACCCAACTTTCCATAGAACATTATGGTGTTTGCACAGTTACCGATAGAATGAATAGAAGATACAAGGATCGGGTAGATATTGCAATGAAGGTAACTGAAAAGGATAAAGCGCTTCAATTTGGAGTAAAAAAGCTTAAAGTCACTATTCTAAAATCTTCCGATAAAAATTCTAAAGCTCCTGATGTCTAAATTATGAGATAGAAGATTTTATCGACCATTCCAAAACACCTACTATATCTTTCTATTTTCACTTTGCGGCTTGATAATTCTAACTAAATCTTCAGAGTCAAAGAGCAACGATATTAACAGGGAATATCAAATTCTTGTATAACTATGAGAGTTTTGCTAACTGCTTTGTAACACAGGGTTTTGTAGGATTATAAAATTTGTAGGATCTTCAACATGTCATTTTTTTTGAAATCCTGAAAAAGCTGTGATAGCCGTTACATACCTGTAATTTTGCTAATTTTTGGATACTCTCATACATGAAATCGGCTAATATTTGTTTTTCTGACATGATAATCACTGGTTAATGATCTAAAATAAGTTAATATGGGTGCTTAGAATGAAAATTACAGTTTGCCAATTGGATCCCAGAGAAAGTCAAATAGATACATATCTTTCTTCCCTCAAAGAACATATTGCATCAGAAAAAAGCGAGTTTGTTCTTTTGCCAGAAATGAGTTTTTCTGAATGGCTTGCCGCTGACAAAAACCCCAATCCTGACCTATGGGAACAAGCTATCGAGCGCCATAATAAATATATTAACAAACTAAATGAATTAGGGGCTTCAGCAATTGTTGGAACGCGACCCATTATCAATAGCATTGGTAGTCGCCGAAATGAAGCTTATATCTGGACTAAAGATTTAAATCACCCATCTCCTATTCGTGAAAAATACTATTTACCAGACGAAGATGGATATTGGGAACATTCATGGTACGACCGGGGGTTGAAATCGTTTGATACTGCATATTTTGGATCTGTAAGAATTGGTGTTCAAATTTGTACCGAAATGTGGTTTTTTGAATGGGCACGTCACTATGCGGCTTCCAGGGTAGATTTGTTATGCATACCTCGTGCTACCCCACACAATTCAGTCGATAAATGGTTAGCAGGTGGTCAGGCGACTGCGGTTTGTTCAGGTGCTTACTCTATATCATCTAATTTATGGTATCCACCTGGTTATAAAATCAGCTGCGGAGGTCTTGGCTGGATTATTGATCCTGAAGGTAATATTCTTAAAACTACTGATTCGGACTCTCCTTTTGCCACGGTCGAAATTAATCTGGAATTTTCAAGATTAAGCAAGTCTACTTACCCGCGCTACGTGCCTGAGTAAACACTTAGCATGTTTGCAAACCTGCCCGGCAATAGCGGTTAGCTTTATACTAATTTTAAGAATTCCATCTTACCGCTATATTTAAAATATCGCAGTCGGATTGACCTTCGGGTTTTGATATAAAAATTGCTTCTCGATTGGACGAAACTTAAATCAAAGAATCGTTTTTCAGAATGGAATTTGAGGTATTGGGTCTATCTGACCTTGAAGCCGTGTTCTTTTTGCCAGTCCGGCCCGAATTTGCGCTCGCAATAATCCGCCAGACGGTCGAACCAGCGCCACCAGAAACTCTTACCCTTTTCCTTGGCTTCGTAAATATCCGTTAAAAAGGTTGTAATGTTATGCATTTCTTCTTTGGGAACAAAGGAGGCCGCCCCATCATCGTAGGACTTTTTGATATTTTCCGGTGTTACGGCATAGGCTGTCAGCATGACGCCAATGACGCGCTTTTCGTTGCAGATCTTTAATAATTCGTATCCTTCAACGCCCATAATATCCAAAATAGCCATATCAAAATACTGATCTTCCAATAACGCTTTGGCTTCTTCAAAAGTCGCGGCTCTTGTCGTGATACACATCGGCAGCAAATCTTCGAGGGTATCCAGCACGTCGGGCTCATCATCGACAATCAGGATGCGCTTGCCTTCCAGCAGTTTATCTTTATCCATATTTTTTTCCTTTGTTACAAGTGAACTTCAGAGCTCATGATTTAACGTAACGCATTATCTAAGCTGATCAAGTGGTAGGAAATAATATCAAAAAGTATGAACATTTAGCTATCGAGCTCTTCGATCCGCCTCTGCTTGGCCAGGCAAATTTCCAGGTCACACTGTAAGCAACGATGCATTTCGTTTTTTACCTGTTCGTCGCTGAAACAAAGCTCAACTTCGGAAAATCCTGCATGCCTTTGTTTAAGGGGCAGGGATGGCACTTCAACCCGTTTCCGCTCAACAAATCCGGCTTCTCGCTTTCCGTCATAATCGGGTTGACCATTTCCGCGTTCCGCATTCCCAATTCCCAATTCAAGTGTACCATCCCCGCCTAGATAAATATCGATTGAGATTGCCGCTCGGCGTCCGGCGGCGATGGCTTCGATAACTGTCGCCGGGCCGTTGGCAGCATCACCGCCAGCAAATACACCCTGCATTTCAGTTTCCTGGGTGGTATTGTCAATTGCAATCAATCCATTATTTACCGGCAACGATCGTTGGTCATCCAAAAAACAAAAATCCTGACAAAAGGCCGTCTCACTGGCCTGCCCGATGGCCAGAATAATCTGATCGGTTTCGATGCTTTTACGGGTGTCGTCAAAAAAAGGACAGAAGTTACCCTCATCATCAAAAACCGACGTACAACGCACCAGCTCGATGCCAGCAACTTTGCCGTCATTTTTATCTATTTTTTCAGGCCCCCAGGAATACAGCATTTCGACGCCTTCTTCCCTTGCCTGTTCGATTTCCCATGGATTGGCCGGCATTTCTTCCCGGCTTTCCAGACAGGCTAACTTGACATCCTTGGCCCCAAGGCGCAAGGCCGTCATGGCTACATCGACGGCTACGTTGCCGCCACCGATGACCACCACCCGATCTTTGACGGCCATTTCTTTGCCTTCTGCGACAGCAGCTAAAAATTCAACACCCCAGTAAACATCATCCAGCTCAGATCCCTCCAGCTCGATTTTTCGGCTGAGCTGGGCGCCAACAGCGACAAAGACCGCCCTAAAACCCTCTTGCTTAAGCTGATCGATTTCATAATCCACGCCCAGTTTCTGACCGATCCGCAGTTCGATTCCGGTGCTCAACACGTACTCGATTTCCTTATCGAGCACATCCTCAGGCAACCGGTAGGATGGAATTCCGTAACGCAGCATGCCACCGGGTTTTTCCCGGGCCTCAAATATCGTAACCCGATGTCCCTTTTTTCTCAGGTAAAACGCAGCTGTCAGACCGGCAGGGCCGGCACCAATAACGGCAACCTTCTTTCCTGAATCCGGACCGGCAGCCGACATCCATTCCGTCAGGTCACCGGCCTTATCGGCGGCATAGCGCTTGGCGGCACAAATTGAAATCGATTCACCCACCTCCCCTCTTTTACAGGCCGTTTCGCAGGGGTGGGTACACACCCTGCCTAAAGTGCCGGGAAACGGGGCTTTTTCGATGATCAGTTTGCAGGCTTCAGTCGGTTTGTCTTCAGCAATAAGCCGCAGATAGCCGGGCACATCGATGCCGGCCGGACAAGCTTCCGTACATTGCGGCTTCGACGGGATCTGATTTTCCGGACCGATGGCCCGCAGGGTTCGCGTAATCTCCAGAATTTTAATGCCGTTGGGGCAGGCATCTTCACATCGGCCGCAGACCGCACAAAACCACGGCATGCTCGATCCGGCAATCTCATCAATCAGATCCAGCTCGACATGCCGCACCAGGCGCCTGATATTGAACCCGTTGATACCGGTGATCGGGCAGGCCGAGCTACAGCGTCCACATTGCTCACAGTAGCGAAACATCTCTATGTCATTGAAACGCTCAGCAAATTTTTCAGTATTTGTCATAACGTATTGGCCTTTTGAAACAGGAGCTACCTCAAATAAGTAGATCTCTTATATAGGTTGCCCCGTTGAGCAGGTTGAGCCGGTTAGGCCGGCTAATGTTGTATCAAAGTCTGGTTTTATTTTATTACCGGCAAACGGGCTAACGGCAACGGGCTTAACCTTTATAAATTTTGCAAGATTCGAACGTCACCCAGCTATCGTGTAAAATATGCGGGCTTTTTAAAGTTTTAACTCCCTTATCATCGTTCTCATCGTATTCGCAAACTTGGGCCCATCCGCAGCAGAGCACCAGACATTCCAGAGCTTTTCCGGATCAAAGCCGGCTTTGGCCAGCTTTTTCTGAGCACGATTTAGTCTTTTTTCGGCGGCATAGTTGCCTTCGATATAATGGCAGGTCGGAAATTCACAGCCGGCCACCAGCACCCCGGCAGCACCCAGCTCAAATGGCCGTTGCATCATCTTCATCGAGACCCGGGCCGAGCACATCACACGTATCAGACGTGCATTTGAAGGGTACTGCAGTCGGCTGACGCCGGCCATATCCACGCCGCCTAGAGCACACCAGTGACAGACAAAGGCGATAATTTTTTCCTGCGGCGCTTCTTCGAGTGCCGCTTCGACCTGGGCGAAAACCTGGTCGTCCGAGTAATGGACGATGCTGATGCACTCGTTCGGGCAATCAGCCGCACAAAGCCCGCATCCTTTGCAAAGTGCCTTGATGACTTCTGGATTTTCCTCTGCATCCACTTTTATGGCACTGTATGGGCACCGTTTGGAACAAAGGCCACACTGGCTGCAATTGGTCAAATCAATATCGGCAACGATCCCTTCGGTTTCGATATAGCCCTTTTGCATGGGGATCGAGGCCTTCATGGCCGCGCCGATACCCTCTTCGATGCTTTCCTTGAAGGTCATCGGAGCTTTGGCACATCCGGCAAGGGAAACGCCATCCGTGGCAAATTCCAAGGGACCAAGTTTGACATGTGATTCCTGGAAAAATCCATCCGGGTTGGTGGATACCTTGAGCAGCCCTTTCACCTGTTCCACGGAATCATTGCCCTTGAAAGCTGTTGTGAGGACAACCAGGTCTGAAGGAAGTTCGAATTCCTTACCGACCAGTAGATCGTAAACCTTTACTTTCAAGTTACCGTTTTCTTTGTGAACCTCCGGATAACGGTCATCGGGAAATCTTAAGAACTTAACGCCCAGTCGCTTGGCAAGCTGTTGAGCCGTGCCCTCTTCTTTGATCAAGCTCATGTCCCGGTAAAGAATATGGACGCTGGCATTTTGGGACAGTTGTTTAATGGCAATGGCGTTTTTGACAGATGTATGGCAGCCGATATTGCAGCATCCCCGGTTTTCATTTTTGGAATTCACACAGCTGACCATGACCACATTTTTCACATCTCCCAATTCCTTGTTTTTTAAATTATTATCCAGTTGCAGCTGGGTGATGACGCGGGGATCATTGCGGTATTCAAACTGACCGTCCGGTTCGATTTCCTGCATACCGGTGGCAACAATAATGGTGGAAATATCTAAATTTTGCTCGGATTCATCACCGTTGGATTTAAGCGTAACCGTATAATTACCGATGTAGCCGTCGACTTTATCCACCTGAGTATCGGTAAAAACCTTAATCTGGGGATGCGTCCTAACCTGATCTGCCTTGGCCTTTACGACCCTGGTGGCCGGTGATTTGTAGTTGTCATGGGAAATAAAACAGATCTGGTTTAATACACCGCCCAACTCAGGTTCTTTTTCAACGATAAAGGCATTGAATCCCTGATCGGCAACGCTAAGAGCCGCATTCATGCCGGCCATTCCGCCGCCGATGATCAAACAATCGGTTTTCACCGGCAAACGAATTTCCTGGCCTTCTTCCAGCAACGCTGCTTTGGCCACACCCATTTTAACGAGATCTTTGGCTTTCTCGGTGGCGATTTCAGGCTCTTTCATGTGTACCCAGGAGACCTGCTCGCGGATGCTGACAAACTCCAACAGATAGGGGTTCACACCGGCTTCTTTGGTCGTTCTTTTGAAAAGCGGCTCATGTGTTCGGGGTGTACAGCTGGCAACCACGACCCGGTTGATTTCATGTTCCCGGATCAACTCCTGCATTTTGGATAGATAGTCTACCGAGCAGGACCAACGGCCTTCATCCGCCAGAACAACATGCTCCAATCCCCGGGCAAACTCCACCACCACTGGCACATCCACTACTCCGGCAATATTGGTACCGCAGTCGCAGACGAACACCCCGATTCTTATATCTTCACTATTCATATGTTGTTCCTTGCCCTTAAATATTGAAGATTGAATATTGTATATTGAATATTTAAGGTCCGCCTCCGGCGATCAATTTAAAATGAACTACCCCGCAGCAGAGCTGCGAGGTATCATCTCTATGCGATGTCTTCAAATAATTTGAGCTGTCCGCGGTATATCTGTTTATAGGTTTTTCTTTGGTCTTTGACATACTTTTTGATGA
>JASFIV010000260.1:0-6512 GCA_050122475.1 Desulfobacterales bacterium | reverse complement strand
GCTATCGCCTCAGATACGATTTCGAATATAAAAAGGGTGGCTCATCGACATGAACCACCCGTAAAAGGAGGTCAGAATGAAGCACTATGACGTACTTACTCTGAGGTGACTCGGAAAAATCCGAGTACCGCTATATAGACCCGATCGATCGCTAAAAGTTACAACAGATATAAACTGTCCCCGATTCATTATAGAAACGCACCAACCGGTCTTAAATGTCAAAAGGGTAGCCCCAGAAAACAAATGAGCTACCCTGAACGAGAGGAACAAACATATAAATGCAGCCTCCCCCCGTGGTCTAACAAAGACATAAGCATGTTTATCGCATGCTCAAGGGTTTATTTACTAACAAGCCGCGCGGCTTGTCAATTTACGTTTTAGTCTTGGATTTTTAGATATACTGTTATTGTATGCGTGGTTACATTCCGTGCTTTTAAGCCGTTTAGTTCAATTACTGTAAAACTGATCCGCCCATCAGTGTCTTTTTCGATCGCAAATTCTAATTTGAAAGTAAATCCTTCCATTTGAAAATATGGGGGTGTGTTATAGGCTTTTCTCAATGAGGCTTTCACTTTTTTTATCGGTTCAACCAAGCCAAGAGATATTTCTGGAGAAAAACCAGACGTATCAGTCGGTTGAAATGAAAAACTTAATTTATGGTATGATTTAGAGGTTAATACTTCATTGTCTGCCTCGTTATCATAGCCAACAATTTTAACAGCTAATACGCCCTTTTCTGTCTCAGTTGAAACAACAGTTAAGGCTACATAAACATTTTCTATTTTGAATTTGGGACTTCCCAATTCAGCTATGTTGGCTATTTTGATTTCATTTTTGATTGCAGTTATTATTTCATCGATTTCAAACTCGGATGAATAGGCTAAATTGGTAACTGAAAAGTTAATGATTAGCAGAAAGAATATGGAAAAATGAATTACCATTGAGGCATTTTGTTTAATCATGTTTTTCCTTTTATTTTCGTCTATCTGGAGTTCCATCCACTTGTAATTCATTTTACCTGATGCATTCTGCTTTCTAATAAAACATGCAAAAACCATGCGAAATAAATATGTTAGACCGATAGTTAAAACATTATAATAATTACAAGCAATTAGCTGAAACATCTAAATTGCAAATAGATTAAATTATGAAAAAAAGTATCGAAAATTTATATCTAAAATTTCATAGGAAAAAAGGCTCTACATTTTTAAGAGGGCAAAAATATTGGTAATTTCATTGATAACTTTCCAAAAACCAATATTAGCCAGTTTCGTGTATATTGAGAATATCCAAACTTTGCCTGTAGTACAGATATCACTTTTGTTAATTGTCAAGTCAAGTAAATCTTAAATTTGATCCGTAAAACCATCTCCATCCACCGACAGCAAAAACAAATGAAAAACTAAACCTCCTGATTCAATTTTTTAAGATTAATTGAATTTATTTTTTTTTGTTTTAACTTATGGCATCTAACACATTTTTGATACCACTTGTGGTACAAAAAACAAAAAGCCCGGCTTTAACAAACCGGGCCAAGTTATTACCTTAATTTTGCACGAGTCGGAGGCTTTCATAAGCAAGGCACTTCAGGGCGAAGCTATAGTGATCTATGCTTCGTCCTGAATAACGCAGCAGATGGAAGCCTCCGACTCGCCCAGCGGGTGAAAACTAATGCGATAAGTTGATCTTCATCCATTATACCAAACGGATCTTTTGTTGTATTTCTAAAATTTGCTTGACGTGCTGCCGTTAAAGGCATTCTATACTTCGCATTAATTTTCATGCAAAATTCAGGTATTGATTTATTTATGGTGGAGATGAGGGGGATCGAACCCCTGACCTCGGCATTGCGAACGCCGCGCTCTCCCATCTGAGCTACATCCCCACAACGGGCTGTTTTTATATCAAAATGATTTAAAGCGGTCAATCTAAAACCCTTACAGAATGCAAATAAAATGAAACGCAATCCGTTTACCATAGAGCTAAAAGATGCTTACAAAGGATATACCTTGGACCAGGATAAAATCATATCACCAGAAGATACGGTGCAACGGTTCAAGGCCAGACTTAAAACAGTTAACCTGGATATCCTCAAGCGCACGGTCCGTATTGACAACGGCCGATTGGACATACCGATCTATTTTAGCCTGTGCGGCAAAGATGCCCGCCAGACCATCGGAACGAAAAAACAGATGGGCAAAGGCGGAACGCCCAGTCAATCCGAAGCCAGTGCTGTAATGGAGCTGGCCGAACGATTCAGTTTTTTCAGTTTTGTGAAAAATCCTCAAAACTTTTTCGTTGAAAAATTTTGCAACATACAAGATAGGGTTCTACCCTTTGAAATGATCGCTAAATCGGTCCACGACCAGTCGGATGATCTGCCAGTCACACAGAGAATTTTCGAAAATTTGCCCCTTAAGTGGACCTGGGCCTATAATTTAAGCCGCAAAGAACAGACACTGGTCCCTTTTGATTGGTTTTTTGCTATTAATGAATTTAATGGCCCTTCTGCCGGCAATTGCGTTGAAGAAGCGATTAGTCAGGGAATCTGTGAGATCATCGAGCGACACACCTCTGCGGTCATCAGTCATAATCGTTTGAAGGTTCCGGCAATCCGCGCGGATTCAGCTACCGATTCGCTGGTGGTTGAAATGATCGGCAAATATCGCAAAGCCGGTGTGCAGCTGTTTATTTCTGATTTTACGCTCGATACTGGCATCCCGAGTGTTGGCGTTTTAGCCTATGATCCGGCTACCTTTCCTGAGCTCAGTGAAATCGTCTGGACTGCCGGAACAACGCCGGATCCCCAAAAGGCATTCAGCCGGGCGCTTACAGAAGTGGCCCAGCTGGCAGGTGACTTTGATACAGCGGCGAATTATGTGGCCAGCGGGCTGCCCAAATTTACGGATCTGGCAGAAGCCGCTTATATTATGAACCCGGGCAAGGAAATTGATATCCAGGATTTGCCGGATTTATCGCACGAAAACATAAAAGTCGAAGTGGAAGACTGTCTGGCGGCGCTAAAGCAAATTGGAATGGAAGTCTTTTTGGTTGATACGATGCATGTGGATCTGCAAATCCCCGCCTTCTACACGATTATACCCGGAGCGCATTTCCGGGAACGGGCCCTGGCTACCAGTGTCGGCATGTTTGCCGCCAAGCACATCGCTGAAAACCAGAGTCCAAGCGCGGCCATCAGTGAACTCGGTCAATTCGACAAGGACTTACCCGGCAAATACTATGTTAAATTTTATCTTGGATCCTGCCACCTGGCACTAAATGATCCCAAGACGGCCTTAACATGTTTCGAAGGGGCCCTGAATCTTGAACCCAATCAGCAGGATGTTCCCAGCATATACTCCTATTTAGGTGTTGCTTTAAAAGATATGGGTGAATACCGCAAAGCCCTCGATGTGCTAAAAAAAGGCGTTGAATTGGATCCGGAAAGAACCGACATCTATAATCTGATGGGATTTTGCCATTTCAAGTTAAAAGAGCATGAGGCCGCCATTGAAAATTTCAAAAAAATCATTCAGCTGGATCCATCCTCGGCCATTGATTATGCCAATATCGCTTCAAACTATCGTGATATGGGGCAAACCGCCAAAGCGATTCGGTACTATGAAATGGCACTGACGATAGATGCATCCATTGAATTTGCTAGAGAAAATCTGGCCAGGCTTAAATCGCTGGATAGCTGACGAGCATTTTGATTCATCCTCATCCTTGTCGTCGTGCTCGCCCGCGGTGTTATGCAGAGTCCCCAAACGCCTTTTTAAATTTCAGTTGGCCTGTTCAATCCGTCGCCGCAAATGACTGATGCTCTCATTCACACCGGCAGACCACTGATCCATTTCCTTTAATATTTGCAATGTGTGTTGCTTGTCGACCTTGGTGCTGTCTAACCGATCGGCAATGGCAGATAAGTCTGTCACAAATAGCTGAAAGCGATCCTGCATGAGGTCGACTAGATTTTCAGCAAAATTTTCGATGAGTTTGAACAAAAAGGCGAACTTGAGATTTTCACGGTAATCTTTAAGCTGCTCGACGATTAAGCGCATCGTGTCTCGTTTCATCTGCTGGGTGCCCCCGCTCAGGGCCTTTTGAATCACATCGGTTGGCTTGCGGGAGGGTTTCTTGAGCAGCTTTTTTAAATTTTGCTGTAGGCTGTAAACACCCAGGCGCAACAGTGCAGCGGTTTTTATTTTCGCTGAATATTGGGTTGTCGTCACCAGCTTAGGCGGCTTTGGTCCGGACTGTTCCAGCTGAGCTTTTAGATTCGGCAACTCAATTTTGAGCTGTGTTTCGTTGTTCAGGCTCACACCGAGCTTGTTCATCATGCGCCGATATTCATCGTAGGCATCTGAAAGCGCTCCATGATAGGGTCTAAGGATGGTTTCAAAATAATTACCGATTTCATGCTCCTTGGTTTTGACAAAACGAACAATCTCCGGGTTGATATCTTCGGTCATAAATTTGTTCAGCGATTGCTTGAACTCCTGGTAACCCCGGTATATGGTCTTGGAAACACCGGGCAAATCCGCTTTCCCGTCCACCGGTTGCGTCAATCCTTTATATTCTTTAACAAACTGCACGATTTTGCGAAAAATATCACCGGACCGCACATCAAAAAACCGGTTCACGTCAACGCTGAGCTTTTTTTTGATCTTGGCAACTGCACCGGATATGGTGGTCTTTAGAACCGTTTTCATCTGATCGACCCGTTCCTGATGTTCCTTTAGCCGTTGGATCAGCTCCTGAGCGCTTTCCGAATCCCGCGCCAGAATATCCTGATTGATGCCGATCCAATTTTCCATTCCGGATAAAATAACGCTGAGACGTTCCAAATGATTTTTCAACAACACCGCACCCCGCGTGTTGCCGAGTTTTGAATCAAGGGTTGATTTGAATTTCAGCGTCTCCTGGTCTGAAAATTCCGTTAATTCAGCCTCTGTCCTCCATTGCTGCATTCGGAGTTGATCTTTTTCTGACAGCGTCAAATTGGGCGAAGAAAATAAATTGAACAAGGCTGAAAAGGTAAATACCTCTGGTTCGGGTTTGATCAGAGCCAGCTCCTCTTTTACTTTGTTCACCAGCGCCTGAAGCTCATGCATGGATTCGTGTTCACTAAAATCGCAATTAATAACAAACAGGGTGTTATCCAGAATACCCATTTTTTTGATGATGGATAAAAACTGGATGTCCGCCTGGCGTAAGCCGGTGCGACTGCTGATCACATACACAATCATATGCGTGAGCAATAAGTAATCTTGTATCATCGACAGATGCATGGGATTTGAACTGTCACTGCCCTGGCAATCTGCAATTTCAATATTCGTCGCAAATGCGTCTGATGGGATTTCCAGTTCAACGTCTTTTAAGTAAACCGCCAGATTTTCATCACCCACAAAGCCTTTATGTTCCGGAAAGGCCTTGGCATCATACTGCCGGGTGGTATTCTTGTCAGATATGAGATCGTAAACGCTTTCGTATCCTTTAATGTATGAGGATAAAAGGACGTTGTTTATGTTGCGGGTATCGTGTGATATTAATTGGTCAGCGCTCAATAATTTGAGGGCTTTTTCAATCTGCTCACGTTCTCCGGCTTTACGGATATCCACTCCTGAATTGATTCGGCGCCATTCCAGAGTTGGAAAAAGAACCAGAGCCTGTTCCATTTCTGCATTGATTTCATTCCAGGACTTGAAAAAAAGCTGTGCGCTCAACTGTTTACCATTGCGCACCCGGGTGACGATCGATGTGATCACGCCGGCCCCTCTTTTTAAATAATCGCCCTGAAGCATTGAGTTTAGAAATGTGCTCTTTCCTGACTTAATCGGCCCAGCGACCGCCACCCGCATAATATCTTCCGACATCTGATCCGGAAGTCTCTGACAGGTGTTGGCCCAGTCGTCAAATCGCGATTCGTCAATCCCGGGCATAGATTTCGCCTTCGATATCAACGCCTGAATGTCCTGATTGACCTTTAGGATTTCTTCTTTAAGATAATGATAGGTTTCCATGCTTATTCGATATACTCATGTTCATATGATTACGGTTGGGCGCTCTTCTCACCTGAATTATGCATGAAAAATAATACGATAAAATGAAATTCATGCGTTATGCCTAACAGGTATTGAGTTGTACTTCTGTAATTTGGTTGACGAGATGCACCTTATACGCAATTTCAACTCCGAATTAATTTTTATACAAAACTTAGCTAATACAACCTGTCAGCCTAATTGTCAAAATGATTTGGAATTTTAATGTCAAGCAAAACAGGCCCCCGGTTATTGATCATCGAAACCAGTCGGGCTGCTTGCTTCGACTCGACTGCCCTTGGCCATGAGCTCGGACCGAATGGGGCTCGTCATTCAAAAAAAGCGGGTAACCAGCAGCCAGCATACATACGCCCAGCAATTCAATCCAATTGAATATTTTCGAATGGCCCGCGATGATGTTTTTTGATTTGAGCCATCATGGTCTCGACATATTCCGGGCGCGTATCATCT
>JASFIV010000259.1:0-6513 GCA_050122475.1 Desulfobacterales bacterium | reverse complement strand
TCAGGACAAAAACAGGCACAGCCACGTTATAATTGGGTTCACCCGTGTCGGTCAGCGGTAAAGCGGCAACAAAATCCGGGTGCAAAAGGGCATAAGCACCCAGACACAGACCCAAAAAACAGTAGGACAAGACCAATGGAAAGCGCAACATGCCGTCTAAAAAAAGGGCCCGATTGGTGTCCGCTACACTGCGGGTGGAAAGCTCCCGCTGAGCCTGGGTCTGATCACATCCATAGTAGGACAGATACAAAAAGAATCCACCGATCAGCATCGGCCAGAACGCAAACGTTTGGCCATCTCCCAGGCCATGACTGCTAAAATTGACGGCGCGCAATCTTGCCGGCTGATCAAAGACAACGGGCAGGCCGCCGGCCAGATGCACAGCGATCACAATCGCTGCCAGGATGGCACCAAACAGCACCACAATTTGAATCACATCGGACCAGATGACGGCTTTCATGCCGCCGAGCACATCATACACAATCGTAATTCCCCCCAACATCAGCACCGCCGCCCAGAAAGGCAGGTTCAGGCAAAGCATCAAGACCAGTGAGATACCGTAAACGGTAACACCGGTTCCAAGAGCCCGAATAAATTGAAAAAAGAGGCTGACAAGGGTGCGGGTGCGGGCATCGAAGCGGTTTTCCAGGTAAGCGTAGACGGAAATGAGATTCAAGCCCCTGAGCAGAGGAAAGATCAGCGCCATTAAAACAATCATGGCCAGGGGAACCGCCAGCTCAAACTGCAGCCAGATGAGGCCGCCGCCGGCTGCAAAGGCCACAAAAGCCGGGGCACCCAAAAGGCTGTTGGTCGAACACTGGGTGGCCATGGTGGACAGGGCAATGGGCAAGGGCGCCGTTTTGTTGCCACCCAGGTAATAATCTCGACCGGATTTTTGGCCGCGGGCCAAATAAACGCTTAAGCCGATCATTCCCATCAGGTAGACAATGATAATGCCCCAGTCGAAAGCATTTAGTGCCATGGTATTCGCTAAAATGGGATTCGGATTTGTGTCGACCAGCTATTACCAGGTAATATTTGACAGCTGCAGGCAGATTTGTCATCATTTATTATGGATTATTTGATAACTGAAGCCAAAGTGCCATGCAGCAAAAGAAATATCAAGGAGATAGAATGAAATCCAACACTGTGGTTCTGGTGTTGATTCTGGCATCACTGACGGTATCCGGCGGCCAGGCTGAAATTTACTCATGGACCGATGAAAACGGTGTCAAACATTACAGCCACACCCCACCGACCGAACGATCGATTCCCGTTAAAACCACACCTGAAATAACGTCCGACCCATCCGCCTATGCGATACAGGAGGTCATAAACGAAACAAACGTAGAAGCCGTTATCAAACAGCTGGATCAAGCCGATGCAGCCTCCCCCCCCAAGGCAGCCCCCACAAAAAAACCGCCATCTCGCAAAGAGCGCATCGCAGCGGAAGCGGAAAAACTGGAAGAAAAGATCGCCTGGTTGGAACAACTCCCTCCGGAAGCGTATGCCAATACGCGCAGCAAACAGGCCATCATTGGCCGCTATCGATACCGATTAACGCAGCTGCAATCGGATCCAGATGACTATTTTAGAAAATACGGTTATTAAATTTCAGAGGTCAGAATGGTTGTTATACTTTCCCGCTTTTTTTATCTGACATCTGTCTTCTGACGTCTGTCATCTGTTGGCCGAAGCCTCGCAGACCCCCTGATAATCCAGCCGCAGCACAAAAATAATGGCAATCCAGATGGTGCAAATAGAAATGGTAAACCAGCTCAGCTGGGGCACGCTGACTTTAAACGGCAACCACTGGGTGAACAGCAGGATGACAACCGAGCCGGTCACCTTAAACAGGCGGTAGCCAAACATATCAATCCAGGCTTTGGCCTGATAGATCAAAACGGAGTCGACCGGTACATACAGCAGTTCTTTGGAGGCCCGGTTGATTGAATACGAAAGCGCCCGATCGCTGATTTTAGTCGCACTGCTGAAAAAAAGCGTTGATTGCAGAAAAAAGCACCAGGAAAAGATAAAAATCATCAGCGGCTGAACGAGCAACCCGGCGATCGCTCCCAGATAACGATGCACCAGGGGCGTGATCCCCAAATTGACGCCTATCGACAGGATGCCCAATACGCTGAAAAACAAGGACAAAAAGGCTGTGCGCGCTTCGCGGTCCGGGTAGGCGCTTTCAACCGTGTTCAAAAATTGATACTCAACCAGCGGCGATGCCAGCTGCGCTAAAAGCAAAATGGCAGCAATCAGCAACAAATAGCGACTGTGGCCCAGAATACGCCATCCGCCACTAGCCTTCTGATGGGGGCGAACCACGTGCTCGACCTCACAGTAAATGCCCACCCGTCCCATCAGCCAGGTCAACGCAAAGATTGTCCCAATGATGCCGGCGGCGGTCAGCAAAAGATCCGGTGTCTGCAAAGGTGTGTGCTTGATTAGCATGGCTGAGACCCAGCCCCCGGCCACACCGCCAACCAGTCCACCGGTTCCCACCAACCCATACCAGGATTTACCTTCATGGGTGGTGTAGATCGAGTTGGTTAGACTCCAGAATTGTTCCACCAGAACCACGCCCAAAATATCAACAAAAACATAAAAGCAGGCCGGCACAATCGGCCCGGGATATTTAAGCAACAAGCGGAAAGCGATCAGAAGCCCACAGATGGTCAAACAGGTGCCAAGCACAACGTTTATGCGGCTGTGGCGCTCAACCAAGCGATGATAATAGGTGATAAATGCGCCCATGGTCACAGCCGTGGCGATCCAGATGTACGGCAAACGCTCGGCACCCAGGGTTTCGATGAACAGCGAACGGCTGGCCGGCTTGAGCTGGTAAAGTGCCATGATGATTAGAAAAAAGTTCAGAAATAAAAAACCTGCCCGAGCACCCAGGGTGCGTAACATCGGGTATCGGGCTTCACATTCGGCCGTGACGTCATTTTTTGAATTTTGTGCTTGCATTTTTTGACTATTGCGTAATAATTACTTTTATGAATAGGTTCAAGCAATTATTGGCGCTGATCTTCTTTGTCCTGATGTGCGCCAGTCTGACCGGTGCACAATCTCAGGATGATTCCTGGACCCAAAGCTGCGATCCCCGATTGCAAAAAGCTTTGGAAAAGCGCATCAATGCCCTCAAACTGGACGGCGCTGCCGAGCATAAAAATCTGAGCGTTGTGGTCGTAGATATCACCGATATTTCCGATCCGCGCATGGCTTACGTTAATCCCAATGAAATGATGTATGCCGCCAGTTTACCCAAGATTGCCATTTTGTTAGGTGCCTTTGAAAAAATAGCCGCCGGTGAAATGACCCTTGACGCCGAAACCCTTGAAAAGCTCAAACAAATGATTCGGCACTCTTCAAACACGGCGGCCTCCGAGATGCTCGACCGGGTTGGGATCGATTATTTGGCCGACCTGCTGCAATCGCCCCGCTACCGTCTGTACGATCCTGAACAACACGGCGGCATCTGGGTCGGCAAAGAGTACGGCAAGGCCCCGGCCCAGAGACGGGATCCCCTCCACAATCTCTCCCATGGTGCCACAGCCTTGCAGGTGGCCCGCTTTTATTACCTGCTGGAAACCGGCCAGCTGGTATCACCGCAGTTGAGCCAACTAATGAAGGCAATTCTGGCGGAAACCGAAATCGAGCATAAATTTGTCAAAGGGCTCAAAACGGTTCAGCCGGACTCAGAAATTTACCGCAAATCCGGTACTTGGGGGCCCTATCATTCCGACAGCGCCATCATCGAGCATGATGGCCGACGTTATATTGCGGTCGCTTTAGCCAAAAGTCGCCATGGGGAGCAATGGCTTCAAAAAATCATTGTTGCCCTTGACGAGGTTGTTTGCCAGACTGAGACGAACTAGCACTGAATTTTCCCACCTTGTAATATTTTTCCAGCATACGATGAATACGCGTGGCCAGCGTTTGATGTGCAACAGCTGAATTTTTGCGCAATACATTCGACATGACCACCACCATATAATACAGCTGTCGCTGGTCGGCCGGTGCCTCGATGATGGCCACCGAATTGAGCATATTGGTGACGTTACCGTGGTATTTTTTACACGTAAAATTCGGTTCAGGTTTGCACTTATACAGTGAACCGGATTTAAAATAAACCGCCGAAGCCGCCAGTGCCGGTGCCGAAGCATAGCGGATGCGCCGCTGGGTCATATACAGCAAGCGCTTGATTTCACGACTCGAAAAAGCATCCACTAGTTTTCCCTGCTCGAGTTTGATCAACCAGCGCATCAATTCCTGAGGGGTGGCGTAGCTGGTGGTGCCCGGCACCAGGCGTTTGCCATTCCGGGTAAAAAATGATCCTTGGCGCAGCTGCTTCAAATCCAGCCCATTGCGCGAAACTGGATCCTGCAGTGCCCGCGCCAGCAGGGCGGCAAGCTCTTTTGGGGACGTTTCCTTAAAAAACTGTTGGGCTTCGACCTCGCTGACCGGATAGGCCGTGCCGAAGTGAACCAGCAGCATCAGATGTTTCAATACCATACTGGCGGCTGCATTGGAGCTGGCCGACAGCATCCAGTCCAAATAAGTGAAAAAGCTGGCCTGATCACCGATCTTTATCTTTGGGTAGCGTACGCGCGCATTGCCCGGCTGCCAGACCGGTACGACATGATGATCCGATTGAATAAATTCATCGGCGGTGATCACCGTATTGCGCAATATCTCCAAACGCGCATCTATATTATCCGGATAGACATCCGCCAGGGCCTGAAAAACGCCCAGGGCAATCAAAATCTTTCCTATGCTGCCCGGGTTGGCTCTTGCAGTGCTGCGGTGTTCGGCGTAGCGGGGTTGTTCAAAATTGCTTAAATCCAGAACCGCCACGGCATAGCGATCTGCTTCGGCACCCAACAAATTTTTCACCTGGGCCGCAAATTCAGCGTCAGGCGGCGGAATCTCAAAATGTGACCTGGCTTCCAAGCGGATATCCACCTGATCCATTGGCAGCAGAGCACCGGGAGGTTGTTTCGGCGCCCGTACCTTGCCTTCCATCGCCAGGCGATAAGCTTCGACTCTGGCGATACCTGTGTAGGCATAACCATCCAACGGATAGGCCCCGCAGGTGGCGGCAATCATCAAGCCCATCGCACAGGCGACAGCAGTTATAAAAGCTTTCATTCTTGCACCTCTGGTGGGATGTCATCCAGATCGACTGTCTGGGTATGATATTGTTGCAGACGACTGTCCAGATTATTTAAAAAAAGATTCTGCCGGGCGCGGGTACTTTCCAGGAAGGGCCGGATTTGAAAAAGCATCAATCGATTCTGGTAAAAACCAAACTCAATATCGGCCGGCACGGGCCGGCCCTGGGCGTCCTGCAATTTGGGAAAGCGCTTGGGTACTGTGCGGGCAAAATCCATTAAATGTCGGATTTCGGCTTGACTGAGCAATGCCGGCGTCCCGCTGGCCGCAATCTTTGAAACGCCGCCTTCATCCATCAACACCCGTTTGTATGGATCGGTGGCATGGGCCAGCAGACGGATGTCACCGTTTTGCATGTTGATCTTGAGCTCCTCGGCCGTTTGACCCGAAACCGCACCGCCAACACCCTCGTTGAGCGCCACGGTCAGCCAGCCGGGCTGTCCGTTTTCAATATCGGCGGTCACCAGAACACCGGATTTTTCCGCCGCAACACTTTTCATCAGCAGCACGGAGGCATAAACATGCTCCGGGCTTTCCATATAGGCCTGGCGCCAGCGGAAGGCGCGCTCGGAAAACGGCGAGGCCCATACACGTTGAACAGCGGCCATAATGTTTTCAAATCCCACGACATGCGGCACGGTTAAATTGAGACCCGCACCGGTAAACCCTGGCAGGTCTTCAACATTGGTGTCGCTGCGCACAAACACGCCGTATGTTCCATCCGGACCGAAGGTATCTTGCATGGCGGCCCGCAGCTGATTGCGAAAATCTTCACCCGGGTCCAGGTTCACCATCCAGTTGCGTATTTTTTCCAGGAATTTTTTAATGATTTGGTCCTGTCTCTGGGAGTCGCCCTTAAGGCGCTGCATGATTTTATATTGATCCTGCATCCAGCGAAAAGCGGAAATGCCGCCGGGCTCGATAGGATGCTCGAGCAATTGCCGGTAAAGCCCGAATGGGATCACCAGGCCGTCGGCGACCGCTTCGGGAAAGTAGTGTTTGAGTTCACCCAGATTGGCGGCCTTGGGCCCACAAATCCGTCCCGAATCGGTGCTGCGCAGCGTATCCAGTGAACGCAGCCGACGGCTATCCAGATCCAGTTTTTTGAGGTCCGGTCGAATCAATAAGTCTTTGGGGCCCTTATTTTCATCAAAGGTGGAATTCCACTGCGGGCCGTCGACGGCCAACTGCACAATTCCTCGCGGGCTGACGGCCAAAACGACCTGCTCGTCGGCCATAGACTGGATCAAGGGCAACCATTTTTCGTCGATAGCCACATTGGGAATACCCAGATTGCGGGCCAGCAATTGAACATGGGATAAAATG
>JASFIV010000258.1:0-6523 GCA_050122475.1 Desulfobacterales bacterium | reverse complement strand
AACACCGATGGCTTCCACATCGGCCTTGGACAGATAAAGCAACTGGTTTTTCTGCATGACGCCTCCGATTTGCCCATTTGAATGTGCGTTCGGTCGCATAACGTTTCGCGGCTCCCATGGAGCTGAACAAACGGTTATGCTATAGGGTTTTGGTATAACGACAGATCGATTTTGCTGTCAAGGAATTATAATCGTTGGGGCGAAAGGCCATTGGACCACTCGTCCGATTTGCTCAAGCGTATGATGAAGGGCGCTATTCCGCCAAAGCCTTGTCTGTCCCCTTGACTTTCGGCGGAGGGCATGATTTTCCAATTACAAAGGAGGCAAAACCAATGGTCGACCTTTATCAGATTCTATCCGAGAACCAAATTGAAATTGAACGCTATGATCACCCGGCCGTATATACCGTCGACGATGTCAAGCGCCTTGTGCCGCCGTTGCCCGCGGCCAAAACCAAGAATCTCTTTTTACGGGATCATAAAGGAAAACGCCATTTTCTGGTGATCGTGCCGGCTGACAAACGGGTGGATATCAAAGCGCTGAATGGTTTGGTTGGTTCCAGCCGCTTGAGCTTCGGTTCGGCCGACCGCCTCAAAAAGTTCCTGGGCGTTGATCCCGGATCGGTGACCATTTTCGCACTGGTCAACGATCCTGACCATTCTGTTGAATTGATCATTGATGAAAGCTTATGGGAGCAGCAGGCGTTTCAATTTCATCCGCTGGTCAACACCAGTACCCTTTTGATATCAAAAGAAAACCTCAAGCGGTTTTTAGCAGTGGCCGGCCACGAGGTGAGGACACTGGTTGTACCATCTCAGAAATCTTAGGCGGAATGATAGTGACTTTAGATAACGAAGACGACGACGAGAATAAAGTGTATAGAAGATGCTCAACCTGCAGAATTATTACACCACGAAGGGCACGAAGTTTACGAAGGGAGAATTTATATTTTTTCTTTTTGCTCTTCGTGTTCTTCGTGGTTTTAAATCTGTCGAATCTTCATCTACGTAGCCACACGGCTGCGCTTGTTTGTGCTCGATAAAAGCATTATTAGGATGGATTTTAGTGCAGGCTTTTGATGCGGTTCATTCGGCTGGTAATTTCAGTTATACGAATGCCGTATTTCTTATTTTGCAAAACGACTTCTCCTCTGGCAATTAATTTGTCGTTTGCCAGGATATCAACCGGTTCACCCTCGAGTTTGGTCAGACTGACGGTTGAGCCGGGCGCGAGTTCCAGCAACTCCTGAATCCGAACGCGATTACGCCCCAGTTCAACAGTTATTTCCAGCGGAATATCCAACAACAAATTCAGATCAAAGTCTTCAACTGCCTGTATCTTATCAGCTCCATTTGAGCCGGCAGCCGACGCTTCAGCAGTCGATTCGATCGGTGCATTCTCCTGAGGGGCTGATTCTTGAGCCATGCGCTTTTCGGCGTTATTTTCGCTTACTTCATCTGGAGCGGCCGCCGGTTCAGCAGACCCTTCCCTTTCCGGATTGTTTTCTTCCGCTTGCTCTGCGACTTCCTCTTTATCAGATCGCTCATTGCCATTTAAGTTATCTTCGCTCATTCTCTTTTGCCCTCGATATGTCTCTTTCCCTGCATGATACGTGTGGGAACCTTTGAAATCCGCGTTAATACATATGTTATTATAATCAGGTTAAAACCTCAATATATTTTACCGTCTCCCCTACACGCCCAGCGGTATCCGTAACAAGCGCGCAGAATTGTATTTCCGGCGATCCAATGATATGAAGCTTTTTAATATAAACGGTATCTATATTATACGATATTTCTGTGAGTATGTGCTGCAATGCGTGACACCGGAATTGTGATCTATTTTCATGCAATGGCGCATTTTGCACGAGTCGCAGTCTTCCATAGGCAAGGCATTTAAGGTCGAAGCTATAGTGCACTATGTCTCGGCCTTAATAACGCAGCATATGGAAGGCTGCGGCTTGCCCGTAGGGTGAAAATAGATCAGAAATAAAAAAGACCAGGATCCACTTTGAGTGCCATGTAATCTATATTTTACGCTATTCCTACGATTATCTGTAGCGATGTGCGACACTAGGATTCTGATCTATTTTCATGCAAAAAAAAGGAGAATAATCCATCATGTACCCTTGTTTATTCAGCCCCATCCGGATTAATACCCTGGAAATAAAAAACCGAATTGCCTATCCATCGCTGGGGCTGCTGTATTCAACGGACGGGAAACTCAACGATCGGTATTACAACTATTTTGCAGAAAGAGCCAAAGGCGGAGCCGGGCTGGTGACGGTCGGACCGGTGGGGGTGGATTATGTCGGATCAGGTGCCATCGCCTTATCGCTGACCCATGATGAAGCGATTGCTGATTTCAGGAAACTGACCGCCATTATCAAAGATGGCGGAGCCCGGGCCTGGATTCAATTATTTCATGCCGGAGCCTATTCACACCCCATGTTTATCGGTGGCCAACAGCCAATGGCGCCCTCTGCGGTTTATTCTCGTTACTCTCAGACGACGCCGCGTGAAATGACCATCGCGGACATTAAGCAGGCCCAGAAAAACTTCGCCCAGGCGGCGGTCAGGGCCAAGGAAGCCGGTTTTGACGGCGTCGAAATCCTGGCTTCGGCCGGGTATCTGATTTCGCAATTTCTTTCCGAGCGCACCAACCAGAGAACCGATGATTATGGCGGCAGCTTTGAAAACCGTGTGCGGTTTCCCAGAGAATTAATTGAACTGTTACGTAAACGTCTGGGCCCCGAATATCCACTGACCATCCGTATGGCGGGGAACGATTTTGTTCGCGACAGCAATACCGATACGGATACACCTGAATTTGCCCGGATATATGAAAAGGCCGGCGTGGACGCCATCAATGTGACCGGTGGCTGGCATGAATCGCGCGTCCCGCAGCTGCCCATGCATCTGCCCCGGGCCGCCTTTGCTTTTTTGTCGCTGAATATCAAAAAAGCCGTCTCGGTGCCTATCATTGCATCCAATCGCATATCGGACCCCGACAAAGCTGAGCAGATTATCAAAGACGGTTATGCCGACATGGTTAATCTGGGTCGGGTTTTAATAGCTGATCCCCTGTGGCCCCAAAAGGCGTTTGAGGGAAAGGCGAAAGAAATTCGTCCATGCGTAGGTTGCTCTCAGGGCTGCACCGATCAGGTATTCAGCGGCCGGCCGGTATTTTGTGTGGGCAATGCCCGGGCCGGATTCGAGGGAGAGCGGCGACTTACAAAAACCGATCATCCCAAAAAAGTCATGGTTGTGGGGGCTGGTGCCAGTGGCCTTGAGGCTGCCATCACAGCCGCTACCTGCGGTCACCAAGTCGACGTGTTTGAAAAAGATTCAGATATCGGCGGTCAACTGTGGATTGCGGGTGCTCCGCCGCATAAACAGGAAATTTTAGAATTTATCCGATATTACCGGGCGCAGATTAAAAAGCACCAAATCCCATTGCATCTCAATACAGCCATAGATGCGGATTTTGTCCAGCAACAAAATCCAGACTATATTATTCTGGCAGAGGGTGCCGAACCATCAACGCCGCAAATTGATGGATATGATGATCCCTGTGTTTTTTCTGCCTGGCAGGTCTTGAAAGAAAACCCGGCGCTCGGAAAATCGGTTGCCGTCATCGGCGGCGGTTCGGTCGGTCTGGAAACTGCTTTATTTGTTGCTACCAAAGGCACGCTGACACCCGAGACCCTTCATTTTTTGTTTACCTATGAAGCCATCGGTGTCGAACGATTACGGGAGTTATTATTTCGCGGCTCTTCAAAGGTCACTGTTTTTGAAATGCTTCCCAGGATCGGACAGGATATCGGTAAGTCAACGCGATGGATCGTGTTTGATAACCTGAAGCGCTATGGAGTTAAGGTGAAAACCAGCACCAGGGTGACCTCCATCCGCGACGGAATTGTAATATTCGAAAAAGAAGATCAAACGAAACAGATTCAGTTTGACAATGTTATTCTGGCTTCCGGGGCCCAATCCGTCGCAGGACTTTCAGCGGAAATCAAAAAGCTGGGGATCCCGTTTGCCACGGTGGGCGATGGTCTCCGATTGGGAAAACTAAATGATGCGATTCATGGGGGATTCCTAGCAGCTCTTAGCATATAGCTCATATCTTATAGTTCACAGCTGTTAACACTCACTATGAGCCATCAGCACTTTTTAGGACACAGATTTTCGCAGATAAACACAGATTTTTTATGTAAATCAATTTTTCTATCTGTGAACATCTGTGTTGATCTGTGTCCCAAATCTTTTACATACAAGCTAAGACCTATGAGCTATTAGCGATGAGCTGCAGGGCTGTAAGCCCTGTTTTAAGGCTTAATTTTTTCCAGTACGTCGCCGCTTTCATTTAGCAAAAAGATCATAAAACCGCCGGCTGCGGCGTCCTTTATTAATTCCTCGCGTAAAATGGCCTGCACTTCGTATTTGTGTCCCGGCTGGCGAGTCAGACCCAATAAGCCTTGCTGGGCAACTTCCTTGTCGGCAAAAACAGGAATAAAGGAGATGTCCTCCTGTTCATCGTGCTGACCCACAAACTGCTCATTGCCGCCGGGATCCTGAACCACCACCCACACCCACTGATCTTTATCGTTTTTATTTTGCATTACTCTCCTCAGAATTCTTCCTTTCAAAATTAAGTTTGAAAATTTATTTCCTCCGCTGATAAAATCGATACCAGTTATTTTATGTTGAATTGAAGTTAAACTCGGCGTAACTTTACTTTGCGTCTTTGCGACTATGCGTGAGGCCTTATCATTTTGTCGCCGTCATCCTGGCCGCGTTAATTCACCCTTTAAATCGGTTTGCATCATTTCTTTCATTTTTGCAACCGACAATTTTTGGCTGAGTAAAAAAGACAACTTAGCCAAAGCCGCTTCGGGTGTCATATCAAAGCCACTGATGACGCCGGCTTTTGCCAGCGAAGTACCCGTAGCATAGTCATCCATATTAACCGTACCTTTCAGGCACTGGGTACAGTTGACGATGATAACCCCGCGGTCGGTGGCCGCTTTCAGTGTCGCGAGCAGCTCGGTGTCTTCGGGCGCATTGCCGATTCCATAAGTTTCCAGTATTAACCCCCGAATGGGCGGCTGCAGGAAATTATTAACAATATCCACTGAAATGCCCGGAAATAACCTTAGCCCGGCCACGCGAGATTCGCTCAATGGGGTTACTTTTATTGATTCGCGGGTTTTGGGGGGCGGTAAGACCAGATCCCAGCTTATTTTAATTTCAATGCCAACCGTCCCTAGTGGCGGAAAATTCGGTGATTCAAAGGCATCTAGACTATCCGCATCGACTTTTACCGCCCGGTTGCCACGGAGCAGTTTGTCCCCAAAACACAGGCAGACTTCAGGAATTTTAAAATTGGCTGCAATGAGCAATGCTGTAATCAGATTTTCCCGGGCGTCATTGCGGACGCGGCATAGCGGGATTTGAGCACCGGTGATGACCACCGGTTTTTGCAGCCCCTGCAGCATAAATGGTAAGGCCGAAGCCGTATAGGCCATCGTGTCGGTGCCGTGCAGGACCACAAATCCGTCAAATGCCTTGTGGCGGCTGGATATGTCATTTGCTATTTTAAGCCAGTCCACGGGCGTCATATTAGAGGAATCCAACAGCGGTTTGTACTCATCAATCTGGTATTCCGGCAACAAATCGCTTTTGAGTTCCGGCAGATCGTCCATGAGCCGTTCGAGGTATCCGGCGGACGGCATAAAACCATCTGCCGTACGCTTCATACCGATCGTCCCTCCGGTATAGGCAATATAGACTCTTTTGCGCATAAACACCTCGTTTCAGATAGACGAAAGTTTTTTCAATTTGGGAAGCAGTTTTTTCCCTCGCGCCTGAATGGCCGGGCTGCCGGTTTGGGTTAGATTCTCTAAAACGTCTAGCACATGGGTTGAAACGCTCCCTTTCTTTGTGGCTAGATCGGACAAGGCCTGCATTGCAAAGGTGACAACAATCTTGCTGTCATCTGTTAAATAATCAACGAAAATATCGGTTACGGTATTTGTTTCTTGAGGTGTTAAATCTAAGCGGGGTATCATCTGGGCCAGATGCCAGCGTAATTCCTGTTGATGGGTCTGCTGCGCCAGACCAACGAGCTTCGATTTAAAGGGTTGTAACAAGCGGGGATTGCCGGCAGATATTTTTTCCATGGCGTCTGCAGCCCGCATCCGTATGATCGCATCCGGATCAAACAGACCGCTGACCAGATTTTTAAATAAGCCCGGTTTTTTTTTGACAGCCACAACCACCATATCGACATTTCCAATGGAGCGACGGTCACCGCCTCGCAGCTTAGACAGTATGTTCGTCATATCTCAACCTGAAGCCGTTTAAAAGTTAGTAGATTTTAGGTATGACCTTCGGGCTAAATTCGGCCGAGGCGA
Source organism: Desulfobacterales bacterium (assembly GCA_050122475.1). Classification (GTDB taxonomy): domain Bacteria; phylum Desulfobacterota; class Desulfobacteria; order Desulfobacterales; family JAHEIW01; genus JAHEIW01. The sequence continues at coordinate 105 of JASFIV010000258.1, read as the reverse complement.
CTGAGCATGGCACCCTCCTCGTCTTGCTTAATTTTACCGGCATCGGTCCCCTCAAAGTCAACCGTAAATATGTTTTCGCTCAACCGGATTATTTTTTGCCAAACT
>JASFIV010000257.1:0-6545 GCA_050122475.1 Desulfobacterales bacterium | reverse complement strand
GCCCCGTCGACATTTTCAAACTGGCACTTCGGGCATTGCATTTTAATACCCTCCCCTTAAAGTTTAAGCAGCTTGAATAATGTTGAATTAAATTAGGATGGTGAAATTGAATTATCGTAAATATCACTTTGTGTCAAATTAGAGGATTTGCAAGATTTTGAAATGTTAAAATGATGTGAATATTGTAGATTAAGAAAGCTAAAATATAAACATTACGCTTGTTCAAAATTGTGGACTTCGTGCCTTAGGTTGAAATTCAGAAGTGCTGAAAATTTGTTAGGTGTGATTACGAAATATGCAATTTGGGGATTTTGTATATTGGATCATATCGGCTGAAATTTAATTGAATGAAAATTTGGGATATCAAGTATCAGCCAGGTAACGTTATATTGAGAGATGACCAAATATCGATTTTGCGGAAATTATTTCAGATACTAAATGAGTATCGCATGTTTTTTTATTGACTGATGATGGCACATTGTTGGTTAATAGAATCAGTAAATGTATTGTGATTTGGACAATTAAGATAAAATCGGCAAAAAATAAAAACAGACGACCAGCTTTTTAATTGCCGCTTCTCACTGGGATGACCCGGCTAGGACCAGAGTAAAACTGTCGGAGCCAATACACTTGACCGTATGTAAAATTAAATCGTGCTGCCTTGGAACCACGAGTCTCAGATGCCCAACAACTTTGAACAGAAATGCCTATTTGTTTATTTACATGGTAACCATGCTTGTTTTTCTTTTTCGGATCGTAGAGACTCGAGAGCTCAGCTAATGTAGGCATTCGCCAGTTCGTATGGCCACCACCGCTGTAATTTTGGCAATAAGTATAAGCATCTTTCCAGTTTATGGGTCCTCCATTGTCCTTTGCAGCCCACATCAGCCCGGTTTTTGTGTCAGTAACAGTACCGTCTCCGTAGGCCACAAAGCGGTCCGATGCTATCGCAGGTATAACAATAAAGCCGAGAAGTACAAACAATCCAATAGCCAACATAATTTTTTGAGCCGATATAATTCTTGGAGAAAACTTCATTTCAGCACCCTTTTAAAAGTGGCCATATCGTCAAATGTGAATTTAAGAACATACTTTTAGAATAAAAATACCCCAATTAAGGTAATTGAGAAACCTCAAAGTATCTGCAAACTACAAGTACGCAAATCAAACACCAAAAAGCTAAGCTTTAATTTTCTTGCTCAATACCGAGAAAATTGTGGTGTGTCAATAAAGCTATGACACAAAAACCCGCGAGGACTATAGCATAGGGCATGGAGCATAGGACGTGGCGTTTTGATTTAAAACAAGGAGATCAAGCGAGGTAAATAAAAAAAAGGCTTTCTGTAAGGTCCAATTTGTTGGATCTCAGAAGGCCTTTTTTAATGTATTTCTTTTAGTTTTTGATTCAGAAATGAGGGATTTTGCCCAAGGTCAAGGAAAAATCAGATTTTATACCGGAGGCCTATTTAACAGCATAGGGCATAGGGCAAAGTGCAGAGCGTTGAAAGTTGACTCCCTCGTTTTAGTCAAAACGCTATGCCCTATGCGCCATGCGCTATGCCCTATATGGCGCGGAGAACACAGGCCATCGGAAAAAGGGCCTTTTAGGAACCGAAAATTATGTGCCGATATTCCACGATGCCAAGTACTTTCGCTGCTCGGCGGTCAGCCGGTCGATTTTCGTACCCATGGCCGCCAGTTTTTCCTTGGCGATTTGCTTGTCTATTTTTTCCGGAACCGGATACACCTGTTTGGCCAAGGGCTTTTTATTTTTGACCATAAACTCGATGCTCAGCGCCTGGTTGGCAAAGCTCATATCCATGACACTCGAGGGATGACCTTCGGCAGCCGCCAGGTTTATCAGACGGCCCTCACCCAGCACATTGATGCGACGCCCATCTTTCAAGGTAAATTCTTCTGTAAATGGTCGAATCATGCGCCGTGATTTGGCCAGTTTCTCCAGCCCTCCCAGGTCGAGCTCGACATTAAAGTGGCCGGAATTGGCCACTATTGCGCCATCTTTCATAGTGGCAAAATGCTCTTTGCGGATAACATTAATATTGCCGGTCAGGGTGCAGAAAAAATCACCGATTCTGGCCGCCTTGCCAATCGGCATAACCGTGAGTCCGTCCATTACCGCTTCAAGCGCCGGCAGCGGATCGACTTCGGTGACAATCACATTGGCTCCCATGCCGCGGGCGCGCATGGCGACACCCCGGCCGCACCAGCCATAGCCGCAGACCACAAAATGGGTTCCGGCCAAGAGACGGTTGGTCGCCCGCACAATGCCGTCGACCGTGCTTTGGCCGGTGCCGTAACGGTTATCAAAAAAATGTTTTGTCTGCGCGTCATTTACGGCAATGATCGGATACTGTAAAACTCCATCCGCAGCCATGCTTCGGAGCCGGATGATGCCGGTTGTGGTCTCTTCGGTTCCCCCCCGAACATGGGTTAAGAGCTCGGTGCGTTCAGAATGAAGGGTCGATACCAGATCGGCGCCATCATCCATGGTGAACTGAGGTTTCTTATCCAGCACGGCATTGATGTGCTTGTAATACGTGCGGTTGTTTTCGCCTTTAATAGCAAATACTGGCATCTTGTCGTGTTTCACCAGAGATGCGGCCACGTCATCCTGGGTGCTGAGCGGGTTGGAAGCACATAGGGCCACTTGGGCACCGCCGGATTTGAGTGTCTGCATCAGGGAGGCGGTTTCGGTGGTCACGTGCAGACAAGCGGCCAGGCGCAGGCCTTTCAGCGGCTTTTGTTTTTCAAATCGTTTCCGGATACGGTTTAAAACTGGCATGTTCTGATTGGCCCATTCAATTCGAAGAGCGCCGTCTTTGGCAAATTTGATATCCTTAACATCATATTTCATCAGTAATCGTTCTCCTTAAGAAGTTTGCTGGCTCCGAGAGCCAGACTTAGATTTTATAGTAGAGAGGTGGTATTTGCAGTTCGCTAGCCCATGGAATAATGGAATAGTGGAAAAATTGATTTTTGCAAAAACAATAATTTCTCACCTGACCATAAAGCCACGGTTTCCGAATCAGCGGAGGCCTACAGACCGGCTTTGTCTTTTAAGACCTCGGCCATGTCGGTATTCTCCCATGAAAATTCCGGCTCATTGCGGCCAAAATGACCGTAGGCTGACGTTTTGCGGTAGATCGGACGCAACAAATCCAGATGTTCAATAATCGCGGCCGGTCTCAAATCAAAAACATCCGTGATAATCTCCTCCACCCTTGCTTTGGGTACCGTTCCGGTGCCCATCAAATCAACCATGACCGAGACAGGCTCGGCCACCCCGATAGCGTAGGCCACCTGAATTTCACATTTTTTCGCAAGCCCGGCAGCAACAATATTTTTGGCAATATGCCGTCCCATGTAAGAGGCGCTGCGATCCACCTTGGATGGATCTTTGCCTGAAAAACAGCCACCGCCGTGACTACCCTGGCCGCCATAAGTATCCACAATAATTTTGCGTCCCGTTAGGCCGCAATCTCCCATGGGGCCGCCGATCACAAATCGCCCGGTAGGATTGATAAAATAGCGCGTATCGCCATCGGTCATTTCATTTGGTATGACCTTCTTAATGACTTCCTCGATGATCGCTTCTTTCAGATTGTCATAGGTTACATCCGGTTTATGCTGAGCAGATACCACCACCGTATCCACTCTTTTGGGCGTGCCGTTTTCATACTCAATGGTCACCTGGGATTTGCCATCAGGCCGTAAGAAATCCAAGGCACCATTTTTGCGAACGGTGGCCAACCGATGGCACAGCTTATGCGCATAGGAAATCGGCATGGGCATGAGTTCGGGCGTTTCATCGGTGGCATATCCGAACATCAGACCTTGATCTCCGGCGCCCTGTTCTTTAAACAGGCCCTGGCCGGCGTCGACACCCTGAGCGATGTCGGGAGATTGGCGGTCAATGCTGGTAATCACCGAGCAGGTCTGGCAATCAAATCCCATCTGGGATGAGCAATACCCAATATCCCTGATGGTATCCCGTACGATCTGCGGCATATCGACGTAGCATTCGGTAGTAATTTCACCGGAAATAAAGGCCAGCCCCGTCGTAACAAGGGTTTCGCAGGCGACCCGGCAGCTTTTATCCTGAGCCATAATCGCATCCAGGATGGAATCGGATATCGCATCGGCGACTTTATCCGGGTGCCCTTCGGTTACAGATTCGGACGTAAATAGAAATTTTTCCATATTGATCTCCTTGATCGGATTTCAGAATTTTTGTTAGGGCTATGGTGTCAAAATTTGGTCGAGCCATAAACTATGTATTTTAGCTGAAATAACACAAATAAGCAAAATAAAATATGCTGAAGCTCCGGTTTCTTATCTTAGCCGTCCGCATAAGTCAAGTTCAGGGGTGAATGGCGCACTTGATCGCCGGCAGCACAACAAAAAGAGGAGACGGTATTGCCGCCTCCCCTTTTTTAAATACAGAAGGTATGATAGGCTCGTTTTATGTCTTATTTTTTTATGGTTTCCCTCCTTCGCCTTAAAGGCTATGGAGGACAGGCAGGTGTCGGCTTTCAGAAGACAGAGGTCAGACGACAGAAGAAAATCAAAAACATTGCATGATGAAGCGGCCGATTACCTTCTGTCCTCTGTTTTCTGTCATCTGTCCTCTGGCATGACACCTGACACCTTAATATTAACTTGAACCAATGAACCTTTTTAGCAAATACGAAACCATTTTGACTCATTTAAAGCATGTTAAGATAGTGTGCAGCCTGGGGCTGCTCCTGATGGCATCAGCATCGCTGACCGACGGTGCCACAGACCAGAAAGATAGCGGCAACCTGTTGCAGAATGCCGGTGCCCCCAAGGAAGAAGTGGTTCAACTGCAAACCGCCTGGTCGATAAACCAGGCGCGCCCAGGAGATACCGTCACTCTGGCTGTTGTGGTCGATATTAAAGACGGATTTCATATTAATGCCGATGCCGGTCAAATCAAACCTTTTGAAAATTTCATCCCCTATCCCACCAAAGTTCAGGTTCTGACAGCCTCTGAAGGCGTGAGCATTGCGAGCGCTCGCTTCCCCGAGGCAAAGCCGTTTAAGGTAGATTACGCCAGCGGAGACCTCATGTCTTTTGACGGCCGCACGATTATTACCTTTTCGATTAAATTGGATGATCAGATATCTTTGGGATCCATTGGCCTGGATATCCAGGTAGAATATCAAGCCTGTTCTGATCGCTTCTGCCTGTTTCCTGCAAAGAAAAAGCTGAACGCAGCCCTGACGGTAGTCGAAGCCGGAACGCCGGTAACCCATGTCAACTCCGAGCTTTTTGCCAACCTGAAGGTCGGCGCAGATGTTTCGGGGACTGGCGGAATTAATTTTAGTCTGTTTGGCTGGGAATTTTCACTTAATCCAGCGTCGGGGATCGGGCGCATCATGTTGCTCTTGGTGGCGGCTTTCGGCGGAATGCTGCTGAATTTAACACCATGCGTGCTGCCGCTGATACCGATTAAAATTATCAGCCTGTCGCATGCTGCCGATGACCGCCGGCGATGTTTTTTACTGGGGCTGATAATGTCACTGGGCGTGCTGGCGTTTTGGGGCGTCCTGGGTATCCTGATTGCCATGGTCAGTGACTTTACCGCCACCAATCAATTGTTCCAGTATCCGCTTTTTACCATCCTGGTGGGCACTGTCATCGGGATCATGGCACTGGGAATGTTCGGCTTCTTTTCGCTTCGCCTGCCTCAATTCATCTATATGATCAACCCGCAACAGGACAGTCTGCAGGGATCATTTGCCCTGGGCATTCTGGCCGCAGTTTTGTCAACACCCTGCACCGCGCCTTTTATGGGCGCCGCCGCTGCCTGGGCTGCCACCCAAACCCCGCTGATTACATTGTCCACTTTTGCCGCTATCGGCGGCGGAATGGCTTTGCCGTATTTGCTGCTCTCGGCATTTCCTAATTTGGTCAATCGGATGCCCAAGGCAGGACCGGCCAGTGATCTCATCAAGCAGGTCATGGGCCTGTTTATGCTGGCTGCGGCTGCTTATTTTTTAGGGGTCGGGATCAGTGCCCTGCTGAGTTCACCACCCAATCCGCCCAGCAAAATGTTCTGGTGGCCGGTTATGGTTCTGGTGTCGATCGGCGGCGCCTGGCTGGCTTTCCGAACGCTGCAACTGGCTTCCAATAATGTAACGAAAACGGTTTTTGTTGGTCTGGGTCTCATTTTGATTGCCGTACCCATCTGGGGTGCGATGCGACTGGCAGATAAGGGCCCGATCGACTGGATTCATTATACCCCCGAACGCCTTGAAGCGGCCATCAGCCAAGAAAAGGTCGTCGTGATGGATTTTACGGCCGAATGGTGTTTAAACTGCAAGGCACTCGAGGAGGGTGTTCTTAATGACAGCCGGATAATTAATGCCCTGGCACAGACCGGTGTAGTACCAATGAAAGTCGACATTACCGGTAATAATCCGGACGGTAAAGCAAAACTCAAGGAAGTCGGCAGCCTGACCGTACCGCTACTGGTTGTATTCTCGCCCACAGGTCAGTTG
>JASFIV010000256.1:0-6569 GCA_050122475.1 Desulfobacterales bacterium | reverse complement strand
CTGGCTCAGTTTTTTCGCCAGGTCTGGGCATCAGGGCCCGCCGGTGTGAAGGTCAAATTGAGCATTCTGCAGGAAACACAGGTGCGTGAAATCAGCGTTTCGACCGCCGACCGCTATCGGTTTTTAAAAGTATCCCGCCAGCGTTGACCGGACGCGTCGGACATGACGACATCGGATTCTTGAATTTTGAATGCAACTTATTCAAAGGGCAACGCCAGATGAATAAAGAAAACGGAGCGCTTGTCAGAGGCATTTTACTGGGTCACCTAATTTTATTTTTGCATCTGCTGTTTGTTGTGGGCCTCGGAATCGTCATTATTTTTTTTCGCGGATTGTCCCAGTATATGCTCTGGATTTTTCTGGGTATAACGGTAACCTTAATAGCCTCCGGATACCTATGCTACCGATTCATTAAAACCAGAGGTAAACAGACGCTTAAAGATATTGAGGAGACGGCTATATTTAAAAACAGAAGTGTTGAAGTTCGTTTTTTGGGCGGGGTCGCGTCATTGAAGCTGGGTCAGCCCGGAAGTTCTGTGGCAATCGAAAATACGGCAGCGGATACCTTCGATCCGCGACATCAGCTGGAGGAACCGGATGCTGTCCGGATTCGAGAACTCGACCGGCTTGCCCATATGCTTGAGAAGGATCTCATTACCCATGACGAATTTGTCTTAGCCAAGAAAAAACTACTCAAATCATGATATATTAATGAATACGGCCTGAAAGCTGGCAGGCTTGGAGGCCAGAAGGCCGGCTATCTTATGAGTGCTCGAGCCTCATAGCTTCCCAGGCTATAGCCTTCCAGCCCGGTTGCTTCCCAGCCTTCCAGCGTTCGACAAGGCAACGTTCCAGGGCCTCCGCAAGATTGAGCGTAAAATCGAATCGAATGCCGTCGGCGATGGTTGACTATTGGTCTCAAAGGGGTTAACCTAAAACCATTCAAATGGAATTATGACGGGCAATTTTTTTGCGAGGGTAAGGTGATGCGCAAGTCAATTTATCTGATCGTTATTGTGGCTAGTTTTCTGGTCAGCAGCAATGCGAATGCCGCTGAATTGAAAGATGGTTTCTTTGGGATCGAATGGAGAGCCAATCTGGCAGAGTTAAGCGGGTTTGAAAAAGTTGGCGAAAATTTAAATGTTATTTATTTTGCGAATCCAGAGCGCGTTTTTACCATTGACGAGGTCAAAATACCGGATGTACTTTACGGATCCTATACGAATCAATTTTTTGCCGTTTACATCAACATAAAAACCATTGAGGTTTTCAGCCATCTCAGAAGGGGTTTTAACAGCAAATTTGGTGTGCCTAGAATTTCAATGGGTAGTCCTGCGCAACAAACCACCTATCAATGGAAGTCCAAGAAAACAAAAATCAAGCTGAAAACCTATGAAAATAGAAATAGTATGAAATTGGCTTTATATTATACGCCATTATCCAGACAGGTAAACGAAGCGCAGCAAGAAGCCTTTGCTGAAAACTTTAATAATCCCCTGTTTCCCCTTGATGAACGCAGAATGCAGAAAGCAATTGATTTTATGGATGAGAAGCGTTCATTTATCGGTCCCCGTTAAGTCCATTCAACCTAGGGCCCTTTTCCCTCCTGAGACGCCAGTTGAACCCTTTCTGCGATTTGATTTAAAATCAACTCCGTGCGCGCCCGCCGGATTTCCATAAATTCTTGCGGCAGCCAATCCGAAGGAGCCGGCAGTAATGCCTGGTAAATAATGGGCATCATAAATCCCAGCACAACCCCCATTAAAACCGCAGTGGCGATGATACCGGTGGTGTATCTTAAATAGTTGCCCTTTTCAAAAAAAAGTGTGGGCCGCAGAACCATTAACAGATAGGTAATGCCGGTGGCCAGCAGAAAGAGAAACAGAACCTTTCGGGCCGTTCGTTTTTCCATACGTTTGTTATGTTTGTATTTGAGCTCTTCAAGCTGGTTGTTAAATTTGACACAATCTTGCGCACGGTGCCATCGGAATGCTCTTTCGGTCCATTCTTCACAAAATCCCTCTGGTTGTTCGATTGTCGGGACAAAGATGGTATCTATGGTTATGCCCATCAAATAAAAGAAAAAGCCACCCATCAACATATAAAAAAGCAGAAACAGCTTCAGATGTTTTTCAATGAAATTCATGGCCTTTTGAAGATTTTAAATATAGACTCAAATAGAAAACGAAGACCTTTCCAGCATCCTGCATTATCGATTAAAGATAACCGCCATCCTGCGTCAGATCTTTCATCTGCCGCTCCAGCTCATATACCCTCTCGGATAACGATTTGCTATTGCGGTGCTGACCATGGCGACGGATAATTTGTCTATAACCTGTCTTTTTTTTGAGGCGCTTGATTTTTTTTCTTAAATTGGAAATGAGCACATCCTGTTGCGCATTGATCTCAAGGACAAGTTTGCTGGTACCCCGCCATGATGGGATACGAAAATAGGTAACCCCATAAAGCTCTGTGCTGGGGTATTTAGCTGCCAGCTGGCTTGAAATGGCGTCGCCCGTCTCGCCTGGTATCCGCCACACATGTTTGTACCCATCCGGATCAATGATACCAATCAAGTGCATTTCTGAATTCCCTGTAAGGGTAGAACGGTCCGGACGTTTCGCCAACACAGGCGTGCTTATCAAAAAGACGCCGGTCACCCAAACCACGATCCCAATCGAAACCAGGTTGAAAATCGATTGTTTTTTCATAACCCGACCCTCTCTTATGGTGGTTTCTGTCATTTTCCTTATGAATATACCGGCTAACGGAATTAAGGCATAAGCGCTTCAGAGCCCACTCGGAGAACAATCGCAAATGAACCGCAATTTGAAATGACTAAGTATAAACGTCTTTTGGCCATTCGTCACCTCTAAAATTAAATATCTTAATTTTGCACTCAATTGCAGGATGTTACCGATTCCGCAATACACCCAGCGGACTGAGTTGACACACCGGCCCCAGTTTCATATGGTTGGAAAATTCAAACCAGCAGGAGACACAGCCCTTCATGGAAAAACACAGTGATGTTCTGATTATCGGCGGCGGGGTCATAGGACTGGCCTGTGCTTACTATCTGGCAAAAGCCGGCCAAACGGTCCGCCTGCTCGAGCAGGACACCATCGGAGCCGGCGCCTCCCAGGGCAATTGCGGTTTGATTGCGACCAGCCACCTGGTCCCCCTTTGCGCCCCCGGTGCCATCCAGTATGAAGCCCAACGCTGGCTGCTGGGACGCTCGCCTCTATATGTTAAACTGGCACCTGATAAAAAACGGTTGATGTGGCTTCTGAACTTTGCCCGCAAGTGCAACCACGAGCATCTGACCCACGCCATCAAAGCCAGGGAACAGATATTAACCCATTCCCGAACACTGTTTGTAAAACTGTTCAAAGAAGAACAGATAGAATGCGATTGGGAGGAAAAAGGCGTACTGATGATATTTAAATCCCGGTCCGCAATGCAAAAATATGGCAAAACCAACGCTCTTTTGAAGCCCTTTGGACATGATGCGGAACCGCTGACCGCCGATGCGCTCTATCGGCTGGAACCGGCTTTGCACAAGGGCATATATGGTGCTTGGTACCATAAAACAGACGGCCATCTGCGGCCGGACAAGCTGATGCCGGCCTGGCAGCGCGTCCTAACGGCGCAGGGCGTTGCTGTCGAGGAAAACTGCCGGCTGGAAGCTTTGATCGCCGGTGACGGGCATATTCGAGTGGCGCAAACAGCGGGTGGCGCTTACACGGCTGACGCATATGTACTGGCGACCGGTGCCTGGACACCACAGTTGACCCGGCAATTAAAGCTGGAACTTCCGGTTCAACCCGGCAAAGGCTACAGCCTGACCATGCCCCGACCGGAAACCTGTCCCCAAATACCCTGCTATTTTTATGAGAGAAGCGTTGTGGCGACGCCCTGGAAAAGCGGGTTTCGCCTGGGTGGCACCATGGAATTTTCAGGATTTAATTCCGAAATATTTGCCCGGCGGATTCAAAATCTGACTGCCGCTGCTGCACAATACTTTAAAGCGCCTTTAGGCAATCCGGTGATGGAGGAATGGGTCGGTATGCGCCCCATGGTTTATGATGACCTGCCGATTATCGATCGCGCTCCGAATCATCACAATCTGATAGTGGCTACCGGACACGGAATGTCGGGTATTTCCATGGCGACCAGCACCGGCAAGCTGGTGGCTGAAATGGTGAGCGAACGCAAGCCGCATATCGACCCGACCGCCTTCGGTATCCGGCGATTTAACAATTAATATTGGAGATTCCCGGTGACCCGCCCGTTCAATAGGCCCGGGGCCAACCATAATCTGAACAAAAGATAGGCTGCCATGCAATACGGTGCAATGAATTTTCCGATCAAGCCGGTCAGTGACGAGCTGACAGAGATCGGCGCTCTGGGATTTGATTATCTTGAATTGACGATGGATCCGCCCCAGGCGCACTACACGACCCTGCAACAACAGATGCAAACAATTGTCAATGATCTTAATTCGCGCGGCATGTCCGTCATTTGCCATTTGCCGACCTTTGTATCCACAGCCGACCTGACCGACAGCATCCGGCAAGCATCGCTGCAGGAGATGTTTTACTCGCTCGAAGTTGCCGCTGAGCTGGGGGCCCGGAAGGTTGTCCTTCACCCCGGGCACATCGGGGGGCTGGGGGTTTACGTCATGGAGACCGCGCTGGCCCATGCGAATAACAGTCTGGCGGCCATCATCGAGCATGCCCAAAAACTGGGGCTTTGTGTGTGCCTGGAGAACATGTTCCCTCGCTGCCGGGCCTTTGTTGAACCGGACGATTTTGTTGACATCCTGCAGCGTTTCCCAGATCTCAAGCTGACACTGGATACCGGTCACGCCAACATTGGCGCCAAAGGCGGTCGGCGCATCCTGCAATTTATCAAAAAATTCGGCCACCGCATCGGTCATTTGCACCTCAGTGATAATTTGGGGCAACGCGACGATCACATCCCACTGGGTGGCGGTATCATCGATTTTAAAAAAATTGCGCGGGCCATCAAGCGCAGCGGTTATGACGACACGGCTACACTGGAAATATTTTCAGAAGACCGCCAGGCACTGGTGCAAAGCCGTCAGCGGTTCGATGCGTTTTTCCAGAATAGCTAAGCTGAATTTTATAGTAGTTGTCAAAAAAACGTTCCGATTGCGTAACGTTTTTTTGCTACAACAATTATGCCGCCATCCTTTTTTCGGAACATTAATTTGACAAGCGGTATAAATTATCTGGTTCAAAGGTTCTCGGCTTCGCTTTGTAGCGCCGTGCCGCGGCAAGCAGGGTTCAGAGGTTTCATCTTAAGAGTTGCATGTGTTTGATGGTTTAAGCTTTCGAGGACGAGGACGAACATTTTATGCTACCTATCGTAATCGTCCTCCTACTCGTCCTCGTCCTCGGTTGTTTCACAATGGTGCTGCTTTACACAAATGGCAGGCACCTGCGCCGCTGCTTAAATCAGTAGCCAGGAGCACATTTATAGAAGGCTGGTTGCCGAATGATAAATATGAAACACAGAAAAGCGAGCGTTGAATATGGCACTAATGATAATCGCACCCGACACCAAAGTAACATCCTGGGTCAAACACCTTGGCCGGTTGGAACCGGGAATCGACATTCGCATCTGGCCGGATACCGGCGATGTCGATGATATTGAATTTGCCCTCAGCTGGCAGCATCCCCACGGTGAGTTTGAAAAATACAAGCAGCTAAAATGCATTGCCTCACTGGGCGCCGGAGTCGATCACCTCCTGGCAGATCCGAATCTGCCAGCCGGTGTCCCCATCACGCGAGTGGTGGAACATTCCATGGCCCAATCGATGAGCGAATATATAGTTTTAGCAGCCCTCAACTACTGCCGCCAGTTTGATGACTACCAGATCGATCAGTCTCAAAAAAAATGGCAGCCCCGCATTCCGCTGCTGGCCGCCGATATGCGGATCGGTATTATGGGTCTGGGACAGCTGGGCAAGGATGCTGCCGGCAAATTGAGCGCCTTGGGTTTTCCGGTTAGCGGTTGGAGTAAAACACCTAAAACCATCAAAGGCGTCGACGCCTTCGCCGGCGCAGAGGCCCTGGATGATTTCTTATCCCAGACCCGCATACTGATCTGCATGCTGCCGCTGACGCCGGAAACACAAGGCATTTTAAACCGCGAAACTTTTGATAAACTGCCTGCCGGCGCCTATGTTATCAATGTGGCCCGGGGGGCGCATCTGGTTGAAAACGATCTACTGACAGCACTGGAATCCGATCGGCTGTCCGGCGCCTGTCTGGACGTATTCGAAATTGAACCCCTGCCGCCGCAACATCCCTTCTGGGATCATCCCCGCATAAAACTTACCCCCCACATCTCCAGCATCACCTTTTCCAGAGCTGTTGCGCCGCAAATCATCGACAATTACCGGCGCAGCCAAGCCGGCCAACCCCTGCTGAATGTCGTTGATCCAAGACGCGGCTATTAAGCCGCCGGCCATGGAACAGAATCCACGTTCAGCTTACAAATCGATCCTATTGATTCGGGACATTAGCTTTGCAAAATCAGCG
>JASFIV010000255.1:0-6574 GCA_050122475.1 Desulfobacterales bacterium | reverse complement strand
CGGATGTCGAAGAGACAGTGGCAGGAATCAAACGCCAGCATAACATTCTGGCGCAGCTTGGCATCGACACCGAAGAGGCTTACGGTTACAAGGTTATCGAGCCAATTATTCAGCTCAGAAAGCCCTCTGTGCGGGTTCTGGGAAAGGAGTTGGGGTTGCCGGAGGAGATATTCAATCGCCCGCCATTTCCAGGTCCGGCCCTTGCGGCCAGGGTAATCGGTGAAACGACACGCGAGCGAATCACGCTGGTACGCAAGGCAACCGCTGTTGTCGAACAGGAGTTAGCCGGGGTCGATGCTTTCCAATACTTAGCCATTTTGCATGAGGACCGGGTGACCGGGATAAGAGACGGAGAGCGAGATTACGGTTTTCAAATAGAGGTTCGCTGCTGGGATAGCGAAGATGCAGTTACCGGCACTCCAACCAGATTACCGTATGAAATTCTTGAAAAACTGGCCGCGCGAATCACTTCGGAGGTCCCCGGAGTGGTCAGTGTAACCTACAACATCAGTTCAAAGCCACCTTCAACAATAGAAGCCGTCTAGATCAGGGATTAAGGAGAAAGCCTTTGCTAACAGGCGATTATGATCATCAAAAACCGCCGACTGGTCTATACCCATCTAACACCTATTTTGAATCGCTTTTCTTAATTTACAATTCAAGATTTGACTCTCAGCACTAAGAGCCCTGAACCCTGACCCCTGCGGAAGGAAGAAACATTAGGGTGCCTGCTGGAAGCTGATTAAAGTCCTTGATTTCATGACCGCCAAGCAGTGTTTTGGGCGGCAGGTAATAAATCGTTTTTTGGTCTTTGTATTTAAAACCGGCGATCCGATAGGCAGTGCGATTCTTATGAATTCTGTATGGCCCCCGGTATCCAATAATCAGTCGGGTCCTGGCCGGCAGGTCATCCCAATCGGATATCCTCGAGCCGGACTTTATTTCACCGGTAGGCAAAAAATAAATCGTCGTGTCCTGATTGTATTCTTTCCCGGCAAATGACCATGCTGTCAGACCGTCGGAGATCGTTTTGACCAATCCCTTGGAAGCTGTCAAGCTAGAGCTGTCTTCCTGATTGAGCAGCACGACGGTTTTGGGTGGAATCCGGTTCCAGCCAATTGTATCCGCGATTTGATCCCCCGTGTAGCTTTGACCGTTTGGTAATCTGTAAACCGTCGTTTCACTGTCGAAATCTTCACCTGCGATGGACCAGGCGGTATTGCTCCCGGTGATCGTGTTACCCTCTTGCGCGTAAAATTGTCTGCCGCCATAAAAAATTTCGGAAAGCTTGTAGTCTGCCACAAGCCTTCTGGCACGCACATCAGGGTCGTGGGACCAGGTCGGCCCCAGCCCGGCTTTGGCCCGGATAAAATTTTTGGCACACCGTTTGCGGCCACGATGATTTTTCCTGTGCCAGCGATTCGGCGGTCCGTAAGCCACCTGGCTGTGGGTCAGAACCGCCTTATCATCCAATTCATATACATCCTGCAGGATGTCAATTAATAGGCCAACGGCCCGGTATTGATCTTCAGTGATGGGCGTGTAATGATAACCGACCAGCTCAATCCCGATAGAAACCTTGCTGATGTTTGTCTCGCCGTCCCACATGCTGATGCCGGCATGGTCGGCCACATATGCCTTGTCCAGAATTCGATAGGTTCTCCCATTTCGAGCAATCACATAATGGGTGTGCCCCCCGGCGGTACGTCGGCCATTATGCAAATGTTTTCCTCGTGAGACCACTCTCAGGGTTGCTTTGAGGCCGAGCTCTGACGTATGAACAATAATGTATTTTGTCTTCTGGCGCTTGATCTTTTTGAAATTCGGGTTCAGTCGCGAACGGAAATCAACGATTGAGCGCTGGAAGTTATTTTTGTTTGCCCCTGTGTATGCAATTGATGAAGATAGAGAAAGTAAAAGACAGGCGGCTAAAAAAAATACAAAGATGATAAGTTTTGGCGATAAGCTGCGGCAAATCTTCATAGGCTTCCAAATCATTTGTAATGGGTGCAGAATCAGGCAGAACAGCCGAATAAAAATAGCTTATCGTAAATTTTGAGATATTTCAAATCACCGTTTGACCTTTGCTAAAATTCGAAAAGAAACAAGCGTGGACTTGACCCACAAATAGGATCGCGCTGCCCAGCGTGGATGCTTGAATATTACACAGACATGACGTTCAGCTAAAAAATTTCCCAATCACTTTTCTGCTATCTTGTAACTGATCGAAATCCCCGCACTGCTGGTTGTATCAATTGTCGTTTTGAAATTGGGCAAGCCTTTTACGTAATCGATAAATTCACTGATGCCCTCTGACCAGGTGTTTCTCGCGTTATGCGCCGTAAAGCAGCCGCCAACTTCAAGTTTCGGTGCAAGCGCTATGAAATAATTCTTGGACCAGTCTTTATCTGCGTCAGCAAATACAAAATCAAAGGGGCCCTTTAGCTTTTCCACAAGCTCGTGGGCATCTGCCAGGCGCGCATCGATATATTCAGAAAGTCCGGCCTCTTTGAAATTGACAAGCGCTCTCTTATGTCGCCCTTCATGAATTTCAATCGTTATGAGTTTGCCCCCGGTTTTGCTCAGCGCCCATGCTATCCAGATCGCTGAAAGCCCGGTGGAGGTTCCAATTTCGACAGCCCTCGTGTATTTGTTTTTAATGATGAGATCATACAGGACCTTACCATCAGAATACGGTATGTTCCAATCATGCCATTTGCCTTTGGTGTTTTCCAAAAATATTCTGACCTTCTCATCAAGCGCCGGGTTATCTTGGAGATCTTCACAGAGGCCGCTGCGGATTGAAAACCCCATCATGACGATGAAGGAAAGCAAGATAAATGGTGCACAAATTTTTGCAAAGCCGATTATTTTTTTCATTTTGAATTTTCCCTATGCCATGAGTAGTCACTTAGAGTCATAAGGTGTCCGTCCTCCTATTTATATGAGGTGACATTTCTATCACATCTTAAATATATAATCTTAGTAATCTACTCTTCGTAAATCGTCAAAAACTTGAACTTTTAAAGCGCCCATTTTGCTCCCCAAATGGCGCTTTATGTATTATTGCGTTTTATTTTCAAGAAAAAAACGATTAAAAAGCAAGGTATCCAAATCCATAACAGCTCGCTCATTAAGACCACTAAACCACGTTGACTTAAAAAGCCTTTAATACTCAATGGAGAGACTTCGAGAGGCGTCCATGGAAAAAAGTACCTGCTATTGGTAAACGGTGAGAGCAACGCAATTCCGAGACCGCCATTGGTCAAGGCATCCAATATCCCGTGGCTGGCTGTTAGAACAAAAAAATAAAGAAAATATTTCCACCATTGCTTCGAAAAAAGCCCTTCTTTTCGATAGAAGGTGCAAGCAATTAATAGACCCAGTATTGCTGCAAAAAATGGAGAGTGAAAAAAGCCCCGGTGACCAAAAAAATCATAGTACGGTATGTACAGCCAGCGGTAACCAATAACGTCGAGATCCGGCAGTGAAGAACAGGCGATGCTCAAAATCCAAAATTTCAAGGATTCTCTTCCAGAGCTAAAACCGTACGCGAAGGAGCCAGCGACTACAGAATGAGTGATGAAAGTAGGCAAGTCAGTTTCCGATCTATAATATCAATATTTCCAGCTTTGAATGGTCCATTTATTATTGTCAAAAGTCATATTAAAAACAATCAGACCTTTATAATCCCCGCGGGTGACATAAATTTTCACTTCTGCTTTATCCCCGGAAACGGCTATTTTGGGTTTTCCCAATGAAACAGGTGGATTTTCAGCAAGCCTTTGCGGAAGAGTTTTGATATATTCTGCCTTGGAAATGATCTTTCGATCCCTGCCGGTCATTATCGCAGCCTTTTCATGGATGAGATTTCCAATTTTATCAGAATCCCGGGTGTTCACGCCATCCTGAAATGCCAGCAAAATGTTTTTCAGCGCCTGCTCTTGAGGGGATTTCGGCTCATAATTGGCTATAGGTTCATTTTGCCCGCAAGATAGTATGGCCGTTATGACCATAGCAGATACAAGATGCTTAACCATCATTTTTATCCGGATATATTTTTTGAATTCGAAAATTTGTGTTTAATTGCCAGTATAAGTTGTTGGCATCAATCTGACCTTTATAGAAACGCAACAAATCATCCCCGTCCTCAGTACCATTTATTTTATGCAAATTAGCGTGCAGGACCTCCACTCGGGCGATAATAGTTCACATGTGCCCGCCACATGCGTATGTTACTGCTCTCGATTTTGAGGCAAGGGCTGGGACAACCTTCGACTTTTTCTTCAGTCAGGCCGGCTATTTTTCCGGTCACAGTGATACTGTCGTCAGAGGAATAAGCAGTCGCATTGAATTTGGCGTTGTGAGAAGCAAAGAATCTGCCTTCAGATTTATCCCTGGTTTGAGGTTTCGTGTTCCAATCCAGCGGGGTTTGCAGGATCGTAATATCTGTCCGGTCCCCGCTTATTTTAGAATCTAAGATATATCCCCCCAGAATCACGGATTCTCCGACACGGCTATCGGCCTCCTCGACCATGGTTTTGAACGGTATCTGCGATTTACCGGCACAAGAAACAAAAAACATGACGATACATATACTTATTAGCAAACCTTTTGGTGTTTTCATTTTTGAACCTCCTTCTATTTTGACTATCATACTCAAGATAAAGTACAAATACAAATCTTTGTACAGCAGTTGTTAAACGGAGCGTATCTTGCGAATGTTTTCGAATCGGTTGCGGGCGTTGGGGATGCGGCGGTTGGCATAGGCAAATTTCAAATTTTATTCAATATCTTTTTTGGCTCGTAAGGTGATGCGAAGGATTTCGCCGGGATGCCAGAGGCGCATTCGCGGTCCCCATGTGCCGGTGCCGCGGGAGACGATGACGGGCATGCCATCGACCTCGTAGCGCCCTGCCAGCAACGGGTAAGTGCGGCGGACCAGATAGCTGAAGGGCCAGATTTGGCCGCCGTGGGTATGACCGCATAGCATCAGGTCTGCGCCGGCACGTGCCGCTTTATCGGCCTGCCAGGGGGTATGTGAGAGGAGGATCGTTGCGCCCGGTGGCCGACCTGAAAGCGCCGGCGACATGAAATCGCCGCTAGATCCGGCGCGATATTGAGCTGTCAGATCGTCCACTCCCGCCAGAATAAATCCAGGGCCCAGTTCCACCCAGCGATTGCGTAGCAGCTGAATGCCGGTTTCATCAAAAAGGCGTATGCTTTTATTACCGCCGTGAAATTCGTGATTTCCTGTGACGGCCCAGACGCCGAACGGCGCAGAGATGCCACGCAGGACAGAAAGCAGATCGTCCTGAAGTTGGCCGTGCCCTTCAAATAGATCGCCAAGAAATACCACCAGGTCAGGACGCTGCTCTCTGACCTGGGCGACACGCGCCGCAAGCCAGCGTTTGCCAATCAACGAGCCGAGGTGCAGGTCGGACATGGCGACAAGAACCGTTTTGTCCATCTCACGCGGTAGCCCTGAAAGGTGCACTTCATAATTTTGCACCACCGGAGACCGCAAACCCTGAGCAAGGGCAATGATTGCAAACACTACCCCGGCACCCAGAGCCCAGGTACGAATCAAAGGCGCTATGCGGGGAAACAAGAGGCCAAACAGGGTGATAATGTCTGCTGCCAGAAGAGAAATGAAGAGCAGCAACAGGGTTCCCATCCAGATCATACCCAAAAATTCGGTTCCGGTGGCCAGGGCTCCCGTGCCTCGATGACCGTATACACGCCCGATGAAAAAGATGGCCCATAGGAGTGCGCCTGCGGCGATGAGGAGGTTCAACGACACGTAATGCCTCACCACAGGCACTGAGGAGACTCGCCAGAAGACGTAAATGTGCATAAGTGTGCAGATGGAAATAAGAATAGTTCCGAACATGCTTCCTGTTACAATTTTCAGGCAGGAAAATCAATCCATGCGGTCATTTCTTGGATTTTTTATCGTCGACGAAAAAATCAAGATATTGAAAGAGGGAATTTGCGGCAAGGGGTGTCTGCCTCCAGAATCGCTCTGTCCATGTTTTTAACCATTTAACCTGAGTTTTTATATGCAGTTACGAGCGACGGGAATGCGGCGATTGACATAGGCAAAAATTCCAAAACCTCAACCCTGAACCTTTATTATGGACGTCCCCTTTGTTCCACAAACGTCCCTTCAACCCCCAAAAGTTGACAAAACTTGTTTTTTATTACATCGTAAATGAATTATAGGAGGGCGAAAAGGAGGATATAATGAGAAAGATAAAGGTTGGGGCGATCGAAACGCCGAAAAATGAATTTTTGCCGAGAAAGCAGCAACTTTTCAACTTATATCTTAAAATGCCCGTGCAATTCAAAGAGGAATGGACTGTATTCCGGAACCTTTGTAGAAAACAGGGATTTGAATTCGAAGATGTATTGGGTGATTTGATCATCCGTTATAATAAAGGAGAGATTGAATTTTAGGGTCATATTACAATGCGCAAAGGTGAAAACAAACTGGCAATCAGCGGACAATATCTACATTGCCCGTTATTCATTTCTATCGATACTTATGAGGGCTGCCATCATGGTTGCAGGT
>JASFIV010000254.1:0-6604 GCA_050122475.1 Desulfobacterales bacterium | reverse complement strand
TTCTATCCCCCGCTTTTTTGATTGCTGTGGGGGTCGGCCTTATTGGACTCAGTCGCTAAGCACTGCCGGTCAACAGTTCATGATCATCTGTGATCGGAATTCATAGATTGCTTCTAATCGGCGAGGTGCTTCCAACCTCTTGCGATCTTAGTATTTTAGCTGAAAAATGACGGTTTAATTGATTTTGCAAATTGAATACTTAGTTTTGGAATTCATTTTATTCAGAGGGAAATCATTATGAAATCACAAAAAATATCGCTAGCGTATTCGGTTGGATGGAATCTGGTTCTCATCACGGTTGGTGGCGTTATATTATCCATCGGTATAAAAGCGCTTGCCATCCCGAATGGTTTCATTAGCGGTGGGTTTTCCGGGTTCAGTCTGCTCATTTATTATATCTTCGGGGGCCTGTCACCGGGCATATGGTATCTTGTGCTGAACATACCGCTGTTCATCGCCGGCTGGTTGATTCTCAGCCGGCGCTTTTTCTTTTACAGCTTATTTGGAATGCTGGTGGTCACCTTTGCCATTGATTTAATTCCCTTTGCAATTCCCATCAAAGACCGTTTGTTGGCGGCTTTGGCGAGCGGCACACTGATCGGAGCAGGCGCCGGTATTTATCTGCATTCCTTCGGTTCGGTCGGTGGCAGTGATATCATTGCCATTATTCTCAATCAAAAATTTAATGTGCGCATTGGCCGCTTTTTCTTTTATTTTAATCTTGGGCTGTTCAGCCTCAGTTTCGGATTTTTGGATCTGGACCTTATTCTGTACTCATTGGTTCTGACGTTTATCACCTCTCAGGTGACGGACTATTTTCTGAGTATGTTTAACCAGCGAAAAATGGTGATCATTATTTCGGACCAATCCGATTCGATCGCCAAAGGAATTATGGATAAAATTAGGCGTGGTGTTACCTTTTTATACGGTCGTGGTGCCTTTACCGGAAAGCGCAAAAAAGTTTTACTGACAATCGTCAACAATTACCAGCTCAAACGCCTTGAAGAAGTTGTCTTCAGTATTGATTTAGATGCATTTTTCATAACCGAGAGCACATTCAACGTGATTGGTAAGGGCTTTTCTCATCGCAAAATGTATTAGTGGTTAAATGGAACCTTACCGATGTTTCTACCGAGCCTCTGGTCGTGACATTGACCCTATTCGCTGTATTTCCTGATTTATTATTTTGACTTATTTTTGAAATTCTATAAAATTAAAATAGTTATTACCTAAATTTTGCACGAGTCGGAGGCTTTCATATGCAAGGCATTTAAGGGCGAGGCTATAGTCAACTATGCCTCGGCCTTAATAACGCAGCAGATGGCAGCCTCCGGCTCGCCCGCCGGGTGAAAATTAATGAGATAAAATGATTTTAATCCTTTATACCTTGTTGGTATTTTGAATAAGTTCTATAATATGTTTAGCTGACTGCATTTTAATGTAATCTCAACTTCGCATTAATTTTCATGCAAGATTCAGGTATTAATTTTTAGATTGTTGGTGGTTATCAGTACCTCAGGCCAGGCGGAGGTCATCCCATTATCGAGCCCATATTGCTATTTATACTCGGAGCCGGTGCATATGTTGGTTGGAATATCGGTGCAAATGATACGGCCAATTGCGTGGGCACATCGGTAGGATGCGGACTCATTTCGTTCAGACTTGCCGTCATTCTGGTATCTATTTTTGCGCTTTTGGGAGCTCTTCTTCAGGGGCAGAATGTCATGCACACCATCGGCAAGGGAATTGTAAAAGCCGATTTGAGTTATCCGGCGGTGGTTATCGCCCTGATCTGTTCCGGTTTTTTTGTTACCCTGGCCACCTTTTTTAGAATACCCACATCCACCTCTCAGGCGATTGTCGGGGGCGTTGTAGGAATCGGTCTTGCATTGAAGGCCGAAGTCAACCATCAAAAACTGATTGCAATCGTCGAAAGCTGGGTTTTTTGCCCCATTATGGTAATGGTGCTTGCTTTTGTTCTGATGCAAGTAGTTAATTTTATTCTCAGAAAATTTGAATCTCGATCACTGTTGATGCAGCATACCATGGGGCGTCTGGCCATTCTGTCCGCCTGCTATGTGGCCTATTCCATGGGTGCCAATAATGCGGGCAATGCCGTTGGGCCGATCGCGAATCTGGGCATTTTTCATCCAAAGCTTTTACTTTTTATCGGTGGCTTGAGCATTGCCGTCGGTGCGGCCACATTCGGCAAAAAAGTTGCGCATACCGTCGGAACCGGCATCACTCCCTTGGATATCCCGGCCGCTTTTATCGCTCAAATATCAGCGGCATTCGGGATGCATTTTTTTTCTATACTTGGGATTCCGGTATCGACTTCATCGGCTATCGTGGGAGCGGTTATCGGTGTTGGTCTGGTAAAAGGCGTCAGATCCATAAGCACGAAAATGGTATTTACTATAGTCGTTGGCTGGCTGCTAACGCCAACTTTGGCGGCGGCAGCAGCATATCTATTTTTTAATTTGATCAGCGCCTTATAGGGCTGAGATCAGACGCTAACAAATATCTAACAAAACCGTGATATAAATCAGAAAACACGGCACTTTCAACTCAGCGCGAATATTTATTAAGTTCTGCGCGCATGTGTCAAAGGAGAATCATGAGACTTTTCAAAAAGGAAAAAGAAGTTATCGAATTTATTCTTAAGCATGTGGACTTGATCGAGCAATCTATAAATAGCGCTTTGAAAACAATTGAGTTTTACCTTGGTGACAACATCGGCGAAGCCAAAATCTTTGCCCGTAAAACCCGAAACCAGGAATCGGAAGCGGACCTCATTCGCTTTGAGATCCGCGATAAATTGTATTCCGGTGCGTATTTACCCCTTTTAAGGGGCGACATTTACAAACTTGTGGAAAGCATCGATAAGGTGGGCAATGCCGCTGAGGCCTGCAGTGATTTTTTCCTCAACCAGCGCCCCTTGGTACCCGATAAGTTGAAGCCGGCCTTCCTTGAGGTAAGCAAAAAATCACTGGGTGTCATCAAGTCCCTGAAGCTTGCGGTGATGTGTTACTTAAAAGGCGATTGTAAAATTGAAACGATTCGGGATCACACCAAAGAAATCGGATTGCAGGAATCACGGGTGGATAAACTTGAATGGGATCTGACCAAAGAAATCTTCAACTCCGAATTGGATTTTGCGCACCAGAGCCATTTGAAGCTGTGCCTGGATTCGATTGTTGAAGTTTCCGACCGGGCCGAAGATGCCGGTGATCAGCTGGAGTTGGCTACCCTAAAGTCAATGGTTTAGGATGAGATGTTAATGGTTATTGGTTATTTGTTATTGGATTTGCGTAATAGGTGGGATTGGCATATTTAGATGTATCAAAATTCCTTAAATTATCGGTACTGATAAGACCCTGCTGCTAAATGACTTCGGCTTCAGTGAATTGCTTTATGTCCTTTTCTGAATAACCCAGCTCCTTGAGTATCGCGGATGTGCTTGCGCCAAAATCCACCGCGGCCGTTCGTACCGAGCCGGGTGTGCCGCTTAACTTGACGGGCACTCCGATGACCGTCTGTTTTTCACCGCCTGCCCCCGCCACTTGCAAAATCATCTCGCGTTCCTGAAACAGCGGATCTGCAATCACTTCCGAAAGGGTTTGAATCCGACCCCAGCATATTTCCAGATCCGCCAGCTCGTCTTCCCATTGTGCCAGGGTTTTCTGCTTGAATGTGGAGCGCATAAAATCCAGTATTTCCCTGCGGCGGCTGTCATCGTATTGCAGCGCCGCATATTCGGAAACATTAAAATGATCACACAGTTTTTTCCAGAAGCGATATTCCACGGCCCCGATGGATAAATGGCGCCCGTCGGCGGTTTCATATGTATTGTAACATGCATAGCGGTGAGACAGCATCGCATCGGCCCGTCGGGGATCCTGTCCGGTGAGTTGCTGAAAATAAAGGGCCGCTGGTAAAAATCCCACCATGCCATCGGTCATGGAGATATCGATATATTGACCCTTGCCGTTTTTTTTCCGTGCAAAGAGTGCCAGCAAAATGCCGATGGCTGCATTCATGGCACCACCCCCGATATCGGCGATCTGGATGCCTGGAATCGATGGCGGACGATCCGATTCACCAATCAGATTGAGGGCCCCGGATTTGCTCAGGTAATTGACATCATGCCCGACACGATCGACAAAACCGCCGGTTTGCCCATAGCCGCTAACCGAGCAGTAAATAATTTTGGGGTTTGCCTTGCAAACACTCTCATAGTCGACTCCCAGACGGTTGACGACCCCCGGTCTAAAGCCTTCCAGCATCACGTCTGCCTTTTCAATCAACTGGAAAAAGATTTTCTTGCCTTCACGGGTTTTGAGGTTGAGCGTCATGTGTTCCTTATTGCGATTAACCGTATTAAAAAAAAGGCCATCGGCAATGAACTGGCGGCTTTCAATCGAGATCACCCGGGCTCCATGATCTGCCAGGATCATGGAGCAGTACGGGCCCGGCAAGAGGCGGGAAAGATCAACCACAGTAATTCCATCTAAGGCACCATTTTTTTTTGGGGGCATGGTATGTATCTCGTTATGTCTTAAGGTTATTTGCCTTTAAATACCGGTTCTCTTTTTTCCATAAAAGCGGCCACCGCCTCCATCAGATCCTCGGATGGCAACGCGGCAGCATTTTTTTGGGCCACATATTGCAGACCGGCCTCAATGCCGTTATCGCGACTGTAATTAATGACTTCTTTGGTTCCCTGAACGGTCAGCGGGGGACAGGCGGCAATTTGGGCGGCGAGCTGTTTAGCTTCTTCGTACAGAGTTGGAAGGTCATCGCAAATGCGCGTCACCAGCCCTATTTGCAGCGCTTCCTGGGCGCTAAAATCCCGTCCGGTTAATGCCAGTTCACGAAACCAGCCTTGACCGATAATATGCGGCAAGCGCTGCAGGGTTCCCACATCTGCAATAATGCCAATGCGCGTTTCACGAATGCTGAAAACAGCATCGGTCGTTGCTAAACGGATGTCACAGGCGCAGATCATATCAACGCCCCCACCGATGCAATGACGATGAATGGCGGCGATGACCGGTTTGCGGCAGCGCTCAATTTTAGTGAATGCACGCTGCAGGGCGGCAATACCGTTTCGCATGCGCTCACGTCCATCCGCCGATCCCTGGCCAAGCAGTGTGGCGGCCTCTTTAAGGTCGGTGCCCGCCGAAAAGCTTTTGCCTTCGGCTTTAATAATCACCACCCGGACGTTGGGGTCGCTGTCAAAATCTTCGAAGAGATTCCCGATTTCTTCAAAAAAGGCCAGCCCCATAGTATTGCGCTTTTCGGGACGATTTAAGGTCAGCCAGGCGATATGACTGTCTATTTCGATTTTAAAACAGGATGTTTCCTTCATGATCATCCTCTCAAAAAATGCAGTATTTGATTATTTGGAATAGTATATTTCCTCGCGCAAAGACGCTAAGGCGCAAAGATAACAAAATCCAAACCGTTTTTCTCTTTGCGGTCTTTGCGGCTTTGCGTGAGGCTTCTCTTCTCAACCTCTGGATTCAGGCGGCGTGCAGCTTATTCCGGATGTCATCGGCCTGTGCCATGATACCCTCAAAAAGTGCCCTGACGGGCACAATCTCTTTGGCAAAGCAAATGCCCTGCCCGCATGCTAAAATACCTTCAGAAAGATCGCCTTCATCGTACATCTTCTTGGCGCGCTGGCCGGATACCACTTCCATGATCTCGGGAAAGTCCGCGCCGCAGGCTTCCAGATTTGTGCAGTTATCCGCAGCGGGATTGCGCCAGACCCGGTGGGTGGCATTCAATGACCGCATGATCAGGGTGGTGTCCAGTTCGCTGGCGCCCAGCAATGCATTTTTCAGATTATCGTGAATCGGGCATTCCTCTGTGACCAGCAGGCGCGTGCCGATGATGGCGGCTTCAGCTCCCAGCGAAAGAACGGCCATTAGACTTCGGCCGTCAGAGACACCCCCTCCGCCGATGACCGGGATCCGAACCGCGTCCACCACCACCGGTACCAGAACAAGGGTGCCGATATCCAATTTGCCGGTGGCACCGCCGTTTTCATAGCCCACCACGGTCACAATGTCCGCCCCCATTTCCTGCACTTTTAGGGCATAGCGCACCCCGACGCATTTGTGAATCCATGTCATGCCGGCCTGCTTGAAACGCCGGCAGAGTTCTTCCGGTGCGGAGTGGCCGGATGTCTCGACGATTTTGACGGCCTTTTCTTCCAATACCTCCATATAGATCTCATTGTCCATCTGACGCATGGCCGGAAACAGATTAATGTTGACGGCAAAGGGCTTGTCGGTCGACTCCTGGATGCGATCAATCGCATCTGCAAAAGCCTCGCGGGAATCATACATGGCCGAAGCCAGAACGCCCATTCCGCCGGCATTGGAAATGGCGGCCACAAATTCAGCATTGCTGATCCACATCATGGTGCCGCCGATAATCGGATACTTGATTCCCAGCATACGGGTGATCTTTGTTTGCATCTTGGGGTCTCCTTTGGCGATTTTTTTACCACAAAGGGCACAGAGGGCACAAAGTTCACGAAGGATCATTAAAAACTATTTTTAAATGTTATCTTTGTGCACTTCTTGACCTTCGT
>JASFIV010000253.1:0-6636 GCA_050122475.1 Desulfobacterales bacterium | reverse complement strand
TTGCGCGCCCATTACCTGTTTAAATTGCGCGGCCATTATTATTTGCCCAACATCGGTGAAACCTCAACTTATCTTCTGACGGGACGAATATGAACGACGAAGGCGTCATATCGAGAGGAAACGATACATCGCAGGCGGGATTGATGCCGCGACGCGTGCTTGCAACCATCGGAAAATGGGTGATTGGCCTTTGGCTGGCGTTTGTTCGATTTATCAGCGATGCCTTGGCCGTCATCTGGCAAAGTTGTCGCCCAATCACCTGGCGACAGTCAATTCGCACCGAGTTTATGCGCCAGTGTTACGAGGTGGGCGCGAGTGCCTTACCGTTTATCCTGTTCAGCGGGGTTTTCGTCGGAATTGGCATCCTGGCGCAGGGTATCCACTGGTTAAGGCTGTTTGGCTCTACGGAATTGTTCGGAGACATTCTGTCCATTGTTCTGGTACGTGAACTTGCACCGGTGCTGGTGGGTCTGATTTTGATCGGACGCAGCGGATCAAAGCTGTTGTTTGAATTGGGCACCCTGAAGGTCGAAGGTCAGGTTCACATGCTGGATGCCCAGGGAATTGATCCGTTTTTATACCTGGTGGTGCCGCGGGTACTGGCATTTTGCATTTGTATGTTTTCGCTGACAGTTGTCTTGGTGGCGGTGGCTTATCTATCGGGATTTGCTGTAGGTGCCCTTATCGGCCTGATACGATATACGTTTTTCGATTTTCTCAACCGCACCATTGGTTCATTGGAATTGCAAACCTATGTATTGTTTACTTTGAAGACAGTTGCCATTGGTTTTGCGGTTGCGCTGATATCCTGTAAGACGGCGCTCTCGGTTAGCGGTGTTTCGGCCAATGTCATGGATATTATGCCGTGGGGGTTTGTCAAATCCGCCCTGGCCAACTTGATCATATCCATTGCGCTCACATTTTTGTTTTCATGATGGTGAAATCTAATGGCGGTGATTTTACAGAAGCAGCGGGTTATCCTAAAATTGGAAGACACTGTTTTTACGAGTGCAATCCGAGGTATTGCTGAATCCAATGAACTCAGACTGAGTATCTGCAGCGGTGAGCTGGCGCTGATCCGTCTGGCGCGTATGGAGCAAACGTCGGGATTTGCGGATGCGTGCACCGGAATATTTCCACCGACCAGCGGGCGCATCTTTTTTCTGGGGAGACACTGGCCGGAGCTTCCGCCCGACCAGGCCAATGCACTGCGGGGGCGGATCGGCCGTGTCTTCAGGACCGGAAACTGGATTAACCACTTATCGCTGATGGAGAATATATTGCTTTCACAGCTTCACCATACCCGTAGGCCTGTGCGCCGACTTCGTGATGAAGCCGGGAAGCTGGCCGAGCAATTTGGTCTTCCCGGGCTGCCTTTAGGGCTGCCGGGTGATTTTACGCAAGCCGACCTGCAACGCGCTGCCTGTGTACGGGCATTTTTGGGTCGACCCCTGCTGATTCTGCTAGAAGAGCCAACTTCCGGAATTTACCTTGAAATCATATCTGCATTGATGACGGCCATTCGGGAGGCACGCGAGCGCGGAGCTGCCGTGATCTGGCTGACACAAAAAGATTTGATATGGAATGATCAGACCCTGCCGGTAACCCAGCGATTACGGCTGGTCGCCGGGAAGTTGATGGAGATGACAACATGAAAGAGAACCTCAAGCAACCAAAGTTCCGTTATACGAATGAGACGGTCGGATTGTTTGTGCTGATCAGCCTGCTGATTTTTGTCGCCGGATTAGTTTACTCCGGTCAGGTGCGCAAGTGGTTTAACCCCGGGCAAACGCTCAAGGTGGTGTTGCCCGATGAAGGGCTTTTCGGCCTGAGCGTAGGATCGAAGGTTGAAATTCTGGGCACCAAAGCCGGGGAAGTCCGGGATGTCGTCATCAACCCTGATCAGAAGATACATGCGAATGTGCGCATTGACAGTGAGATGGCGGTATTCGTACGCAGCGATTCAAAAGCGCTTATCCGCAAGACATTCGGCATTGCCGGTGATGCCTATCTTGAAATCATCCGGGGCAAGGGCGCCCCGCTCGACTGGGAGTTTGCCGTTCTTACGGTCGAGTCCGATAAAAAGACATCCGACACGCTGGGCGCATTAATCGAAGAGTTGCGGGCCAAGGTTTTACCGGTCGTCGATGATGCCCACAAGGCGATTCTTTTGTTGATGGCAGTGGCCACGGATTTGCAGGATGATGAAAAGGGCGTCCAGCAATTACTGGTGAATCTGAATTCCATTGCCGATAAGATCACCAGCGGGCAAGGGGCGATCGGGCGACTGCTGACCGAGGATAAGCTCGTAAGGGACCTGGAAATTCTGGTCGATCGCATGGGGCCGCTTTTTGATGATGTGGAAAAAACGATTCAAAACATCTCGGAATTCTCAACGGAATTCGACGCCGAAACCGGCGATATCCCGCAGATTACCCGCAGTCTGAAAGAGACCCTGGCATCCATACAAATCGTGATGAAAGACCTCAGCAAGACCACACCGCGGCTGCCGAAGATCGTTGAAAATGTCGGCGACACCACTGATGTGGTTCCGGTACTCGTTTTGCAGGTGCAGCAGGTATTGGTTGAGCTGGAGCTTTTGATTGAGAAGCTTCAGTCTCACTGGCTGCTGGGAGGTGGCTCCCGCCAGCCGTCACAGGCAGCTAATCGAATATCACCGCTGGAGGTAAACCCATGATTCGCAATCTTCGTTCCCTTTATGATGTGGGATTTATCGGCTTGCTGATGGCAGTTGCCATTTTAACGTTGAGCGGTTGCGGGTCTGCACCGCCGAAGCAAAAAGGTCCAGCCCCCGATCAAGAGCTTGAGCGTTTTAATCGCTCAGCTCGACTTGCCTTCGACAAGGGCCGAGATGAGCAGGCTGCCAATCTTTACCGTAAAGCGCTGGCGCGTGCTTACCTGCGTGATGATACCGCAGCGATCCTGGATGCCCAATATAATCTGGCAGTTTGTTTGCTGAACCTGCAATCCTATGATGAGGCGCTTGATGTGGTCCGGCGCGCCCACACCGAAATGGCGTTAGCGAATCATGACAGAACGGTCGATTTTCTGCTTCTGGAAGCCACCATCCTTCATAGGCGCGGCGATCTGGATCGAGCCTGGCAGATAAGCGATCAAATCCTATCCGACCCGAAGCAGCCCTCTTCAGACATTAAAAGCAAAACCCATTTTCTGCGGGGCTTGATTGCCAGTGAACAAGGGGACCTGGATCAGTTGCGCGCGGCTATCACCGCTCTCGGGCAACCGCAGCAATCCAGGTTGCGCGCCGATCGGCAGGAATTGTTGGGGCGTCTGGCTATGGCAGAACAAAACTGGGACGCCGCCACTGAAGCATTTGACTCGGCGGCAACCCTGCGCCGTGAAGCGCTTGATTATCGGGGTATGGTGAGGGTCGTCGTCCTGGCGGGCGAAGCCCATAAAAAGGCGGGGCGCACGCGGGCGGCTGCCATCTATTATCTGAGAGCTGGGCGAAGCGCTTTATGGCAGAATCAGCTTGTTGATGCCCGGCAATGGCTGAATCAGTCCGCACAACTGGCAAACAGTGCCGGTGACGATCAAATCCATCTTGAGGCACACAGACTTTTACGGCAGGTAAAAGGATTAAGTACCACCGCAGCGGGCGGCTCTGGTGATCAGGCAACTTTAATGGAATAAATAAGAAATTTCGGCACCCGGGGCATTCGCCTATCCGGTTAATTGATCTGCTATCTTTAAAATCCCATCGAAATCGAAGTCCGAGGTCAGGTCAATAATTCGATCAGCGATCGGAGCAAAACTCTCCGATTGGGATCTGCATTCCCCGGCTATTGATTTAATGCGGGTGACATCACCCATTTCGGCTGCTTCCCGAATGCGATCGGCGGCTTCTCTAGCCAGTTCCGGAGGAATTTCTGCCAGCGATGCCGTCGCCGGCTGCGTGGTTTCCTCTGCCGGTGAAGGACCCAGAATCCGTATGGAGCTGAGTGCGGTCTGGAATACTTTTTTCAATTCAGCGAAAGTCTGATTCAGCTTTTCTTCGGAGAAGTCTTTCTGGAGGGCGCCTTTTACCCCTTTTTCCATTTCGATGGCCGCCGCCTGGAGATCGATGGCCGCCAGGTTGCCGGCCAGCCCTTTGAGATTATGGACCAGACTGTGGGCCTGCTCAAAATCTCGGGCCTCCAGTGCTTGACGGATGTCATCGGCGATGCCAGCATATTTCGCACTCAGGTCCAGCAACAGCTTGCGGTACAGTTTTTTGTTTCCCTGCAGGCGATTGAGGCCGTCTGCCAGGTCAAATCCTGGCAGGGATTCGGGCAATCCCTCAGCATCGGATACGATTTTTGTCGGGGATTCTGTTGTCGTAGGTGGCTCTTGCTGTTCGATAGCGGCGCGGCTTTTGTCCGGCAGGATCCATTTTCGCAGGGTGGCGAACAGCTGCCCCGGATCAATGGGTTTGGTGATATGATCGCTCATACCGGCTGCGATACTTTTTTCGGCATCACCGGTCATGGCATGCGCCGTCATGGCAATAATCGGCACATTTCGGATTTCGGCCTGCGACGAGCTCAGCCGAGTCGATTTCAGATTTCGGATTTCCCGCGTGGCGGTATATCCATCCATGACGGGCATCTGGATATCCATAAGCACGGCATCAAATTCATTTTCTTGGATGGCATTGATCGCCTCTTGGCCGTTGGTGGCAAGGCTGACTTTGAGCCCGGCGCCCTGCAGGATTTCGCTGGCTACCTGCTGGTTAATTTCGTTGTCTTCCACCAAAAGCACATGAGCCCCCTGGATGTGTTTCAATACCTCGGATTCTTTTTGGCCTCTGCGACCGGCTCTTGAATCCTCAGGTGCGGCCTGACCAAAGGCTTGCATGGTGGCGTCAAAGAGCACCGACGGGCTGACCGGTTTGAGTAAAAAACTGTCCAGACCCACCTGCTCGGCTTGCTGCATGAGTTCCTCACGGCCGTAGGCGGTAACCAGGATAATGGCCGGGATTTTTGTCAATCCGTGATGATTTTTAATTTGCCGGGCAGCCTCGATACCGTCCATTTCGGGCATCTTCCAGTCCATGACCACCAGATCGAAGGGCTTATCTTTATCAGCGCCTTCAAGCTCGGCAATCCCCTCGCGGCCGGATGCAGCCACGGTCACCTCAAAGGTAAAGGATTCGAGCATATCCTTTAAAATTTCTCTGGAAGTGGCATTGTCGTCGACCACCAAGGTTTTGATGCCGCGCAAATCTGTTGAGGGTGCAAAGCGCTTTTTAGCGCGCTCTTTGCCCAGTCCAAAGTCGGCGGTAAAGCTGAAGGTGGTGCCCTGACCGTAGTCGCTCTCGACCCATATATCGCCGCCCATCATGTTGACCAGTTTTTTACTGATGGCCAAACCCAGTCCGGTGCCGCCGTATTTGCGGGTGGTGGAGGTGTCGGCCTGGGTAAAGGATTGAAACAGCTTGCCGGCCTGTTCCTTGGTCAGACCGATACCGGTGTCTCTGACTGAAAATTTTAGGCTTACTTGGTCCTCGTTGCGCTTGAGCAGCTCGGCGGACACCACAATTTCTCCGTTATCGGTGAATTTGACCGCGTTGTTGGCCAGATTGATCAGCACCTGGCCCAGCCTCAAGGGGTCTCCGACCAAAAAGCGGGGTACCTCCCAGTTGACATTAAACAGCACCTCGAGCTCTTCTTTTTCCTGGGCCTTGACCGTGACCAGGTTGGCCAGGTTGTCCATCACGTCTTCCAGATTAAAGTCGACACTTTCGATGTCCATTTTACCGGCTTCAATTTTGGAAAAATCCAGAATGTCATTGATGATGCCCAACAGTGCATTAGCCGATGACTGTATTTTTTTCAGATAGTCGCGCTGCTTGGGGGAGAGATCGGTTTTGAGCGCCAGATGGGCCATACCGATGACCGCATTCATGGGCGTGCGGATCTCGTGACTCATGTTGGCTAAAAAATCACCCTTGGCTTTGTTAGCCTCATCGGCGGCCTGTTTGGCCTCGATGAGCTTCTCCTCCAAATACTTGCGTTCGGTAATATCGCGCAGCGATTCGATGGCACCGGCGACTTTCCCGGCGGTATCATACAGTAAGCCGGCCGTGGCGTTCAGAAAAATCCCGCCATCACCCAGATGCTCATGGTACGATTCGGAGATCAAATTTTTCCCCTCTTTTTTAACCGACAGATATTTTTTTTCATATTCGGGCTGCCAGTTTCGCACCAGATCGATCAAGACGGGTCTTCTCTCACCGTAAAAGGGCAGGGCATGTTCATAATTGCCTTTGCCGACGATTTGATCCGCTTTTACGTCCACCAGGTTTTCAAGTGCCTTGTTCCAGCGCACCACCTTACCCTCGGTATCCACCACCCAGGTAGGATCCGGCAGAAAATCGATAATTTGGGCCAGACGCTCCTGTGAATCCTTAATTGCCTGCTCGGCCTTTTTACGTTCGGTAATATCTTCTTTGACCGCAACGAAATGGGTGATCTCACCCTCATCGTTTTTAATCGGTGAGATGGAGGCACTTTCCCAGAATTCCTCGCCGTTTTTTCTGCGGTTAACAAATTCACCGCGCCAGACATTGCCGGCAAGAATGGTCTCCCACATTTCCTTATAAAATGATTCCGG
>JASFIV010000252.1:0-6645 GCA_050122475.1 Desulfobacterales bacterium | reverse complement strand
ACACGCAAAACGGCAGTCGCCATTTTTAAACCGGGCGCTCTAGCGCGGCATCGGAAACAGTTATCGCATAAGGAGATGGAATAATTTTATGGTAGCCGATAATCAGCGACCTTCCTGGGAAAATTACTTTATGGACATAGCAATGCTCGTTGCCAAGCGCTCGACCTGCCTTCGACGATCTGTAGGCGCCATTATCGTAAAAGATAAACGAATCCTATCAACCGGCTATAATGGTGCACCCACTGGTGTTCGCCATTGTCAAGAAGTGGGCTGTTTGCGTGAAAAATTAGGGATTGAATCCGGCAAGATGCATGAGTTATGCCGTGGAATTCATGCAGAGCAAAATGCAATCATTCAGGCAGCTTACCATGGGGTCTCGGTAAAAGACGGCAGTGTATTTTGCACCAACTTGCCCTGTTCAATATGTGCAAAGATGATCATTAATGCGGGTATTCGCAAGATTTATTACCGCTCGGGTTACGCGGATGAGCTATCGCAGGATATGATGCAGGAAGCCAAAATAGAATTGATTCATCTAGACACCAAACAGCAGGGGGAAGAACCATGAAGTGTCCATACTGTGGCGAAATCGACAACAAAGTTATCGATTCAAGGTTGAGTAAAGATGCCAGCGTTATCCGCCGGCGCCGAGAATGTATTGCCTGTACCCGCCGGTTTACAACCTACGAGCACATCGAAGAAATCCCGATTATGATTATCAAGAAAGATGGCCGGCGTGAGGTATTTAACCGGGATAAAGTACGCGCCGGCCTCAAAAAAGCATGCCAAAAGCGAAACATCAGCGTAAATGTGATCGAAGAATTTATCGATGATCTCGAACGCGATCTCAGAGAAACAGGTGAAAAAGAAATACCGGCCTCCTTTCTCGGAGAAAAAATCATGACCATGCTACATGACCTGGACGACGTCGCATACGTTCGTTTTGCCTCGGTCTATCGTGAATTTAAGGACGTTAATGACTTTGTTTCCGAACTCAAAACCCTGCTGAGTCACCAGAAGACAGAAGACAGAGGACAGAAGTCCGATAACTGAGGTCAGAAGACAGATGTCAGAAATCACAACCGTCTGGTTTCAAACACTGTTAATTCCGATATCTGTTATCTGTCCTCTGACCTCTGAATTCCGACCTCTGACATAAAAGACGAATGGATCACGAATATTTTATGCGAATGGCCTTGAACCTTGCCAAAAAGGGACAAGGCTATACTTCACCGAACCCGATGGTCGGTGCAGTGGTCGTTAAAAATGGTGAAGTGGTGGGCCGTGGGTACCATCGCGCGGTCGGGCAGGCCCACGCTGAAGTCGAGGCCATTGAGGATGCCGGCATTAAAGCCAGGGGCGCCACCCTGTACGTCAATTTAGAGCCCTGCAACCATACTGGACGGACGCCTCCCTGCACCCGGAAAATCTTACAGGCAGGCATTTACCGGGTTATTATGGCAATGGCGGATCCGCATACCAAAGCAGGGGGCGGCGCCGCGTTTCTGCGACAGCACGGTATCGACGTGCTGTCGGGTGTTTGCGAAAAACAGGCAGCCAGGCTCAACGAAGTCTTTGTTAAATATGTGAGCACCGGCCACCCGTTTGTGATTTTAAAATGCGCTGCCACCTTGGATGGGCGCATTGCCACCCGCACCGGAGATTCCCGGTGGGTGACCGGAGAAAAGGCCCGCCGATTTGTGCATCGCTTGCGGCATGCGGTTGATGCCATTTTGGTAGGGATCGGCACAGTCCGGGCAGACAATCCGCGTTTGACCACGCGTCTGGACGCTAAAAAAGGTGTCGATCCGATTCGAATCGTCCTTGATACACGCCTGTCCATTTCTCCGGACGCCGGAATATTGGCGCTGGACTCTGGTGCGGATACCATTTTGATCGCCGGTAAAAATGCTGCCAAAGCCAAAAGGAAAAATCTGCAACGAGATGGGGTACGGATTATTGAACAGCCGCTTAAAAACGGTCGCATTGATCTGACGTCGCTGATGGTCCGGCTGGGTTCGGAGGGTATTACCAGCCTTCTGATTGAAGGCGGTAGCACCGTTTTGGCTTCGGCATTAAAGAGTGGAATCGTCGATAAAATTCTCTTTTTTTATGCTCCGAAGATCTTGGGTGGCGATGACGGCATGCCCATTTGCCGGGGATCGGGTCCGGCCCTGATGAAAGACAGCATCCACCTAAAGCATATTCGTGTTCAGCGCTTTGCCGAAGATGTGATGATCGAAGGCTATATCCGATAGTTACCCGCTGTCATTTGTCAGTTGTAAGTTGCAAGATAATTATTATATTGGTAAAGCTTCTGATACTGAATCGACTGAATAATCGCCCATTTAATTACAAAGTGGTTTGAGCAACGACAATCAACAGAAGACAACGGGCATCTAAATGTTTACCGGAATAATTGAAGGTCTGGGGACGATTAGCGCCATTCGGCCTGTCGGTCAGGGAAAGCGCCTCACCGTTGAGACGGATTTTGCGCTTGATCAAACCAAACTGGGTGACAGTATCGCGGTTAACGGTGCCTGTCTGACGGTTGTCAAAATTAGCGCCAAGCAATTTGAAGTGGACCTGTCCCCTGAGACGCTGGCAACGTCTACATTTGATAAAGCCAAGCGCGGCGACCGGTTAAACCTTGAACGCGCCATGCGATTATCCGATCGCATCGATGGGCACTTGGTTTCAGGGCATCTTGATGGTATCGGCCTTATTCAGAAGCATGAGAAGCTGGGAAATGTTATCATGGTGACAATCGCCGTGCCGGAAGCGCTCACGCGCTACATGATTCGAAAGGGATCGGTTGCCGTAGATGGCATTAGTTTAACCATTAACACCTGCGATGCCAGCAGTTTCACCGTCAGCATCATACCACACACCGCTGGCATGACGACCATCGGAATGAAACAAAAGGGAGATGCGGTTAATATTGAAACCGATATGATCGGCAAATATGTCGAACGATTTACCGGAGGAGCGGGCCAGGACGGCCAACAAACGGCAACGTCCTCCGGAATTGATATGCAATTATTGGCCAAATCGGGATTTTTATCGTCCCCAAAATAATTCTTAGGAGATCATTAACACATGCCACATTTAACAATAGAACAGGCCATTCGAGATATCAAAGATGGTAAGATGGTCATTCTGGTCGATGATGAGGATCGTGAAAATGAAGGCGATCTGTGTATGGCGGCCGAGAAGGTGACGCCGGAAGCCATCAACTTCATGGCAAAATATGGACGGGGTCTGATTTGTCTGGCCATGACCCCTGAAAAATGCGATGCGCTTGATTTGCCGCCGATGGTTGATAACAATCAATCTGCATTCGGAACCGGCTTTACGGTTTCGATTGAAGCGCGCTGCGGAGTGAGTACCGGTATATCGGCCCATGATCGTGCAACCACCATTTTAACAGCCGTTGCTGATGATTGCCAGCCACGGGACCTGGTGCGCCCAGGTCATATTTTTCCGCTAAGAGCCAAAGCCGGGGGCGTTATCGTGCGGGCCGGGCAAACGGAAGGCTCGGTCGACCTTTCCCGCTTGGCCGGATTGACTTCCGCGGGTGTGATTTGTGAGGTCATGGATGAGGACGGCACAATGGCCCGCATGCCGGCGCTGGAAAAGTTCAGCGAAGAGCACGGGGTCGGCATCTGTACCATCGAAGATTTGATTGAATACCGTATGCGGACCGAATCTTTTGTGCGGCGATCAGCAGAAACCATCATCCCCACGACGGTAGGAGGCGACTTTAAAGCCATCGTGTATGAAAACGATGTTGATAAACTGTTACACATCGCAATGGTCAAAGGCGAGATTGATCCTAAAAATCCGGTTCTGGTGAGAGTGCATTCCGAGTGCTTGACCGGAGACATTTTCGGCTCGATGCGATGCGATTGCGGGCCGCAGCTGCACCGGGCCATGAAGATGATTGAAGCGGAAAATTGCGGTGTTCTACTTTACATTCGACAGGAGGGCCGCGGTATCGGTCTGGTCAATAAGCTACGGGCGTATGCCCTCCAGGACGAAGGGTTGGATACGGTTGAGGCCAACGAGAAACTCGGCTTTCAACCCGACATGCGCAATTACGGTATCGGGGCTCAAATTCTGGTTGATCTGGGCGTGGGCCAAATGAGGCTCATGACCAACAATCCTAAAAAAATAGTTGGATTGGACGGTTATGGGCTCAAGATCGTAGAGCAGGTTCCCATAGAAGTCCCGCCGAATGAATACAATAAATGTTACCTGGAATGTAAAAAGTTAAAAATGGGCCATCTGTTGAATGTGGATGCGGCACCGTAATCCGGACGAGCCGGAATTGAAAATTAAAGATTACAAATTGAATATTTGCGGATGCCGCTCGCGCAGCGCAGGCGCTTGCGCCGCGTGTCGCTCCGTCCATTTTATAACGGAAAGAATTCCTTAAATATTCAATCGAAAATATTCAATTTTATTTACATGTTACACCGAAAGGAGCTTTTATGGCTAAGACTCTTGAAGCTCACTTAAATGCTGAAGGCAAAAAGTTTGCTCTGGTTGTCAGCCGCTTTAATGATTTCATTACTGACAAACTCCTGAGTGGGGCCCAGGATGCCCTGGTACGGTCGGGGGCCAAAGACAACGATATCCAGATTGTTAAAGTGCCCGGTGCTTTTGAGATTCCGTTGGTCGCCAAAAAAATGGCAACCGCAAAAAAGGTCAACGCCATCATTTGCCTGGGCGCCGTCATCCGGGGCGCAACGCCTCATTTTGATTATGTTAGTGCTGAAGTGTCCAAAGGCATCGCCCAGGTCAGCCTTGAATCTGGAGTGCCGATTATTTTTGGCATCGTCACCACCGATACCATCGAGCAGGCCATTGAACGCGCCGGCACCAAAGCCGGCAATAAGGGCTGGAGTGCTGCCATGGCAGCCGTTGAAATGGCCAACCTGCTTGAGATCGTGGGATAGATTTCATCATGGGGACCCGTCGCCGAGCCCGAGAGATGGCCATGCAGGCGCTCTTTTACATGGATACCCAACAGAATGGCTCCCCACGGATGTTGGAACGTTTCTGTGAGAATTTTAGCCTGCCCCAAAAGGTGCGGCCGTTTTTCTTACAATTGGTAAACGGCGTATTAGCAGCCCAACCGCAGATCGATATCCTCATAGAAAGATATTCCAAAAATTGGAAAGTACAACGCATGTCTTGTGTGGATCGCAATGTTATGCGGGTAGCGGTCTTTGAAATGCTGTTTTGCCCTGATATACCCCCAAAGGTATCGATCAACGAAGCCATTGATGTTGCCAAAAAATTTGGTACCGAAGAATCCGGCGCTTTCATTAACGGAATCGTTGACCGTATTCGCATTGCCATCGAAAAAGGAGAGGTGCCGATCGAATCAGTGGAAAATAACTCTGAGTAAAAGCCGCAATCGACTCGGCTGAGCCCTTCGGCCGTGAGCTCAGGGCCGAACGGCTCGTCGCAAGCCGCAATCTAAAATCAAAAGAAGCTGGAGACTGAGTAAATGATTATTAAAACTTTACCTGTAGGACCCATTATGGCAAATTGTTTTATTGTTGGATGCCAGGAAACGCTGCAAGCAGCCATTATCGATCCGGGCGATGAAGCAGAGCGAATTCTGCAGACCGTGGCGGATGCGAACCTGAATGTCACCCATATCATTAACACCCATGGTCATTTTGATCATGTCAGTGCCAATAAAAACGTCCACGCGGCCACAAACGCGCCAATCTTAATCCATGCCATGGATGCGCCCATGCTGGCAAAAATAGCTGCCAGTGCGGCGAATTGGGGTCTTTCCGCAGAAGATTCACCACCCCCTGACCGCAACATAGATGAGGGCGATACGATTCGCATCGGCAATCTGACCCTGAATGTACTCCATACCCCCGGGCATACGCCGGGCGGTGTTTCTCTTTTTTCCGATGGACGTGTTTTTGTGGGGGATACCTTGTTTGCGGGGTCAATCGGGCGCACCGATTTTCCGGGCGGAGACTTTGAAACCCTGAAATCCAGTATCCAGAACAAACTGTTTACGCTGGATGATAATGTCCGTGTTTATACCGGACACGGGCCTGAAACCACCATTGGGCATGAGCGGCAAACCAACCCTTTTGTGGGCGTCAATGCGATGTATTAATCTCACTGGAAGGCTGTAAGGCTGAAATGATGGAATACTGGAGTATTGGGGTTAGAGAGTGATGACATGGTGTCTTGCGTTAACAATATTCCAACATTCCATCACTCCATTATTCCTGATGGTTAAACCGCTGCGCCGAATCTCACGACTTACATTCTTGAAATCATAGCCGTCGATTTTGGACCTTATGCTTCGGCTGTTTTGAATTCGAATCCCTGGCGTTTGAGCACATCATAGTAAATCAAGATTTGCTTAATGTAGCGCACCGGTTCTGAACCGCGGCAAAAGCCGTACTTGGAGCGCTTATAGTATTTCCGATATTGTAACAGGGGCAGGGTCTGAGCGAGGGACTCCCATTTATCGGGATCGAGTCCCTTTTTTTTGGCAAGTTTGCGGGCATCGTAAATATGCCCCTGACCGATATTGTAGGCTGCCAGCGAAATCAGCAAGCGATCGTTAGCTTCGGCTTGATCATACATCTCGTACAGGTT
>JASFIV010000251.1:0-6699 GCA_050122475.1 Desulfobacterales bacterium | reverse complement strand
TTCAATGAATTTAAGGTACATCGTTCCGTTGATTGCCGTTATCATTCTATTTTTGATCTCCTATCTGGGCGCCCGGGTGACAGGGCTGCAATATCTGTTTGGCGTGATTATCCCCTACCTGGCGATTCTCACATTTGTGCTGGGATTTGCCTATCGCGTGATCAACTGGTCGCGATCACCGGTGCCCTTTGCCATCCCCACCACGGGCGGTCAGCAAAAATCATTGTCCTGGATTAAACATTCCAAGTTTGACAATCCGGTAAAGGGGTGGCAGATCGTCGGGCGGATGGCACTGGAAATATTAACGTTTCGGTCTTTGTTCCGAAACACCCGCATGAAGCTAACCGAGGGCGGCCGTTTGTCCTACCAGCTGGAAATTTTCCTGTGGGTCGGTGCCCTGGCTTTTCATTATGCCTTTCTGGTGGTGCTTATCCGTCATCTGCGGTTTTTCACCGAGCCCGTGCCGTATTTTGTTCAACTGGTTGAAAATATCGACAGTTTTTTCCGGGTTGAAATTATTTACCCGGTCTTGAAATTCGGCGTGCCCGGCGTTTACATGTCGGGTTTTGTGTTGCTGGCTGCGGTCACTTACCTGTTTTTCAGACGGCTGTTTGTGCGCCAGGTCAAATATATTTCGATTGCATCGGATTATTTCCCGCTGTTTCTGATATTTGGAATCGCCCTCAGCGGTATTCTGATGCGCTATTTTGCCAAGATCGATGTGACCGCCGCCAAGGAGCTGACCCTGGGACTGATTACCTTTCGGCCCACCATTCCGGAAGGCGTCAGCCCGATTTTCTTTGTGCACGTCTTTTTGGTCAGTATCTTGATTGCCTATTTTCCGTTTAGCAAATTGATGCACCTGGGAGGTGTATTCTTAAGCCCGACGCGTAATATGCCCACCGACACCCGTGCCCGCCGGCACGTTAATCCCTGGAATTATCCGGTGCCGGTACATACCTACGAAGAGTACGAGGACGAATTCAGGGATAAAATGGTTGAAGCCGGATTGCCGGTTGAAAAAATGCCGGAAGCCGCAGCGGCGGAAGAAACGGCTTCTGAGCCGGAGCAAGCAGAGGAAAAGGAGTAAACTATGGCAGACGAAACACCCAGACCGGAAGAGCTCATCCAGATCGATCACCGTCCGCCAAAAACGGACTGGATGGAAGTTCCGGTTAATATCCGCAAGGGCATGTACTGTTATGCCGCCAATCCCAAAAGTGTCGAATATGTCGGACTGCCCAATGCCCGACAATGGAACCCGCTGGATGATGACTGGCAGCTGCCCGAAAACTGGCA
The DNA here is from genome assembly GCA_050122475.1 of Desulfobacterales bacterium. Taxonomy (GTDB): domain Bacteria; phylum Desulfobacterota; class Desulfobacteria; order Desulfobacterales; family JAHEIW01; genus JAHEIW01. The sequence continues at coordinate 5,400 of JASFIV010000251.1, read as the reverse complement.
AGAAATCATCCATAAAGGCTTTAAGGAGCGCTTGGATAAATTTCGGTCGTTTAAGGTATTTATGGATATCTGTGTGCGGTGCGGGGCCTGCGCCGACAAGTGTCATTATTTCATTGGAACCGGTGATCCCAAAAACATGCCGGTCCTAAGGGCCGAGCTGTTGCGATCCGTTTACCGCAATGATTTTACCCGCATGGGTAAAATTCTGGGCAAAATAAACGGGGCGCGGCCCATGAGCCTCGATGTGCTCAAAGAATGGTGGTACTACCTGTTCCAATGCTCCGAATGCCGGCGCTGCTCGGTGTTTTGCCCCTATGGCATCGATACCGCCGAAATTACCATTATGGGCCGAGAGCTGTTGAACCTGCTGGGGCTCAACATTGATTGGATTGCCACCCCGGTGGCCAACTGTTATCGCACCGGCAACCATCTGGGCATCCAGCCGCATGCCTTTAAAGACATGCTCGATTTTTTTGTGGAAGACATCGAAGAACTCACCAGCGTGCCGGTGGAATACAATATCAATAAAAAGGGCGCCGATATTCTTTTTATAACCCCGTCGGGGGATGTGTTTGCCGATCCGGGCACCTACACCGCCATGGGGTACTTGATGCTCTTTCACTATCTCAAGGAGAAATACGGGCTTGACGTGACCTGGAGCACTTACGGCTCCGAAGGCGGCAACTTTGGATTTTTTACCTCTCATGAGACCATGAAACGGCTCAACTCCAAGATGTACGCCGAAGCCAAACGCCTGGGGGTCAAGTGGATCCTGGGTGGAGAATGCGGTCATATGTGGCGGGTGATCAACCAGTACATGGACACCATGAACGGACCGACCGATTTTTTAGAGGTACCGGTTTCGCCCATCACCGGTACCACCTTTGAAAATGCCAGATCCAACAAAATGGTACACATTGCCGAGTTTACGGCCGATTTGATCAAACACGGCAAGCTCGAGTTGGATCCCAGCCGCAACGATCACCTCAAGGTTACCTTTCATGACTCCTGCAATCCGTCCCGGGGTATGGGAATATTTGAGGAACCGCGTTATGTCATTCAAAACGTGTGCAACAATTTTTATGATATGCCGGCCAACACCATCCGGGAGAATACCTTTTGCTGCGGCAGCGGCGCAGGTCTAAATGCCGGTGAAGACATGGAGCTGCGCCTGACCGGCGGGCTGCCACGCGCCAATGCGGTTAAACACGTTCACGAAAAACATGGTGTCAACATGCTGGCCTGTATCTGCGCCATCGACCGGGCAGCCCTACCCACCCTGATGGAGTACTGGGTGCCGGATGTAGACGTCACCGGGTTGCATGAAATGGTGGCCAACGCCCTGATTATGCCCGGCGAAAACGAGCGCAGCACCGACCTGCGGGGTGAGGACATCCCGGGTCGCGAGATGGTCGAAGAAGCTGAAGAAGAATCAGACGTTGAGTCGGAGGAACAAGCTGATGAATAATAAAGCACTGATTGTAACGGGAGTGGTCATATTTTTGCTCATCGTTTTGTTTCCCTTCTGGTACATGCGGGGCAAAGCCGCCCCTCTACCGGAGGTGGAATTGACGCCCAAGGCCAAGGCAGCTCAAAAATGCGTGCGCTCGACGGAATACATGCGCGCCGAGCATATGCAGCTGCTGGATATCTGGCGCGATTCAGTGGTGCGCGAAAGCAAACGCATCTATGTCAATCCCGAAGGCAAAGAATTTAATATGAGTATGAGCAACACCTGTTTGGACTGTCATTCCAATAAAGCTGAATTTTGTGACCGCTGTCACAATTTTGCTTCAGTTAGGCCCTATTGCTGGAGTTGCCACATTGAAGACCCGAAGGAGAAAACCTAATGGATAGCAGCAGAAGACGCATTTTACGATTACTGGGGATTTCTGCTCTGGCGGCAACCACCAGGCCGGTTTTAAATGCATTCGCCAAAGAAGAGCAACAGGCAGCCGGGGCTGAAGCCGTCATTAAAGAAGGGGATAAGTCACTGAAGGCCCAGCAGTGGGCCATGGTGATCGATACCCGTAAGCTTAAATCAGAGGCGGATCTGGAGCCTTTGATTGAAGCCTGCCACAAGGTTCACAATGTTCCCAAATTGCAGAACAAAAATCATGAAATCAAATGGATCTGGGGCACGCACTTTCACAATGCCTTTCCGGGCAAGGCCGCACAGTTTTTGGCCGAAGAAGTTGAGCATCGCCCCTTTCTGGTGCTGTGCAACCATTGTGAGAACCCGCCCTGTGTACGGGCTTGCCCCACCCAGGCCACCTGGAAACGCGATAACGACGGCATCGTGTTCATGGATTTTCACCGCTGCATCGGATGTCGCTTTTGCATGGCGGCCTGTCCGTTCGGTGCCAGGAGCTTCAATTACCGGGATCCGCGCCCCTTCATTCAGGAAACCAACAAACTATTTCCGACCCGCATGAAAGGCGTGGTCGAAAAATGTAATTTTTGCGCCGAGCGTCTGGCAGTGGGTCAGATACCGGCCTGTGTCGAGATCTCAAACGGCGCATTGGCTTTCGGGGATCTGTACGATCCAAAATCAGAAGTCCGCGAGCTGATCAGAACCCATTTTACCATTCGTCGCAAACAAATCCTGGGCACCGAGCCCTGTGTCTATTACATTGTGTGAGGTGAATAATGCTTGAATTAGCGCTAAAAGGCGGCAAAAAATACTATGGCTGGATGACCTTCTTACTGATTATTATCGGCATCGGCTTTGGGTTGTACCTCAGACAGCTTGATTTCGGACTGGGAATTACCGGCCTGAGCCGCGATGCTTCCTGGGGATTTTATATCGCCAATTTTACCTTTCTGGTGGGTGTGGCCGCCGGAGGCGTGATGGTGGTGCTGCCCTATTATCTGCATGACTACAAGGCATTCGGTAAAGTCACCATTTTAGGAGAATTTCTGGCCATCGCTTCGGTTCTGATGTGTTTGACCTTTATCCTGGTCGATCTGGGCCAGCCCATGCGGGCTTTTAATGTCTTGCTCTACCCGACGCCCAACTCCGTGCTGTTTTGGGATGCCATCGTTCTCAACGGCTATCTGTTTTTAAACATCATCATCGGCTGGAACGTGCTGGAAGCCGAGCGCAACGGCGTGCATTATCAGAGTTGGTTGAAGCCACTGATCTATCTGTCCATTCCCTGGGCCATCAGCATTCACACCGTAACCGCCTACCTTTACTGCGGCCTGCCGGGCAGAGGCTTCTGGATGACCGCCATTCTGGCACCGCGCTTTTTGTCCTCAGCGTTCGCCTCCGGACCGGCGCTGCTGATTTTGATGTGCCTGATCATCCGCCGGGTGAGTAGCTTTGATCCCGGCCGGGAGCAGATTCAATCTCTGGCCAAAATTGTGGCCTATGCCATTTGCGTCAATGTGTTCTTTTTTCTGTGTGAAGTCTTTGTGGTCTTTTACAGTAATATTCCCGAGCACATGGATCACATCAAATACCTGTTTGTCGGCCTGCACGGCCACGGGGCCTATGTGCCCTGGATGTGGACCTCAATGATATTGATGGTAATCGGCATCATTCTGACTGTAAATCCCATCACCCGTAAAAATGAAGGTGTACTGGCGGTGGCCTGTGCAGTCATCTTCCTGGGAACCTGGATTGACAAGGGTCTGGGAATGATCGCCGGTGGTTTTACGCCCTCACCCTTGCATGAGGTCAATGAGTACATTCCCTCATTGCCGGAAATCGGCATTGCGCTGGGAGTGTGGGCCATGGGCTTTTTAGTGCTGACCGCGCTGTTTAAAATTGCGGTTTCGGTCAAAGAAGAAACCCGCAGTTAATAATTATATTCAATCTTATCATTCAGGAGGGCTTTAATTCAGAAGCCCTCCTTTTTTTATCCCTCTTTGATGGAAAAAACATCTTATTTAATTACTTGCCTTATGGGACGGCCGGTTTACTCTTGCGGATAGGGTGCGTGCCGGATGATGTCGCCTTCAACCAGGTATACGACCTGTTCAGCGATGTTGGTGGCGTGGTCCGCCAGGCGCTCCAGGTGGCGGGATATTAAAAATAGATTAATGAGATATCCGATTTTGTCGGGGTTTTCGCCCATTTCTCTTTTTATCTTATCGTAAGCCTCATCTCTGATCTTGTCGACCTCATCATCCATCATTACGACCTTAAAGGCCAGATCATAATCGAGACGGATAAGGGCATCCAGGCTCATTTTCAGCATGGCCTGGGCTTTTTCTCCCATGGTGGCGTAGTCAAAGTAAAAATCCAGCTGTTCGCGTTTAGCGGTCACCCCAACGCGTTCGGCAATATTAACAGCCTGGTCGCCAATGCGCTCCAGTTCGGCGTTGATCTTAATGACGGCAACAAGAAAGCGCAAATCAATGGCCACCGGCTGATGCAGGGCCAGTACTTTGAGACATTCTTCTTCAATTTCAACTTCCATCTCATCAATTTCATAATCGGATTTAATTATTTTTTCCGCCAGATCCGAATCATTGGTATCAATGGCCTTGATGGCCATCTGAACGCGTTCTTCCACCAGGGCCCCTAAGGCGAGAATGCGCTTTTTGACATTTTCCAACTCTTTGGTGAACTGCTTTCTGATCATCTTTTCCATTTCGGTATCCCTTTTTTCGTCAACCCTGACATGTTGCATTGCTAAATTTTAACCAGTTTTTTAATGATGGGCAAGGATAATTTGGTAATCACTTCTAACTAATAGGATCCGAATCACTGGTAGCCATCCATATACTTGAATTAACTACCACAGATAAACACACGCATTCTGTAAGTTTATAATGACTTATATAAATGCCAACACCTAAATCAATGGCTTAGCCAAAACAGCATTAACCAATATTTAAATCAATTTTAATACTATCTTAACAACATTTTGTTTTCATTATTAAAATAATTCAGCCCTGTCACAAGTGGAGATATCTCTATGCGCGCTGATTTACATGTTCATTCAAAGTACTCCCAGAGACCGTCACAGTGGTTTTTGCAAAAGATTGGCTGCCCGGAAAGCTTCACAGAACCGCTGGATCTTTATCGCATCGCTCGCAATCGGGGAATGACCCTGGTTACGATCACCGATCATAACCGCATCGATGGTGCTCTGGAGATTGCCCATTTGCCGGGCACATTTATCAGCGAGGAAGTGACATCATATTTTCCAGAAGATCAATGCAAAGTGCATGTGCTGGTATACCAGATTACGGAAAGTCAACATGAAGATATTCAAAATTTGCGCAGCAATCTATATGAGCTGGTTGACTATCTTCAACTCGAAGGAATTTATTACGCCCTGGCACATCCAATGTATGCGGTCAATGACCGCTTGACGATTGAGCATTTTGAAAAATGTCTGCTCCTGTTCAACAATTTTGAGCTCAACGGCGATTTCAATCCCGAAT
>JASFIV010000250.1:0-6707 GCA_050122475.1 Desulfobacterales bacterium | reverse complement strand
CCGGTCTGCCCGGGCTAGGGCCGCGACCCTTAAGGGCCGAGCCAAAGCCAAAACATCCAGGGCAAAAGTTACCACGACCAGGACCAAAGCAGCGGTGTCCAAAACCAAATCCACCACTGCGAAAACCAAAACCGCCGCAGCCAAGCGCAAAGTTGCGGCAACTAAGGCAAAAGCTATGGCGCGCAAAACCAAAGCAGCGGCTCCTAAAGCTAAAGCCAAGGCCCGTGCCACCAAAATCGCGGCGCCAAAAACCAAAGCAGAGGCAGCCAAAGCAAAAAATGAAACAAAGAAAGCGATCAAAAAATTGCTGGCCAAAGGCAAAAAGCAGGGTTTTTTGAGCTATGATGAAATCAATGAATTGCTGCCTTCGGCATTGCTGTCTCCCGAACAAATTGATGAAACCCTCATTATGTTCGATGAAAACGAAATTGAGGTGGTTGATGAAAAAACGAAAAAGAAACTGATCAGCAAGAAAAAGAAAAAAGAAAAGAAACCGATCAGTCAAGCAATTCGAGACACGGATTTTGGAACGGTTACAGATCCGGTCAAAATGTATCTTCGTGAAATGGGCTTGGTGACGCTTCTGAGTCGAGAAGGAGAAGTCGAGATTGCCAAGAAGATAGAGGCCGGTGAGCAAGAAGTACTACATGCTCTGCTTGAAACCACAACCGGAGTGGAAAGCATCATCATCCTTGGAGAAGAAATTGCTGAAGGAAATATGCGCCCTAAAAATGTATTAAGAGACATTGATGAAGGCGACACTTATGTTGATGAAATGGCCCAAACGGAAAAATTTTTAGCCACAATCCGCAGTATTCGTAAGCTCCATGGAGAAAATAAAGACATCCGAGAAAAATTATTTACAAATAAATTGGGCCAAGATGAAAAGAAAAAGCTTAGCCAGGACGTTGCCAAAAGGACCGATAAGATATTTGATCTTTTAAAAGACTGGCGTCTCGAAGCAAATGTTATCGATGATATTGAGGAACATATTCGCGCCCAAATTCTGTGGTTTGATGAAATGAACAAATTGCTCGGCCGGGGCGCTAGCATAGTTGACACTTCAGTCTCGGACCTCAAAGAGCATTTAAACACGAAGTCCCGTTTTATAAAATGGGCTGCTCCGCGATGTGATTTGCCCAAAGAACAATTGGGATTACTGCACAAAGAACTCAAGAAACTCATTGAAAACATCACGGTCCGTGAAAATGAATTAAAAGCCAGTAATCGGATGCTCAAGCGTGTTATGTCGGCCGTAGAGGAGGGTCGTTATCGAGCAAAATTGGCTAAAAGCGAGTTAACTAAAGCCAATCTGCGGCTAGTGGTTAGCATTGCCAAAAAATATACCAACCGTGGCCTGCAATTTTTAGATCTCATTCAGGAAGGCAACATCGGCCTAATGAAAGCAGTGGACAAGTTCGAGTATCGGCGGGGATATAAATTTAGTACCTATGCCACCTGGTGGATACGACAGGCCATTACCCGCGCAATCGCTGATCAGGCGAGAACAATTCGGATTCCTGTCCATATGATCGAAACGATCAATAAACTTATTCGAACATCCCGGTATCTGGTGCAGGAGCAGGGCAGGGAGCCCACGCCAGAAGAAATTGCCGAGAAAATGGAGATCCCGCTTGAAAAAGTTCGCAAGGTCCTGAAAATTGCCCGCGAGCCGATTTCCCTCGAAACGCCGATCGGTGAAGAAGAAGACAGCCATCTGGGGGATTTTATAGAAGACAAGAAGTTCATGCTGCCATCTGATGCAGCTGTGAACATGAACTTAGCAGAGCAAACCCGCAAAGTGCTTGCCACTCTTACACCCCGTGAGGAAAAAGTGTTGCGCATGCGCTTTGGAATCGGCGAAAGAGCCGACCACACGCTTGAAGAGGTTGGACAAGATTTTGCGGTCACCCGTGAGAGAATTCGACAAATAGAAGCCAAGGCGTTGAGAAAATTGCGCCATCCAACGCGCAGTCGTAAGTTGAAAAATTTTATTGAAAGTTGATGAACTTGACAAATTTTTTTGCTATCGTTAGATATCGCTATTCCTTCGGGGCCCATAGCTCAGTTGGCAGAGCCACCGGCTCATAACCGGTAGGTCCCTGGTTCGATCCCAGGTGGGCCCATACCTAAATCACCGGAAATGTTTAAAATAGAAAAAAGCGTTTATTCTTTGACAAAACGATCAAATTGTTTACCCATTGGTTGGCGCAAAAGAATAGCGGGTCTTAAAAACCCGTTAAGATGGAAGCTGCGGGCGGTCAGCGGTTTTTCCAAATGGCGTGGGATTTTCTGACCACGCCTTTTTTGTTTCAGAACATTTTCTTATTTGCAGTGTGCCGGATTTGCTAGCTTTCAAAATAAATTTTAGACGTAGGCGTTACTTTAATCATGAAATAATGGAATGGGGAACAGCGGAATAATGATTTTCAGAAGTCTGCCATTCCAATCAAGGTGTGGGATGCCATGCAAGCCACCGTCGCACAAGTTATAGAGATTATGGACCGTCTGGTCCCGCCATGGCTCGCCGAGGAATGGGATAATGTCGGACTTCAGATTGGTAATCCCCAGTTACCGGTCCAACGAATTTGGATTGCATTGGATCCGAGTGTGGAAGTGATCGAAGCGGCCTGCAAAAATAAGGTTGATTTATTAATTACGCATCATCCTTTGATTTTCAGACCCTTAAAATCCATTGACTTTGGCACGCCTGGTGGATCCATTATTCAGATGGCGGCACAACATCACCTGGCAATCTTCTCAGCGCATACTAATTTTGATATTGTCAGCGATGGCGTCAATGACATCCTGGCACAACGGTTGGGGATAAAACAGCTCGAAATACTGCAATCGATCAAGGTTGAAGCTTCAGCTCAAAAAGAGGTGGGCATTAGTGCTGACGGCGAAGTGTTGTATGGAATTGGGCGAATTGGTGTGCTTGACAAGCCGCTTAGCTTAAAAGCACTGGTATCCATGGTTAAGAAAAAGCTTAAGCTTAATTTTGTAAAAGTTGCCGGTGATCCGAAAATAAAAATAACAAGGGTCGCTCTGTGCAGTGGCAGCGGCTCGAGCCTAATGCCCGCTTTCCTGTCATCAGAAGCTGACGTTTACATTAGTGGAGACATCCATTATCATAATGCGCGGGATGCTGAAAGTGTCCAGCGAGCGATTATTGATATCGGACATTTTGCATCTGAGCACCTTATGGTCGAAGCGCTTGCGCAGCGATTGGAGCAACTGATTACTGAAGCGGGAATAAGTGCCAAAATTAAGGCGTGCACTATTGAAAAAGATCCCTTCAGATTTTTATAAAAGCGTATAACAGGCAGGGATAGATACGATGGGAGATATTACGAAAGAACAAATTACAGCCTTGGTTAACCTGCAGCAGATCGAAATCGATACCCACAACATCGAAACCAAATTAAACAATGTCGATCAGCGTTTAGAAAAGCTTGACAACAGCCTGATCGACTTTAAACAGGTCATTGAAGAACAGCAATCTGTGGTGAATGAGCTAAATCAAAAGTATCGTAACTACGAATCAGATGTCCGTTTGAATCTTGACAGCATAAAAAAAAGTGAAGCAAAACTGAGCTCGGTTAAAACCAACAAAGAATATCAATCATCATTAAAAGAAATTGAAGATCTTAAAAAGAAAAATTCAAGTTTAGAAGATGATATGATCGAATTTCTGGACCGCATTGAAGAAGCAGAAAAGGCGCTCAAAACCAAAATGGCGGAGTATTCAGAGCTTCAAAAACAGATGAACCGTGAAAAGGAAATTATCCACAAGGAAACTGAAGAGGGAAAACGTCAACTGGAAAACCTCGATGCACAATGGAAAGCCATTTCCGCTGGTATTGATACCGCGTTACTTAAGACGTACAATGAGGTAAAATCAACACAGAGTAATGCGGTGGGCATCATTGCTGTAATAGATGCTGTTTGTCAGGGCTGTCATATGAACATTCCACCACAGATGTTTAATGAATTGCAGCGCGGTGATCATTTGACAAAATGTCCAATGTGCCAACGACTGATTTACTGGAAAGATACTCCAAAACGGTCGGAGTAGACCAAACGATCGCTGGATTGGTTATAATCCGGAGGAAAGTCCGAACACCGCAGGGCAGGGTGCTCCATAACGTGGAGTCGCGGTAACGCGAAGGAAAGTGCAACAGAAAGAATACCGCCTGGAATCAGGCGAGTTCGCCTGATTCCAGGTAAGGGTGAAACGGTGCGGTAAGAGCGCACCAGTTCCCTGGGTGACCGGGGAAGCTCGGCAAACCCCACCCGGTGCAAGACCAAATAGGGGAGCGTTCGAGGGTTGCCCGCCCAAGCTCCCGGGTAGGTCGCAAGAGGTGTCGGGCAACCGGCATCCACAGATGAATGATCGTTACCCGGCAGGGGCAACCCGATCCGGGAACAGAATTCGGCTTACGGGCTACTCTGGCCGTTATCGTTTATTCGGAAGGCACCAGTGTAATTCGCTGAGACCAACAGATTTGTTGTTGGCATTCTATCTTGCAGACATCTCTTATAATTGAGAAATAGCAACCATCGATGAAAAAAACCGCATCAGCAGTGTCAGCAGTTGAGGACTCATTTGTCGAAAAAGTACGCATTTTTTCAAATGATTATTTAAAATGCTGTGTTTACATTTCAGATGTTGACCAACCCACGACCATCTTTACGCAAAAACTATATTCAACCCTTATCTCGTCCTCCATGCTGCTAGAGGATTTTTTAGATTTCCATGGCGCTAAAAATAACACCAACTGGTATTTCTACCGGGAATTGACCGCTGCCGTTCGTCATCTGAGTCTGGCGGCAAATTTCCAAAAGCATATATCCAATCGTCTTGTGTTTTATGATCTGGCGGATGTTGGCGATTTCTCCGAGCAAGGTGAAACAACACTTGATTTTTTAGACAAGGCTTTGATGAAAATGGCGCCGGTCATTTTGAAAGAAGCCCAGGCTCTGAAAATCCAAATGCCGGCAACTGCATATACAGCAGCTGATTTTCCGAGTGTGGTCACCAGTCGAATGCTTGACTATGATATTGATGATACAGATAAAGATCAGCAGAAAAAAAATATTGTTAAAATCTCAAGCGAATTTCTAAATATTGCCAAAAGTTTTGATCAGCTCAAGTTTTATGACCCCTATCCATACAAGGAAATCTTGACTCTGGTACCTGAGAAGGTCAACGAGGTTGAAATCAGGCGCTATGAAATGCTGGTGCACAATCTGCAATCCTCATTTGACACTTACGTTATTCACGGTGGGTTCAGATTCGGCAATCGAGAGCTCAAACAGCTACGGGGGTATTTTTCGGTCGTATTACATCTTCTTCAAATGGTGGGTCGACTGCTTCATTTTTATGAGCGCCATCTGCATGAGGCCGGATATAAAAAGACGTACAAAAAAGTGCAGGTGCGTTTGTCCAAATTGGTTAACCCCAAAACCTTACTGGATCGCACGATAAACTATGGCTTATTTTACGCCTGCCATTTTTCAACCAGCGGCATCGAATTGGCCCAGAAAATTCTCAATGTCAATATCGAGCGTTCGTCCATCAAGGTGGGGGTTCCGGTTAAACTCGGATTTCATAGTCGGCCCTGTCTGCTGGTCGCCAAAATCGTTCAGCATTATGGCGGACAGGTGGAACTTTGCGTCGGATCGGATCGATTCGATGCCAGCAGTGTTCTTGATCTTCAATGGGCCGGCGGAAAGATTCAAAAAGAAAAACTCGACCAGGTCGTTTTTGAAGGGGATGTGCGCACCCTAAAGGATATCGAAATCCTTGCCAGCGTAAATTACGGTGAGGACACCATGGGCAAAGGGGTGCCGTTACCAGAAGCGTTAAGCTACTTGAAGTAGGTATTCGTTATCAGGTATTAGGTATTCGTTGGGTAATGAGAATCATGTATTCGTTATTCCTAAAAAATAGTGCTTCTACGTATAAAGAAAAATGCTGCATGTCAGCATGGCTCGACAAAGCATCTGACCGACTGTGGTATTTCCAATATGAAAAATTTAATAAATCTCTTTAATGGGACTTTTGTTCAATAACCAATAACGAATAACCAATACCTAATAACGAACTATGGTATACGCAATAATCGTGGCGGCGGGGAAGGGCTTGCGCATGCAGGATTCAAAGCGCAAGCAATATAAAGAGCTCGAGGGCAAGCCGATATTAGCGCACACCTTGATGGCATTTGACCGCTGTGATTCCATCGATCGAATTATTGTGGCCCTGCCGGTAAAAGATCTTGAATCTTGTCGCCACACTATTTTGTCCGCCGCCAGTGCGAATAAGAAGATCGAACTTATTAGTGGCGGAGACCACCGTCAGGATTCAGTCTACAACGGCCTCCAAGCGATAAAAGACGACAATGGCATTGTTTTGATCCATGATGGGGTGCGCCCGTTTGTGCGACAGGAACATCTGCTGACCTGTATCGAAGGTGCTCGCAAACAAGGCGCCTGTATTCTGGGCTTACCGGTATTCGATACGGTTAAACAGGTCAATGCCAAAAATCAAATCGTTCAAACCCGGACGCGCGATACCTTGTGGCTGGCCCAAACACCCCAGGCGTTTCAAATGAAACTGATCAAAAAAGCCCATGCTGCCGCCAAACGGGATGGTTTCAGAGGAACCGATGATGCCTCACTTGTAGAGCGGCTGGGTGCAATGG
>JASFIV010000249.1:0-6719 GCA_050122475.1 Desulfobacterales bacterium | reverse complement strand
ATCCGATCGGCCGCCAGGGCGGTGGTCATATCGGTAAAGCCGAACTGAAAATCCATGTGCTCGCCGGGAGCCAGCGGATAGGTGAGCTGGGTTTCGTGAAAATAGGTCAGGGTCGGTGGGCAGGCGTCTTTTGAAAGTGCCTTGAAATCCGATAAGCTCATCAGGCCTGTGGTCAGCAAGCCGTCATAGCTTTTAAGGGAAGGAATTTTTTTGATAAAATAAAGTGCCGCACCGCGCATGCGCCACTTCCAGAAGCGAGCCGGCAGCGTTACCAGCTCAATCTGGTGCCGGGAATGAGCAACCAGCCCCCGGGCGAACTCGCGATGGGATCCGCCAAAAAAAGGTTCCAGGAACAGAAATTTTAATCGGGTTTTCACTATCAAAACGCCCAGCAGCAGGGGCTACCACTCACTGGTCAGCCGTCTTTTGACCTCGTCCCAATGGGCTTCCATATTTTTCACGGCATCCAGGGCTAAATCCAAATGTGTTGACGTGTATTTTGAAAAAATCCGACCCTGCTTTTTCTTGTCCTTTACCCCATCTATCTGCAACGGCATATCTGAAACCAGCATAATGGCACCGATCGGGACGGCATAACGGTAGGCCACCGAAAACAGCGTCGCCAGCTCCATATCGATACCCAGGATCCGCTGATTGCGCAAATAATCGACAAATTGTTCGTCAAACTCCCACAGGCGCCGATCGGTGGTGTAGACAATTCCGCAGCGCGGCAGCCGCCCGCTATGCCGAACCGCGCCAATGCAATAGAGGTTGACTGAAGAAGCCGGTATAGCCGGGAACCCTTTTGGCAGATAATGATTGCTGGTCCCCTCACCCCGGATAGCCGCCGAAGGAACGATAAAATCACCCTCTTTAAGCACTTCGTCGATTCCGCCGCACATACCCACCAGGATAACGGTTTTTAGATTCGGCAAATAAGCCAGACAGTTGATCACCAGGGCGGCCTGCGGTGAGCCGATGCCGAAATCGATCATACTGCAGTTAATATCTTTGGCGTTGACGAGCCCGAAATTGCCTTCGGAATATGCCCCTTTGGTCTTTTCTTTGAAGCGCATGATATATTTTTTAAAATTCGTAATCAGGATGTGATCGCAGATCTCCTCCATGCTGCAATTCGTATATCTTTCCAGTGTCTGCTTGATGTATTCGTTTTCATCAATCGGCATGTTCGGCTCCTTGGGATCCCATCTGATGAGCAATTGAGCTGGGCACTATATCGGGCTGAGGACAATATTGGTGTCCGCTCACTTAATCCTATCATAGGATTCTTGTCAATCCCAATCAAAAACAATCAAAGCACCGGGTACAAATCCAATCATTGCTAAAAAAACCGCCGGCCGACATAAATTCCAATCTCTTTTGTCCGTATCTGACAAACCCAGGTGATATCGTTTGATCAGTTTGAATATCAAATCAACGCCTAACAGCCCTGAAAGGAAACAACATGCAAATCCACAATAATTTGATGCCGAGCGCTGTCTTAACCAAGTTCAAAAACACAATCTGGGCATTACCCTATCTAGCGGTCATGGGCATGATCTGGGGCTACCTGGCAGCCGCGGGTACAGGGTTAATCATCGGCCTGCTCATTGCCGCAGTGACCAGTATTATCATCCCAATAAAATTAAATAATTTTTTAGCGATGGAGGAAAGATGGATTGTCAAAAATTTGGACAACGGGAAGCCGCAATTATTCTGGCAAAGGCCTGGAACAACCTGGATGCATCTTTGCTCGAACCATATATCGCCAAAGACATCATCTTCTGGTCGCAACAGGCGCTAACCGACATGACCGGTAAAAACGCGGTGATGGCTCACTTGAACAATGAGATGGAATCGATCCGTAGATCGCCGCAAGAGCGGATATTTGCCGAACTGGGTGAGACCAAGCCTTACCCGCTGGCGCCCAATGATCCCGAACCCTGTGTGGTCCTGGCCCGTGGCGATCGCAACAATGTCAGGGCGCTGGCCTTGCTGAAACTGGAATGCGGCAAGATTAACAGCATCGGCATTTGTTCAGATGCACCGCATCCCTCGACGGCCAAACGAACGGGCGAATATCCCTATTAAATGGGTTCTGGGTCGCTCGGTTGCGGATTGTGGATTTCGGATTGTGGAATTTAAATTGGCCACAGACCCGTCTTCGCTCTATCGAACTACGCTGCGGCAAGCCACACACGGACGTACACAGACGATTAAACAACAAAAAGATTTGACGTCTCTGTGATCTCTGTGGGCTCTGCCTGAGAAAAAACTATTCGCAAATTACACGAAAGCTGAATTTAATAGAGTGATTCACAGGTATTTGATTATGAAACTTAGCCGGACTTTGTTTGTATTTTAGCCCAATTTACGATAGGGGTATTTCAAGGTTCAAAGGTTCCGGGTTCAGAGGTTCAAGGGTTCTGGATTCAACGGTTCAATCTTTCAATTTCTGCTGCATTTCAACCTTGAACCTGTGAACGTTGAACCTTTGAACCCTATGATGTTTTACAAATCACCCAAGCGTAAAACAGGATTTACAAAAAAGGAGAAACCAAAAATGTCCGACACTGGAAAAATAGTAGATGGTTTTCGTTTTATGCCCCCGTCTTTAAGTGCCTGGATTGGCAAAGACATTCCAGATCAGCCGTATAGCGGTGAGATTCCCTGGACCCCGCTTGGCAAGCCAATAAAAGAGGCCACTTTCACGCTCGTCACCACCGCCGGCATAAGCATGAAATCCGATCCGCCGTTTGATCTGGAGCGCGAAAAAAGAGAGCCAGCCTGGGGGGACCCCAGCTTTCGCAAGATTCCAAGCACAGCAACTGAGAGCGATATCGAGGTCAGCCACCTGCACATCAATACCGGCTATATCAAGGAGGACATCAATGTGATGCTGCCGTTGTCGCGATTGGCCGAGTTTGAAACAGAGGGGGTCATCGGCAGCCTGGCACCCACCTGTTACTCCTTTTACGGTTTCCAGATGGATTCCACCGCATTGTTGTCTGAAAGTGCTCCCCGGATGGCCGCTCAGATGCGCCAGGAGAATGTGGAGGCCGTTTTGCTCACACCGGCCTGACCGTACTGCTGCCGGTCCGTGGGACAGGTCGCACATTATCTGGAAGCGCAGGGATTTGCTACCGTAACCTTGACGATGACGCCCGAGTTTCACAGGGAAGTGGGTATTCCGCGCGTGGCCGCAATCGAACACCCTTATGGCCGCCCGGTGGGACAGGTAAACGATCGAGAGGGTCAAAGGGAGGTGCTTTTGGCCGCCCTGTCGGTCTTTGAAAAAGCAAAAGAGCCCGGGCAAGTGTTTAATCTGCCGTTCACCTGGCCCGAAGAGCCCAAACATACCGATTGGCAACCGCCTGAAATATCACCGATTATCAAATTGCATCTGGATGAAATAAAAGCATTAGGAGCGAAATTGAGAAAGCAAAAATAAGGGATTTCCTCTTATAAAATTATTTCTCACGCAAAGCCGCTAAGGCGCAAAGAAAAAAAACAAAACTTAATAATCTCTTGGCGTCTTTGCGTCTTTGCGAGAGGCCCATTCAATTATTGCCCTCGTTCATATTGACACTTTCGGAAACCGTAAATACACGCGCACCCAAAGGATTTGAAATGCCTGTTGCAAAGATCGGAAACCACAGCCTGTATTATGAAATTATCGGGCGGGGCCACCCCCTGGTGATGATCAGAGGGGTGGGCAGTAATGCGGACCACTGGTATGAGCAGGCGCCCGCTTTATCTCAAGAATTTAAATTGCTGCTTTTTGATAATCGCGGCATCGCCCGTTCGTCGGATCCCGGCGGGCCCTTCTCCATTGGAGATATGGCTGCAGATACAATCGCCCTGATGGATGCTGTGGGCATTAAAAAGGCACACGTACTGGGCTATTCCATGGGCGGCATGATCGCTCAGGAAATGGCATTCAACTACCCGCAAAAAATAGCGGGGCTTATTCTGGTAGCAACCGATTGCGGCATCTCGCTGCGTATTAAAGCCGAACCGGAAACCACCAGGCTTTTCAGCGAAATGATTCGACTGGGCACAGATGAGGCCAAAATAGAAGCTGCCGGTTGTCTGTTTGCGAAGCAGACCTTTGAGAAAAAACCGGAGGTTATTCAGCGCTACACCGAGGTTTCGCAGCGATACCCCGCTTCGCAGAAAATGCTTGCCAAGCAGTGGGCCGCCGTCACGCAACATGATGCCTGTAACCGTCTACCGAAGATCTCTTCACCAACCCTTGCCATCACCGGCGCTGAAGATGTGCTGATTCCGCCGCAAAACGCGACGGTATTGGCCGAAAGAATCCCCGATGCACAAATGATCTCCATTGGTGGCGGCGGGCATCTGTTTTTGATTGAACAGCCCCGGCAGTTCAATGATGCCGTAATCGAATTTCTGGAAGGACTATCCTTCTGAAAATTTAATCGGCAAGCAGCCATTGATAGGCTCTGCTAAACCCCCGCAGGGAAAAGGTGGGTTGTTGGGTGATATCCGGCGCAGCATCGAATTCAACCTTAATGCGCAGCCCGCGTCGCATGGTTCGGATGAGCTCGTCGTTTTTTTCCACCTCATCGGTCAGGCAGTTGTTGTCGCAACCCTTTACACCCGAGCGAAGGGCCAGAGTGTCAACCCTGTCGATGCGGTATGAAAAATAATCAGATACAATCGTACGATCCGACATAATGGTCAACTCTACTCGGTCGCTGCCGGAAGCTGACGCTGCCAACCATAAGGAGTTGTTGCCACCGCCGGCAAAGGTGCCGATTCTTTTTCGATTCCCGTTTGTTTCCGGATCGGGCTCTTCGATTCCCACCCAATCAGCGAATTTTACCTCGCCTGCCACACCGGTGGCAGAAAATACGAATAGCGAGAGGATTATGATCAACCCTATATCAAGCGGCGCTTTCATCAATCCATCCTTTCATTTGTGCGATCATATCTGCCTCATTCTAAATTGGCCGGGCGCGTAATGCAAGCAGGAAAATACCTTTTACAGGCTAACTGTTGCTCACGGAAATAAAATCAGACCTGATCGACGTATAGAATATAGAATTGGGGTCTCCTGCCGCCTGATAGGAACACGCAAAACCGGCGGTAATCAAATACAAATTTCTTGACATTTATTTGAATTTGGAGCTATTCAAAAATGACAACATGCTCCCTTGAAGCGCTTACACATCTAAAACTCATTTGCATTGCCAAATCTTTCTATTTTCATTCTAGCCAGTTCCTCTGTTGATTAAATTGGAATCTCCTGTCTCTTTGTCTCCTTGGGATAACCGCTGATTTCAATACAATTGTTAATCTAACCATCAGGTAAAATGGAAAACCCTTTAAAACTGTGCATGTCCAGCTCCCGCATGGCATTGTCGATTCAGGCGGGAGCAGGCAAACCATCGGGCATTATACTTGCCCGCAAAAATCCATGAAGGAGGCAATACGATGGCCAAATATATTTCATTAGTCAGATATACAGGCAAAGGTATTGAAAACATCAAAGAAAGTCCTAGCCGTCTTGACGCATTCAAACAGCTCTGTGAATCGCTGGGCGTCACGCTTGACGGGTTTTACCTGACAATGGGGCGCTATGATATCATGATCATTGTGGATGCACCTAACATTGAAACCGCCACGAAACTGATTCTGACCACAACAGCAGGAGGCGCGGTAACCACCGAAACGCTTCCGGCCTTTACAGAGGAAGAATATCGCGACGTCATATCTGATCTGCCCTAAGGTGGAGCACGCCAATGGTTATACGACCGTCCAACAGAAAAAACAATTTTTACCGGTAAAAAATTAAAATGGAGGTGCATGATGGCAAAAATACTAAGATGCAATGATATCGGTATGGACTGTGCTTTTGTGGCCAAAGCCGATACAGAGGAAGAAATTTTGAAGCAAGCCGCTGAACACGCTGCTACAGCGCACGACATGAAAGAGATTCCAGAAGATGTGCTCGCAAAAGTGCGTGCGGCGATACGCGACGAATCATGAAAGACGCCATACTTTTTGAGCATCAAAATTTGTTGTAAAGAACGAGGTAAACAAATAAGGGAAGATTGAATTGAGGCCCCTACCGCTTATATTGAGTGGTAGGGGCCTTCATATTTATGCGAATACACAGTATGATACCGGTTGCGGGCCAAACTGTACAGAAGCTAAAATGAACAGATAGTACCATAAGTATTTGGAATTTATTTCAAAGGAGGCATATAATGAAGCTTAATTTAAAGGCATTGACGATTTCCATGGCCATTGTGTGGGGCGGTTCGGTTTTGATTGTGGGGATGGCCAATACGATCTGGCCGGGATATGGCAAAGCATTTTTAACGGTGCTGGCCTCAATCTATCCGGGTTTCGCGGCAGCGGGCACTTTCGGTGATGCAATCGTCGGCAGCCTTTATGCAATGTTTGATGCCGCCGTCGTAACTTTTATTTTCGGTTGGCTTTATAATTTATTCGCAGGCGCAAAAAGCAGCTGAATCCGGTAGCGGCCCGCATTGCAGGTCCGGTAGATATTTTGAAAAAAGCGCGGTAATCGCCGAAGCGTCATAAAAAAAGGGCGTTTCATCAACAATTGAGGAAACGCCCTCAACTCACTTGGAAATGCAATTAAACTACAGTGACATTTACCGCGGCCGGCCCTTTCTGGCCTTCCTCGATATCAAACGTCACCTGGTCGCCTTCATTCAGAGATT
>JASFIV010000248.1:0-6736 GCA_050122475.1 Desulfobacterales bacterium | reverse complement strand
TGCTTTATCCGCTGTCATACCTGGTGGTGGAAAGCTTTAAAATCTCCGCTACCGGCGGTTGGGGCATCAACAATTATATCGAATTCTTCAAAGATACGTACTACCTTAAAACCTTTGGTAATACCCTGCTGCTGAGCACGCTGCTGCTGGTGACGACCACCGTGTTCGGCGTCCCCCTGGCATACATCCTGGCGCGATACCGCCACAGGGGCAAGACGATTTTCACGGCCCTGATTCTGTTGCCGATTGTTCTGCCCGCCTTTGCCGGTGTGTTTGCATTCATTATCTTTTTCGGCAAATATGGAACCATAAATCTGCTGCTGATGGATTACGGGTTGATCGACGAGCCTATCAATTTTATCTACGGGCGCCACGGGCTGGTGTTCATTCAGGCTCTGCACATGCTGCCCTTTATTGTTCTGGGCCTTTCTGCCGGATTTACCAACATCGATCCCTCTTTTGAGGAAGCAGCGGAAGTCGAGGGCGCCAGCGGTTTTCGGCGCTTTTTCACAATCACCTTACCGTTGTGCACACCCAGCTACATGGCGGGCGCCGTTCTCGTTTTCCTGTGGCCCTTTACCGACTGGTTGACGCCTTTGATTCTGGGGCAGGTGGATTATTTGCCTTCGGTATCCTATATCAATATCGCCTATCACTTTACCGATGTGCACCGCAAATATATGGGTATCGTGGCGGTGGTTGTCTCGGCTGTTATTTGTATCAGCCTCTTTTTACTGGCCCGCTGGTGGGTTGAGCGCCGAAAGTATACCGGTCTTTCTAAAGGGACCACCTCTGAGGGCCGTGTCATCGAGCCGAGTCGGCTGGTGAAAACAGGCGCCTATGTGTACATGGTGTTAATCGCCATTCTCGTACTGCTGATTCCAATCGTGCTGGGGCTGGCTGCTTTTTCCAGAAGATGGGTTTTTGAAGCCTTCCCGACCTACTGGACCCTTGAAAATTTCAAGCTCATCCTGCTGGAAAGCCCGGGCCTGATTAAAAATTCCTTTGTCTTCAGCGGGATCGCCCTGATTTTCGGGATCGCCTTCGGGCTTCCTGCCGCGTATCTGATTGTGCGGACCCGCGTGCCGGGCAGGAATGCCCTCGACTTTGTGATTACGTTGATGTTGGCGTTTCCGGGGATCGCCATCGGTGTCAGCTACCTTCTGGCATTCTGGAAAGGAATCCCTCTGGCGACCCATTGGATCATCATGTCGTTGGCCCTGTTTTCAAGGCGGCTGCCCTATTTTTTACGGATGGCGCATTCCTCCTACCTGCAGCTGGATACCTCACTCGAGGAGGCCTCTGAGGTGTCGGGCGCAAGCAAGATTCGGACATTTTTTAATATATCTCTGCCGCTGTTGCTCAAAGGTGTACTTGTCGGTGTCGTGATGTTTTTCATCATGGCCTTTCAGGAGATTTCCACGGCCATATTCCTATATCGCGGCGGGTGGGAAACACTGCCCATTGGCATCTTTTTAAACTGGCACCGTGGCATGGAGTTCGGCATTGCCGCAGCCATGGCCTTTTTGATGATTGTGATCACCTTTATCCTGCTGCTGATCATATCCAAAATCGGCGGTGGTGTTCTCAAGGCCGCCTGGGGGGCAGGGGAACAGTAAAAGAGTCAGATGACAGAGGTCAGATATCAGAAGACAGACGACAGAAAACAGATGGCAGAGGGCAATTAGGCTGCATCATATTGCAGTAGTTTTCATCTGTCATCTGTCCTCTGACCTCTGATTTCTGAGAACGAACTAGGAGTAAAGAACGATGGCATTTATCGAGATCCAGAATCTGCTGAAGCGCTTTAAGGATGTGATCGCCGTCAATCGGATCCAGCTTGAAATTGACAAAGGCGAAATACTGACGTTGCTGGGGCCCAGCGGATGCGGCAAAACAACCACCTTGCGCTGCGTTGCCGGATTGGAAAAACCGGAAGAGGGCGATATCATCATCGATGGCCAGCCCATGCTTTCACAGGGATTTGTCCCATCATCCAAAAGGGGCATCGGCATGGTGTTTCAAAACTATGCCGTCTGGCCGCATATGAAGGTCTTCAGCAATATTGTTTACGGTTTGAAACTTCAGAAAATCTCCAAGCCCAAAATCCGTGAACAGGCACAGCAGGTTCTGGAACTGGTGGGGTTGGCCGGCCTGGAAGACAGATATCCGGCCCAGTTGAGCGGCGGCCAGCAGCAGCGGGTGGCGCTTGCACGCGCGCTGGTGACCAATCCCAAAGTATTGCTCTTGGATGAACCCCTGAGCAACCTGGACGCCAAGCTCAGAGAAGAACTAAGATTTGAAATCAAAAGCCTGGTCCGGCGCATGGGCATCACCGCGGTTTATGTCACCCACGACCAGGCCGAAGCCATGGTCATTTCAGATCGTATTGCCGTCATGGATTCGGGTAACGTCGTCCAGATCGGCAATCCCCGGGACATCTATAAAAAACCGGCCAATCGCTTTGTTGCCGATTTCATCGGCACCATGAACTTTATGTCCGGCGAGATCGTTGCCGTTTTGGATGGCCAGGATGCGGTTGCGGTGCGCACCGAATTTAGCGACAAAATGGTGTGTACCCTACCCGACAGCACGTCTGCAACAACCGGCGCTAGTGTATATGCATCGATACGGCCGGAGGATGTGGAAGTATCTATCGAACCGCCGCAAGCCTCCGAAAACGTGTTCAAGGGCAAGATTGTCCACAAAGCCTATCTGGGGAATTTTCTATTCTTTTTTGTGAGCGTCAACGATACCATGATCCGGGTCCAGGCACCGCATCATCTGGTCCAGGATGAAGGCCAGGAGATTTTCCTGTATTTCAATCCGCAGAAGTGTATGATTTTGACCTGACCCGTGCAAGATTCAGATTAAGGGCTAGGGGATTTTTTTGATTGAGCTGCTCCATGAATAATCACCCGCGAAATCCGCGCAAACTCGTGCATAAGGGCTCGTAGCTAAAAAACAGTAAAAAGGTATAATAATAGATTAAATGAAAGCTCGCACTTTTAAGGGATCTGCAACACCCTGCCGATCCCTGTTTTTTTGCAACGATCCCTAATGCCCTCAAACAGTGCGCGGTATTTGCGAGAGATCATTCATTGCGCACCATGTAAGAGTTTGTATGAGAAACTCCCCAACCCATCTATTAACCAAGGCTTTTTGATTGTAAGGTTAATTCGAGGAAAACGCTTCCAGAACGGATCTCAAACGGTCGGGGCGATTGGTAATAATACCATCCACGCCTATTTCAATCAGGCGCCTCATATCCGACGGATCGTCGGGAGTCCACACGAATACCTGGATGCCCAGCTGATGGGCCGTTTGGATATTGGCGGCTGTCACATGTTTGTAATAGGCGGCCCAGTAGCGCCCGCCGGCTGCCTGAATCGCATGCGGGATGGATCCGGAAAAGTCATCGATATCCAGCCCGGCCAACCAGGGGGATGCCCCGGGTCGGCCGGGCTTGATATTGTTTAAGCGCACCCCTTCAAGGGAAAGATAAACGGTTGGAATGTCGGGGGCAATTTTTTGCACGTGCACCAGATTACGCCAGTCAAATGAAAGGATGCGGGCGCGATCTGAGACCCCTTCGTTACGCAATATCGAGACCACTTTCTCACTGACAGCTTCCGGTGCGGACGTCAGACCGGGTTTTTCAGGCGTTGTTTTAATCTCAACCCAGAGCTGAGACGCCGGGTCACATTGTTTTTGGTGCAACCGGATGACCTCACGTAATGTCGGAATACGCTCACCATCTGCGGCTTGCTGCTCGGGGTAGCGCCGGGAATAGCGGCTGCCGGGTTTTAGACGGCCGACATCATAGGCCTTCAGATCAGTCAGTTGCAAATCCCTGATCGCCGGCGGCATATCCGGATTCAGCCACAGACCATCCGGCTTGCGGGTCAGTTCCGGCTTTAAATGGAAATCATGGTATACGACCACCTCACCGTCCGCCGAGACAAGCACATCCAATTCCACCGCATCAACGCCAAGCTCACATGCCCGGGCAAAGGCCGCCAGCGTGTTTTCAGGCATCAGCCCGGCAGCGCCACGGTGCCCGATCACATAAACGTCTTTTTCAAGCTCAGCAGCGGTTTCAGGCGCCGGTCCGTTGGGGGCCAACTGGCAGGATAGTGTCAGCAGGAGAAATACGCTGCCCAGCGTCGCTATTGTCAATACACGATAAATTATCGGTGATAATCGCTTCATTTATAAACTCCCCGCTGCGGCTTCAGCAATGGTTAAAAAAAGGACATGGCCCTATGGGCAGAATGAATTGAAGCGCTCTTTCTTTTTAAACGGTCAGATGCCCGGTGGTCATTTAGAATTGTCGCAAAATACCCGTTACATTAAATACCGCACGAATTCAATAAATTATATGATGGTTTCGTTGGATGAGAATCCGGAATACGGGTACCTTTAGGCCCGTAAGCAACTATTTACACCGCTTTCCATAATATTTTTCCGAATGACGGAATTGCGGTATAAGTGGTTGTAGAAAAAAACGTTACATACCAAAACGTTTTTTTAACAACCACTATAAAGGATTTTCTTGACTATGCCTTGCATTATCTGTTTATTATAAATGGCTGTCATATTGCTGAGGCTTACAGAACAAACAATCTCACTTTCCTGTACAACCCGATAAATGTCGAACATGTTTGCAGTCGCGCTTGCTTTTGTTCAATCAAATTGAATTTCGGATGTTTGCCAAAAAATAATTCGCATCAGGGCAGCCAATAGTTGAGATTCAATTTTATCAAGTTTATTTGGGCTTTCCTTTTTTCTGAGTTTTTAATCTAAAATTGTTTTCCTTCTGTGGGGGAAGGATTTCAATCCGTTATCATTGTCAACCGCACCGTTAACTTTCATTTCAGAAAGGAGGACCATATGATTCATTTGCGCAAAGTCATCTTCATCGGCGCCATGATAGCGCTGGTGGTTTTTCCGGCAACTGTCCTAGCAGAGCCAATCACCATCAACTGGTGGTTTGCTCATGGCGGTCGGCTGGGGGAAAAGGTCCAGGAAATCGTGGCCAATTATAATGCCAGCCAGAGTCAGTATAAGGTGGTGGCAACCTACAAAGGCAATTACACCGACACCATGAACGCCGGGATTGCCGCCTTTCGCTCCAAAAACCCGCCCCACATTTTGCAGGTTTTTGAAGTCGGAACCGCCAGCATGATGGCCGCCAAGGGCGCCATTAAACCGGTTCACGAAGTCATGGCCGAATCGGGGCTGCCCTTTGATCCCAAAGCCTATCTGTCGACCGTGACCGGCTACTACACCGCGCCGGACGGCAAAATGCTGTCAATGCCCTTTAACAGCTCAACGCCGGTTCTGTATTACAACCTGGAGGCCTTTAAGAAAGCAGGCCTGGATCCGAACAAGCCGCCCAAGACATGGCCCGAGGTGGCCGAATATTCAAAGAAACTGGTGGCCGCGGGATACCCCGGTGGATTCTCCACCGCCTGGATCTCCTGGATCCATGTGGAAAACTTCAGCGCCTGGCATAATGTGCCCATCGGGACCAAAGCGAATGGCTTTGGTGGAATGGATACGCAGTTCGTTTTTAACAGCCCGTTGCATTCCAAACATATTCAGAAATTGGCCGACTGGCAGAAAGAAAAAATCTTTGTTTACGGCGGGCGGCGCAACAAGGGCAACGCCTTGTTTTCTTCGGAACAGGTGGCCATGTATACGGAATCATCAGCCGGATACGCCGGATTTAAAAAGACCTGCAAATTCCCCTTCCGTACCAGCATGCTGCCGTACTGGCCGGATGCCGGCGGCGCTCCGCAGAATACCATCATCGGCGGCGCCAGTCTGTGGGTTATGCAGGGGCATTCTGCTGAGGAATACAAAGGTGTGGCCTCATTCTTTAATTATATTTCCAGTGCGGAAGTGCAGGCCGATTGGCATCAATTTACAGGGTATCTGCCAATTACCTATGCAGCTTACGAGCTGACCAAAAAACAGGGTTTTTACGAAAAGAATCCGGGCACCGAAACCGCCTTGATACAGATGACCCTGAACAATCCAACCGAAAATTCCAAAGGGCTGCGTTTTGGTAATTTTGTGCAGATGCGCGCCATTATGTATGACACCCTGGAGGCTATTTTTGCCGAAAAGCAAACTGCAGAGCAGGGCCTGAACGACGCTGTGGGTAAAGGCAATAAGCTATTGCGCCAGTTCGAAAAAGCCTACAAGTAGAAGAACCGGCAACAAAGCGCTTCAATGCATCGAAAGTTGCGGTTCTAAACACAAGCCATGACGCAGGACCCATCCCGTATCGGAATGGGTCCTGCCCAATTTTTACACCGGGCAAAGTTTTTCATGGAAAAAAGAGTCATCTTTAAAAACCGAGTCCTGCCGTATCTTCTGGTTGCTCCGCAAATCATCATTACCCTGGTTTTTTTCATATGGCCCGCTTTCATGGCCCTTTATCAATCGGTTCAACGGGAGGACCCTTTCGGTCTCAAGACAGTCTTTGTCGGCCTGGATAACTTTAAATATATCTTCACCGATACCATCTATCTAAATTCGATTAAGGTTACCATGATTTTTAGTTTTTCGGTGGCGATCATTGCCATGTCGACAGCCCTATTTTTGGCGGCGATGGCCGATCGTGCCATTCGCGGGGCCACCACTTACAAAACATTTATCATCTGGCCCTATGCGGTCGCACCGGTTGCGGCAGCGGTCTTATGGTATTTTCTGTTTAATCCCACCG
>JASFIV010000247.1:0-6749 GCA_050122475.1 Desulfobacterales bacterium | reverse complement strand
TATGCACAAACCGACACCCAGACTTTGCAGCCGGCTGACCTTCTCTTTAAAAGCGGCCAGAGAGACCAGAATAATAACCGCCGGCATGGTGGTTTGGATCAAGGCGCCGTTGATGGCGGTGGTCGTGCGCACCGCCGTGTACAGCAATGTGTTAAAGCCGGAAATACCCACCAAAGACAGAAACAACATGATCTTCCATTGCCGGGTGAAAAGCGGCCAGTCCTGTCTGGCATACCGGTATGCAAACGGCCACAGCAGCAAAGATGCGATCGTCCAGCGCCAAAACGCAAGCGTCACAGGCGCAATGATATCAATGACGCCGCGGGCTAAAACGATGTTACCGGCCCAGCACAACGGCGCAATGGCCAGCAGCAGATAAGGTCGCCAGTTAAAATTCCGGCCCTGGCGACTGTTGGCATAGGGTAAATTCAAATATAATGCAAATTCCGCAACAGGGTTTAAGGCTTAATGGAACTGCCGGCCGAACACAGCATCGGCTACGGGGCATTGCAGGTATCAGATAAATTCAGCGACAAGTCAAGTTGTTCTTGATGAATGGCACGGACAAACACCTGAGGGGTTAACCTGTTGATAGAGCGTACCACAAAAGAGGGCGGCCTCACAAACGGAAGGCCGCCCTGTATTAACAGACAACGGAGATTAATAATATGGCATTACCGTTTTAAAGTGGTTGTCAAAAAAACGTCCCGGTTGTGGAACGTTTTTTTTTACAACACTTATGCCGCTATCCTTTTTTCGGAACATTATTAGGACAAGCGGTACAACCTCCGGCCGCCGATCCATTATCTGCGGCTCCAATAAACTAAGGTCCCGATGGGAAACGTCAAGTTGTTTTGCCCTGGGCCGGCCAAATTCACAGAATCCATCTTGCGCTTGAAATATTGACACTTCCAGATTTCATGATAAATTAACAACCTATGGGTGACTCAGAAAATGAGAATGAAAAACAGCCACTGGCTGTCAGTACCTACTGGTGGATCCGCCAGATTGTCTTGATTGTCATCGCCGGCTTTTATCTGGTTTTTGGCATCCAGCTGCTGATCTCGGCCTACCATCTGGATAATCCGTCTTATTTTATCTTTACTTTTTTCGCATCCAATTTTATGATTCTGTTCAGTGGGGCCCTGATGGTGGGTTTCATCATCCGTATGGTGACAACCTATCGGCGTTTGAAAAAATCCAACATCTGAATCCAGCCCGGCGCCGCAGCATTTGACTGCATTCAGAGCGCTATCACCTTAATCCCGCCTTTTGCAGGTTTGCGATAATCTGTTTCAGCGTTAGCGGATCCTTATATGGCTGGGTGGCCGCATAATTTTCAAGTCGAAAATCCGGGGAAATTCGCTCGACTTCTGCAGCAGCTTTTTGGGCGGCTTGCAGTCGATCCAGCGCAATGTTGGCGGCTGCCAGGATCAAATAAGCGGCCTGATGATTCGGATCGGCTTGGATCGCTTCTGTCGCTGCAGCGATGGCTTTGTCGTATAGGCCGCTGCCGAAGTAGGCTGAGGCCAGAACCACCTGAAAAAAGGGCGGGCAAACCGGCGCCAGACGAATGGCAAATTTAACCATGCCGATGGCTTCTTTCGCCCGGCCCAGATATATGAGGATATTGGCTTTGGCCACAAACGAAAGATCACAACTGGGACGGGCAATGACCGCCTTTTCAGCAGCTGCCAGCGCTTTTTCATGATCACGATTAAAAAGATCGATCTCCGCCATCACCAGATGTGATAGTCCGGTAAAGTCATCCATTTCCATGGCCTTGCCGGCCCGCTCGGCAGCCCGCGTCAATGTATCGGAAACGTTATCGCATAATCCCTGCGCGACCGCCCACCAATGCGACCAAGCCGCCATGGCATAACCAAAAGACGCTTCCGGCGCCAAGCGGATGGTTTCTTCAAACATCTGCTGGGCTTCGCGGATATCCTCTGTGGTAGACCCAAACAAGGCTTGCCAGCCCCGGTAGTAGCATTCAAGCGCCTCTGGATTGCGAAGAGTTTCCCTTATACTGCGGCTGACTTCGCCGGTCACCAGCTGAACGTCCATGGCGGTTACGATTCGTTCGGTAATTTCATCCTGTACCATAAAAATGTCGTCAATCTTGCGATCAAACCGTTCGGCCCATATCTGTCGGCCGCTGGCGGTCTCGACCAGCCGGGCGGTAATCCGGACGCGATCATCGGCTTTGCGAACCCCTCCGTCCAGAACATGGCTGACACCCAGTTTTGTGCGTAGCTCATCAATGGAAGGAATCTGAGATTTATAGCTAAACATCGAAATTTCGCTGATCAGAAAAAGACCGGGAATTCTGACCAGAGCGGTCATGATGTCCATTGTCAGCCCGTCACTGAAATAATCCTGCTTGGGGTCGGCACTGAGGTTTGCAAATGGCAATACGGCCAGCGAAGGCTTATCGGGGAGCGGTGGTGTTTGGGCAGACTGCGTCGCGGTCGTTGCAGTCGATGGGGGTTTTTCAAGCCCTTCGGGGATCACCCGGTACACATGCACCGCATCGGGAATATTTTTCAGCGCCTGAGGCCCCATATCGACATATTCAAGTTCGCGTTTGTTGTGAACCTGGCTGTAAACAACTTCCGAAATGCAGATGCCGCAAGTTTCAGCAAGACTTTCCAATCGGGCGGCGATATTGACCCCGTCACCATAGATAAGATCTCCATCTACCAGAACATCACCAATGTTAATGCCGATGCGCAGGTTCATTTGCCGATCGGTGTCGATTTGCGCATTCAGCTGGGCCAGGGTTTGTTGAATTTCCATGGCCGCATCCACCGCATCGATTGCACTGTGAAACTCGGCCAGCATATTATCGCCGACAAAATCAACCACGCGGCCTTCATGTGCATCAATAATCACAGAAATTTTTTCCCGCCAGGCTGCCAGCGTCCGTACAGTGGCGACTTCATCTTTGGCCATCAGGCGGCTGTAACCAACCACATCGGCACTTAAAATAGCCGCCAGTCGGTGTTTGAGTTCATCTTGTGTCATTTCACATACGCCTCAGATAAAAAAGATCTTCGTTATACATGTGAGGGGAGATGGCAATGAGAAGACTTTAGCTCTTTTTGACTAACACATACGTCCGGACAAATTCAAATGTCAATACCCTAAAAGCGTGCGTATGGCAGGTTCCCGAAAAGCGAGCCCTGTCGGCCGAGGCATCAGTTTAAAAGGCGCATAAAAAAAATTCTGTCATCAGTGATTTATTCCAATTCCGACACGCCTTCGACAAGATCAAGTGGCAACGTAAACAATATCCCCTTGCCGGGCTTATTCAAATCACCGCATAAGGATTTGACAATTTGGATGGCCTGGTACAGCCGATCTTTTTCTTTGATCACGGTCAGAACGGTCTTGTTTGAGGATTCCAGATCCGTGGTGACCTTGTTGATCTGCTGCATCACGGGCAATGTCGCCCGGGTTTTCATTAAAACACGACCCATACCGGTACTGTCAAGAACCGTGGAGCCGGTGATGCCAATTTTGGCAAATTGCTCCATTATCCCGGGTAATTGTTCGGAGCGCTCCACAACATTTACCAATAGATACATCGTATGGTACCTCCTCTTATGCTTTCGTCAACCGTGCTTGCGGGCCGGCAGTATTTTCTTTTTGTGCAGCCAAAATGAAATGGTAGCGCTTAGGTCTGCAAGCCCGACCGGCTATCTTCTTTCATTTCCCGTTGCGTTTGAGGTCTTAGTGGCGCCCCAGGGTTATGCTTTGAAGCCCGCTATTCATTACAATTTTTCGCAATAGGGGTTTGAATATAAAATGAGACTTCATGTTTTTTAAAAATATATTGTTGCGCAGTTGTCGAGTGGTCTCATAATACCGTTTTTCAAAGCCATCGGGTGAGCGCTGCAAAGCCTCTGCCAGCATCAGGGCACTTCTGAATGCATAGCTGAGCCCTTCTGCTGAGCTGGGGCTGATCCATCCGCCGGCTTCGCCTAGCAAGGCAATACCTTCGCGGCCGACTGATAATTGATTTTGCCGCAGGGGCCTCAGAATCAGGGTACCTTCCCTGAATACGGTTTTACCAAACTGCATGCCGAAGGCTTTCAGCTTGGTTTTTAAGAGTGCAAATTTTTCAGCAGCCTTTTGTTTGTAGGGCAGGGCTGCTCCAATTAATAGGTAGTTACCTTTTGGAATCGTCCAGCAATAATAATCGGTGATGTTGATATCAAAAATGGAAGTAAAATAGGGGCGATCATTTTTACGTTCAACCCATTCCTGTATGGCAACATATTTTTCAGGGAAATCGTTGCGGCCCGCAAACTGCGCGCGGACTTTTGATTTGGCGCCGTCGGCGCCAACGAGAACTCTAGCTTTTTCGTCGAACCGCTTTTTACCTTCTGCCAAGGTGAGTTTAAAACCATCTTCGTCGGCAGCATAGGATCGAAGTCGACAGCCGGTTCGAATATCGACATTGGCAGGAACCAGCGAAAGCAACCAGGCATCAAATTTTTTGCGATTCATGTTGATGTAGTGGCGTTGATAATATCGCTCCAGTCCCTGCGGGATATCGATGGATTTAACCACAAACAGCTGCGGATCTTCTAAAACGCTTTTGGGCAGGCCCAAGCCCAGTTTGGACAGCATCATCTGTGCATCGGGCGCCAGCAGCCCTCCGCAGCACTTGAGCGCCGAAAAACCTTCAGATGGGTCTGCCAGCCGACGATGTTCAATTAACAAAACTTTGTAGCGGTCGCCAATAAGCCGGGCGAGGGTGGCGCCGGCCGGGCCGCCGCCTATGATCGCAACATCATACATAAATTTAGCCAGCCCATCGATCTTTGTACTGGTCGTAGCGAGTGCAGGCTTCTTTATTGCCCAGTTCGCACGATTTTTTCAGATCCTTGAGGGCATTTGCAAAATCCTTTTTGTGATAGTAGGTGCCGGATCTTTCCAGATAAGCTCTGGGATGGTCCGGTTCCAGTTCAATAAACTGATTCCAGTATTGGACGATCCGGTCCAATTCGTGTCTCTGAAAAAGCGTATAATCCAGCATCAAATAAGCGCTAAAATGGCGCGGATCCAGTTCAATTGCTTTTTCCAGATCAGCCAGCGCCAGATCCAACTCATTCAGGCGCGAATACGCCGCTCCCCGCCAGTAATGGGCCTCGACATTATCCGGATAAAACATCAGCGAAAGGTTATAGTTGTCAATGGCCTGGTTTAAATCCGTTTTATAGATTTTATGGCCTTTTTTGAGCAAATGGGTGCCGGCCCATTCCTGCCAGTTCAAAGTGGACGAGTCCGCCGGGCTTAATACAATGGCGGTGTGTAAATCATCCAGAGCGGCATCATAATGGTTTTTTTGGAAATGAATTCGGGCACGCGTGCGATAGCTTTCCTCTCTGGTCGCCCGCAGATATATACTGTAATCAGCATCCGCCAGCGCCTTATCCGGCGCTTTGAGATAATGATGATACACCTTGGCCCGCTCGTTATAAAAATACCAGCTATCGCCGAACGCTATGGCTTTGGTATACAGCGTTGCGGCTTCACCGTATTTTTTTTGGCTCTTGAGCACTTTGGCCTGGTCGCAATAGATGTATCCGTATAAGCATGTCAGGTAGGGATTATCCTGAGCGTATGCCTCGGCTTCTTTGGCAAAATTTTCCATTTGCCGGTAACTGCCTCCCCAGCGGGGCGTAATGGCATTCATATATGTGGAACGAATTAGAAAGGAATGCGGAAACAATTCAAGCCCAGCCTGTGACCAATCCTGCTCTCCAGGATCATTGCCGGTGGCATTGCTGATGCCGATCAAAATGATGTAGGCCGTTAGCAGCCTCGGGTAGATATCGCGGGCTCTTTGGGCGTCATCAGACGCTTTTTGAAAATTCTGATGCATCATCCTGAATTGCTCTTGGGTCGTATCTCTGGCCCAGCTATAGCCGCGGCTTTCCCACCCTTTGGTATAATAATAGTGGGCCCTGGCAAGATAAGGGGCAAAGTGATCGGGGGAATATTCAATCCAGGCTGCAAATAGCTCCTCATAAAAGGGCAGGGTCGTGGCAAAAATACTGAATGCATCCTGAAGCTTATATTCGTTATTAAAATGGTCTTCAAAATCCTGCTGTACCATTTCGATTTTTGAATTAAGGGTCGCAAACTGCCGATTTTCGAATAATTCTCTTAATTGTTCGATTTGATCCAGCGTCAGGGTTTTCTGAGGTTCTCTTGAGACGGGCAGATCTTTGGCGGCTAAGGTCACTTCATAAATATCGTTTTGCCGTAATTTAAGCCTGTTTAAAAGCTGAAAGGGGTTGCCGACGATTTTGCTGACGCCAAAGCCGATAGCGCCCAGCAAAACAATCACAATGCCGGTTATTGCCAGGGCTTCAATCAAGCCGGTCTTTTTTTCTTTGGGTCCACCGCAAGCCACACACTCTCCTACCGGGCCTAACTGGCGACCACAGGTCGGACATTTACGGGTCATCATGTTTTCCTAATTTTCGCTTGGGCAATGGCCCCGTTCCCGTTTCACTTGCCGATCGGTGTGACTTGACATGAAGCCGTATGTCCAGACCAATTTTTAAAAAGATCAGAACACACAGCAGCGCCACCGGTGAACCCAGCTTCATAATCAACACGCCGCCGAATATGATGGCCAGGTGCATCAACATAATTCGCTTGTAAGGGCGCATCATGATATCTTTCATTTTTAGCAACAGGTATTGTTGCCCGTTTATAAAGTTTTTAAT
>JASFIV010000246.1:0-6805 GCA_050122475.1 Desulfobacterales bacterium | reverse complement strand
CAAATACCAGGAATTTATCAGCGCATTTTCGAGCCCGACAAGCTTCAACCTGTTTGGTGTCAGGCCCTTGATTGGTAACGCCCTGCTGGCCATCGAACCCAACCTTGTTTTTTCATTGATCGATTGTATGTTCGGCGGCGAAGGCAAGCCATCTTCTCAGGTTCGCGATTTTACCCAGATTGAACAACGCATGATTAAAAAGTTTGCCGTCGAGCTTTTGGCCCGTTTTGAAGAATCCTGGTCAACGGTCTATCCTATCAAAATCGAAATAAAAAAAACCGAGACCAAGCCCGAATTTGTGCAGCTGGTTCCGCCCGGCGATGTTATGCTGATTGTCGTCTTTGGCTTACAGGCCCAGGAATTTTCCGGTAACTTTCATCTGGCGCTGCCTTACCGGATGCTGGAACCGATCAAAGAAAATCTGTCCCCCATGTATCTGCGCGATAAAGACCTGCAACATACCTGGAGCCCGCAGTTAAAAGAATTATTAAAAGACACCTACGTGACCATTATCGCCGAGTTGGGTCGAACCCAGCAGACGGTGCGGGAACTGATTAACCTGCAGGTCGAAGACGTTATTAACCTCAAGGCCGGCCCTGAAGATCTCATCTCCATCAGTGTCGATCAGATCCCGAAATACCTCGGTTATCCGGGGATTATCAAAGGCAATCGTGCGGTGGAAATTGCAAAATTGATAAATTCAAATGGAGGCAACAGCTAGCAATGCCAGATTCTGATAAAGAAGAAAAAAAGCAGGATGAGTTGCTGGATAAACATCAGACCGATTCTGATAAAACCGAGGCTGAGCCGCAGCCAGCACCGTCTGCGAATACAAAATCCGATGATGCCCCAAAGCGCTCTCTATCGAACGAAATGGATTTTTTGCTCGATATTCCGCTAGAAATTTCAGTGGAGCTGGGTCGGACCAAAATGTTGATTAACGATTTGCTTCATCTGGGCCAGGGGTCGGTGATCGAGCTTTCCAAATTGGCTGGAGAAACGCTGGAGATTTTTGCCAACCAAAGGCTTGTCGCCCGGGGCGAAGTCGTGGTGGTCAATGAAAAATATGGTATCCGTTTAAGCGAGATTATCAGCCCGAGCGAACGTATCAAGAGGTTAAAATGAATGCCACCCCGGACATGTTGACCACAACCTTAAAAATGCTGGCCGCCCTGGCATTGGTCCTGGCCGGTCTGGGGGTCTTTTTTTATTTCAGCAAGCGCGTCCTGCAAAAAAATCTGGGCGCGTCCGGCGGGAAAATGATCCGGGTCCTGGCCAGCCAGTATATCGGCCTCAAAAAAAACATCGCACTGGTGGAAATCCCCGGGGCTATTCTGGTGGTTGGTATTGCCGGCGACACGATTCGCCTGCTGACCAAAATAGATGACCCTTCGATTCTGGAAACCATTCAGGGTCCGACAAGCGAGCGCATCACGCCTTCCTTTAGCGATCATTTGAATAAATTAACCCGCCGCTTTACGGCACACAAAAACGGTGAATGATGACCTGGCAGCTATGCCTATATTGCACGATCGGCAGGTATTTCTGTGGCACGCGTGTCAAGCGGAGCGTGGGTTTTAACGGCAAGTTGTGTTGTCGCCTTCACCGGGCACTGGTTGTTGTGACGGCGATTCTAATCGGAGTGGGCGCTATTGGGGGCGTTGCACTTGATGCTACGGCCGCTGAGCCTAACGACAATCCGCCTTTTATTCGTCTCGATGTGGACCAGACCCAGGAACCCGGGAAAATGGCCGTTGTCTTACAGATCTTTTTGTTGATGACGATTCTATCCCTGGCACCGGCCATTTTGATTATGCTGACATCCTTTACGCGCTGTGTGATTGTGCTCTCGCTGTTGCGCCGGGCACTGGGAACCATGCAAATGCCGCCCAACCAGGTCATTGTCGGCCTGGCGCTGTTTTTAACATTTTTTATCATGACGCCCGTCTGGCAACAGGTCAACCAGGAGGCGTTGCAGCCGTTTTTGGACGATAAAATTGATCAGCAGCAGGCCCTGCAAAATGCTGCGGCACCGGTACGTCAGTTTATGTTCAAGCAGACCCGCGAAAAGGATCTGGCATTGTTTGTTGAAATTGCGAGGGTGCAACGCCCCAGGGATGTGGGTGATATTCCCACCTCTGTGCTGATACCTTCGTTTATCATCAGTGAAGTCAAAACGGCTTTTCAGATTGGACTGTTGCTGTATGTACCGTTTTTAATAATCGATATGGTGGTGGCCAGCGTTTTGTTGTCCATGGGCATGATGATGTTGCCACCGATCATGATATCGCTGCCCTTTAAATTGATGTTGTTTGTATTGGCTGATGGCTGGAATTTACTGATCGGGTCTTTGGTGAGGAGCTTTGTCTGATGACAGCTGAATTTCTTACCGGATTTTTTTTCGAAGCCATTAAAACCGCTATTCTGCTGGCAGCTCCTATGTTGCTGGCCGGCTTACTGGTGGGGTTATTGGTCAGCATTTTTCAGGCCGCCACCTCGATCAACGAAATGACGTTGACCTTTATTCCAAAGATGCTGGCGGTGGTGGGCGCGCTACTATTTTTTTTGCCTTGGATGATGCAAACCATGCTGACCTTCACCACCGATTTATTCAGTAATATTGTTTTGTATATACGCTAATGTCAGCAGAGTGTTCGTCTGCGACAGGTGAGAGTCGTAAATGATATCGTTATCGATCCCGCTAGAAACATTGCAAGTCTTTTTTCTGATCTTTTTGCGGATCGGTGCGATTTTGATGAG
Organism: Desulfobacterales bacterium; assembly: GCA_050122475.1. Lineage (GTDB taxonomy): Bacteria > Desulfobacterota > Desulfobacteria > Desulfobacterales > JAHEIW01 > JAHEIW01. The sequence goes on along the minus strand of JASFIV010000246.1, from coordinate 4,045 downwards.
CATGCCGGTGCTTAAAAGCAGAAGTATACCGGTTTTATTCAAAGCCGGCCTGGCGCTGGCGGCCAGCATTGTTTTATACCCCCTGCTGGACCGCACCACTTTTGTGGTACCAGATCATCTGGGCAGCTTTGCTGTAGGAGCCGTCAGTGAGGTTCTGCTGGGCATCAGCATTGGCATGGTGGTTAATTTGATTTTTGTCGGACTGCAAATGGCAGGGCAGATATCCGGGTACCAGATGGGCCTGGCGATTGCCCGGGTGATGGACCCGTCGGCCGGCCAGCAGGTACCACTGCTGTCCCAATTTTTTCAATTGTTTGCTTTTTTGATGTTTTTGACGCTCAATGCCCATCATTGGTTTCTAAAGGCGCTGGCAGACAGCTTTGAACTGGTTGTGCCTTTCGGATACAAACTTAGCGGTTCATTAATCGAGCAGTTGATGAATGTAGCCGGCAACATGTTTGTCATTGCCATCAAAGTGGGGGCTCCGGTCATCGCCGTATTGATGCTCACCAGCATTGCCTTTGGCCTGATTGCCCGCACGGTGCCCCAGATGAACGTCCTGTTTGTGGCCATGCCGCTAAAGATAATGGTTGGGTTGATATTTATCGGCTTCAGCCTGCCGTATTTGTCATCATTTTTGCGAACAGTGTTCAGTAACCTGGGCCATACCATTTTTTTGTTGATGAAAGCCGCTTCCTAATAATGTAAACGAGGTCAACGATGCCACAAGGCGAAGGTCAGGAACGCACTGAGAAAGCAACCCCAAAGCGCAGGCAGCAGGCCAGGCGCAAAGGGCAGGTTGCCCAGAGCAGAGAGTTACCGTCGGTGCTGATTTTATTGACCGCCATGGGTTTTTTCTATTTTGCCGGAACATGGATGTTCTGGAATATGTCGGAGGTGGTGAGCGGCATTTATCAGCAATTGGACACGTTGCGGTTTGAAGCGGCTCCCGATGTGAGCGACTTAGCAAAGGCCATTTTTTCGAAAGTATTGCTCATTTTAATCCCCTTTTTTGTGGCGGTTTTGATTGCCGGTCTGGGGGCCAACATCGGTCAGGTCGGATTTGAGATGCACAGCGAGCCCATGCGGCCCAAGCTCAACAAATTTAATCCCATTTCGGGTTTGAAGAGACTGGTTTCCTTAAAAGCCCTGGTGGAACTGGTCAAATCTTTATTTAAAATCCTGATCATCGGTTTGACCGCCGTTGGGGTTGTCAAAAAGGAAATGTCAAAATTTCCGGCTTTGATGCAGCAGGAGGTCGTCGACATACTGGTTTATATCGGTAAAGTGGCTTTCGAAATTTTCTTCTACGTGTGTCTGGCACTCATTATTCTGGCCGTTCTTGACTACGTCTACCAACGTTGGCAACACGAGGAAAACCTCAAAATGACCAAACAGGAAGTCAAAGATGAACGCAAGCAAACCGAAGGTGATCCCAAGGTCAAAGGGCGGATTCGAAAGGCACAGCTGGAAATGGCTGCGCGCCGGATGATGGCTGCCGTACCCGAAGCGGATGTGGTTATTACCAACCCTGTTCATCTGGCCGTGGCGCTAAAGTTTGATGCCGAGCAGATGGTGGCACCAACGGTAGTTGCCAAAGGTGCCGGCTTGGTTGCGGAAAAAATTAAGGAAATAGCGCGCGACCATCAGGTGCCGATTGTAGAGGATAAGCCATTGGCCCAGGCCCTGCATAAAATGGTCGAAATCGGAGAATTTATTCCGGTTGAACTCTATCGTGCTGTGGCCGAGGTACTGGCATATGTATACCGCCTTAAGGGCATGTATCAGACGGCTTAAGCGGAAAACCGATATTATTACGCAAAGGCGCAAAGATAAGGCGATTCAAAGCTAATATCTATACCGGCTAAAAAGGGATCGACCGTTTTATTAAGAAAACACTTTAAAGGATTTTTTTTTGGCAGATCATACGCAAATCACCGGTCACATTCCAGCGGTTACAAAAAACAGCGACCTGCTAATGGCTGTCGCCGTCGTTGGTATTCTGGTTTTTATGGTCATGCCCTTGCCGACCTTTTTACTGGACCTGTTGCTGTCTTTTAGCATTACCTTTTCGCTGATCATTTTGCTGGCCAGTATGTATGTTCAACGACCGCTGGATTTGTCGTCGTTTCCATCGATTTTGCTGCTGGCAACCCTGTTCCGGCTGTCACTCAACGTTGCCTCCACCCGCATCATTTTACTGCACGGCAACGAAGGCACCCTGGCTGCGGGTAAGGTCATTCAATCCTTTGGCAGTTTTGTGGTCGGGGGCAACTATCTGGTGGGCATTATCGTTTTTTTGATCCTGGTAGCCATTAATTTCATGGTAATTACCAAAGGCGCCGGTCGAATTGCTGAAGTAGCGGCGCGATTCACGCTGGACGGTATGCCCGGCAAGCAGATGAGCATTGATGCCGATTTAAATGCGGGATTAATCACCGAACAGGAAGCCCGGGAACGGCGAGACATCATCGCCCGGGAAGCTGAATATTACGGCGCCATGGATGGTGCCAATAAGTTCGTTCGGGGGGATGCCGTTGCCGGAATCGTCATCACGCTGATCAACATCATCGGCGGGCTGACGATCGGTATATTCCAAAACAAAATGAGTTTTGTCGACGCCGCCCAGAATTATACGTTGCTGACCATCGGTGACGGTCTGGTCACTCAAGTTCCGGCCCTGATCGTCTCCACCGCCGCCGGGGTTATTGTTACCCGGGCCGGGGCGGCATCGAGTCTGGGAGCAGAAATATCATCTCAAATACTCATCCAACCGAAAGCCATCGCTGTGGCCGCGGGTGTGCTGCTTGGTTTCGGTCTGGTGCCCGGTCTGCCGACCATTCCGTTTCTGGTTTTAGCCGTTTTGGCCGGCGGACTGGCCTATTCTATATTCCAGTCAATCAAAGAGCGTACCCGAACCGAAGAGGCGGCCCAAATAAGTGAGGAAAAGGCCCTGCCGATCGACCAGTTCGAGGCATTGCCGCCCCTGGATACATTGGCCATCGAAGTGGGATACGGACTCATTCCTTTGGTCGATATCGAGCAGGACGGGCAACTGCTGGATCGTATCAAATCGTTGCGCCGCCAGATTGCACGCGAGCTCGGGATTATCGTTGCACCGGTTCATATACAAGATAATATGCGCCTGAAGGCCGGCGAGTATTCCATCTTGCTGAAGGGTAATGAAGTGGCCAAAGGGGAGTTGTTGACCAACTACTACCTGGCAATGAATCCAAATGCGGTTGAGGAAAAAATCGATGGCATTCCGACCGAGGAACCCACATACGGATTACCGGCACTTTGGATAAAAGAAGATGTCAAAGAACATGCTTTGACCAAAGGATACACTGTTGTGGATCTGGCAACAGTGCTGACGACCCATCTTTCCGAAATTGTCAAACAGCACTGTCATGAAATGCTCGGCCGACAGGATGTCCAGCAATTATTAGATACCCTAAAAGAAACGCATCCCAAGGTTGTAGAAGAATTGGTTCCCAATTTGTTGCCGTTGGGCGGAGTTGTGCGGGTATTGCAAAATCTTTTGCGCGAGCAGGTTCCGATTCGAGACCTGCTGGCGATATGTGAAACCCTGGCCGATTGGGCGTCTGTCACCAAGGATCTGGACATCTTAACCGAACATGTACGCCATGCACTGGCACGCACCATAACCAAAATGCACCTCACACCGGTAGGCAACATTGGCGCCATTACCCTGGGCCACAGCCTGGAAACAGCCATTTCAGGCGCTTTGCAGCAAACAGAGCATGGAGCCTTTTTATCACTGGATCCCAACATTGCCCAGCAGATGATGAACAACCTGGCGGCACGTCTGGAAAAACTGTCTACTTTAGACTATCAGCCGGTGGTAATGTGTTCGTCACAAATACGGCTCCATGTCAAGCGACTGGTGGATCGCTTTATGCCCCGCGTGACGGTGCTGTCATATGATGAAATCCTCAGCAACGTTGAGATACAATCTCTAGATGTATTGGAGCTAAACGATGCAGATTAAACGCTTTGAAGCCAAGAATATGACATCTGCCCT
>JASFIV010000245.1:0-6834 GCA_050122475.1 Desulfobacterales bacterium | reverse complement strand
GATAAAATTCGCGTGTGTTTGAATTGCCGAGAAGTTGTTTTGTGCTATGAAAATATTTGTCCGAACTGCGCCTCCTCAAAAATTGCCCACGAGACCATTGGTGATGTTGATCTTGAGAAAATGATTACGGGCCGGATTCATTGCAGCGCTCGATATCGACAGCTTTGCGATACAGATGTCTGAACGAATCGCGGTATTTTCGCCTGATAAAGTTGCCGGAAAACCATGACGGACTGTCAAAAGACCTGACAGACAAATCGAGATTAAGCTCGAACAATACGGTATCGGACTGAAAATAATATAAAATGTGAACAGCGTCGATGGCTGCTTTGATCACTCGTTGTTGGGTATTTGGAACCCACCTCCAGGCCACCAACAGGTAGGTTTCCCTTGACACAACCGACTGTTATATCCTATATGTCCTCGTTATTCAAAATTCAACCTGAACTATGCATGAAAATTAATGAGAAGTTGAGATTTCCCATTAATAATATCAAGTTAAGTAGAGAATAAAATCTAATTCTATTACCGATCAAGTAAAATGAATTACATCATTTTATCTCATTAATTTTCACCCTTCGGGCGAGCCGGAGGCTTCCATCTGATATGTTATTCAGGGCAAAGCATAGTCTACTATAGCGTTACCCTGAAGTGCCTTGCATATGAAAGCCTCCAACTCGTGCAAAATTCAGGTAAAGTTTTAAATATTCCGCACAATGAAATATCTTTCCAGATTGGAAGTTGAATCAATTTGAAAGAAGCTGACGGATCCATCGCTTCATTTTTGGAGGCTATGAATGAAAATATTTATTTTAGGAACCGGCAAGTCCGGCACCACCGCGCTTCTTTATAAAGTCGCTGGTGGACTTCCCAATTGCCAGGCGTTTTCCGGTGGTAAACCGGGTAAATATGTCGGTAACTACGAAAATGCTGTTTACAAGCACACCTACGATAAGCGCAAAGGCAAAAATTTTGATATATATATCAACCATTTAAAGCAGGAACAGTATGACCGCAAAATCTGGATGGCGCGCGATCCCCGGGATGCGGCCGTCAGCCGCATGTTATACCGCTGGCATCGCGGTTATATTGGTCACATGAAGCAGTTCAAAACACATCTGAATCTGGTAATAAAAAAGGAGCAGAATCCGCACTCGGTTTCATTTTATGAAATATGCCAATACACCGGCTATGACGGATATCCGCGTTCAATCGAGGCTGTGATTGAAGAAGAGCGTGTTCGCAATCAAAATATGGCAGACTTTATCAAGGAACTTGGTGATGATTGGTTCTTATTCCGTTTCGAAGAAATGGTCGACAAAAAATTCGGACCGTTGAGCGAATATCTGAGATTTAAAGTGGCAGCCGATACGGAAGTTCCGGTTTCTACCGGAAAGGCCAAGGTTGTCAGAAAGAAGGCCGCCGGTGACTGGCGCCATTGGTTTACGGAAGAGGATGTAGAGCTTTTCCGACCCGCCTACTTGCCCTACATGGAATCAATCGGGTATGATTGCACGGATTGGGCCCTCGATCCAAATCCGGTTATTGAACCTCAATATGCATCCATGTACATGAAAGGATTGCTGAAAAGAAAGCCGCTGGACACCTTTCGTTGGATTAAGGATACCTTGCTGAAACGCAGGGCACAAAAAGCCTAAAGCAACACACTTTCCATCATCAAGAAAAAACTATGAAGAGGATGAAAAAAGGAAGCGAAATCCTCCACACCGACCAACCGGTTCCGACCATCAGTGGAAATATCGCTACCCGTATAGTTGAAAAACTGAACGCAGAAAACTATGATTATATCCTGGAATATGGATCCGGTAATTCAACACGGTTTTTCATTGCAAAGCTGATTGAATTCAATAAGCAGTGCTCTTTTATTTCAATTGAGTATAATCAGCAGTGGTTCACGGAGCTGACGCGCGTCATTCAATCCGATTTAGAATCTAACAGGATTTCAAACGAAAAGTTAGAATATAAACCATGGGATTATGAGAAATGCCGGCGGTTTTTTTACGGTGAAAATGCAACCGCATTGGATGTTCCAGACGATTTGAAGCGCCTGAACAAAGCCAAAAGAAGATTCGCAGGACCGCTTAATAGCAAATTACTTCTATATAAACTGCATCGTAAAAGTCGACCGCTGGATGCAGTTTACCAGGGTGCCATAAATGAGTCTATTAACCTGCAGCTGGTATTACGATCAGAACTCATAAAGGATCAATATGGCGAATCTCCCATTAAAGATGAGTATATTGGCGCAGGTTTAGCGCCACTTAAACACATCCTGGCGTCTCCAAAAAGACTTGCTGCGGCTTTTATAATTGATGGGGGACCCAGAAGCGATATACTGGAGGCCATTTTTAATCTTGAAGATGAAAATGATAATTTCTTTCCAACCATATTCCTGTGCGATGCCAATAGAGTTATATATTTAAAATCAATTGGTCGAAGGCCGGGCGGAGAATTCTGGAAGGGTTCCAATCAAACGCTGAATTACGAGTCCCTGTACAAAAACCAGTACAGCGGAAAAAAAGCGAATTTCTTCTACGGCAAAGATACAGTTACCTCAGAGGAATTATTGAATAAAGAAATTTGGTTTTATCAAAGAGAAGTCGATTAAATCTTTGTGAAAGCCAACAAGGGACTATAAAATGAAGAAAAAAGTATATTTTACCGATTTTACATATTCCGATACGGGCCTGATCGCCAACGATTTGTTTCCGTTAGGTTGCGGGTACGTAGCTGCGTATGCAAAGTCATTATTTGATACAGAATGCGATATCGATATTTTCAAGTTTACCGATGAACTTTTTGAAACAATGCAAAAATCCCCCCCGGATATTTTTGCGGGTTCCTGTTACGCGTGGAACAAAAACCTTGTTCTACATATGACCCGGCGAATAAAAAAAATGTATCCTGATTGTCTCGTCGTGCTCGGCGGCTTGGCTTTTCCTCTGGACTCAAAACGACAACATGAATTTTTATTGCAAAACAGGCAAGTTGATTTTTTTATCCCTTACGACGGTGAGATCGGATTTGCCAATCTATTGAAGGCCTACTTCAATTGCAACGGCGACTATGAAAAAATGAAAAACCGCGCCATTGCCGGTGTGCTCTGCCTGAATAATAAGGATGAATTACGATCAGGAGAAAAGACACTGCGCCCTAAAAATATGGATGCTTTTCCTTCTCCTTATTTTTCCGGTATGCTCGACAAATTTTTTGAGGACGGTCGTTTTTCGCCTTTAATTCAGACGTCAAGAGGTTGCCCGCATACATGTGCATATTGCTGGGCTTCGAACCGGGAAAACCGAAGGATTGGATTATTCAGTCTCGAAAGAGTCAACAATGAACTGGATTATATAACCAACCTCGCCGTTCAAAATAATATTTACGATCTGGTCATCGCGGATTCAAATTTTGGGCTTTACAAAAAGGATTGGGAAATAGTTGGCAAGATACGTCAACTTCAAGAGCAATATAATTATCCCAGACTATTTTCCGCCCCTTACGGAAAGGGAGATGATCTGGGCAGCGTTGAGAAATTTTCTAAAATGAAGGGCGTCACCTATGCGATTGCCGTTCAGTCAACTGATCCTGAAATACTGAAAAATATAAAAAGAAAGCCCGCAGATTTAGATATGGCAAAGCAATACATTGATGCCGTGCACCAAACGGGCAAATACGTACATACCGAAATCATCACCGGCCTCCCTTATGAGACACGCGAAAAGCACATGAAAACCATAAGGGAATTGATTGACTGCGGATTCGATTTTGTTGACGCTTTTACATTTATGCTTCTGGACGGCATCGCCTTAAACACCGACGAAATGCGCGAAAAGTTTCAATACAATATTAAATACAGGCTGATACCGCGGGAGTTCGGAAGAATAGAAGACGATTATGTGTTTGAGACCGAAGAAGTCGTTGTGGGGACGACCTCATATACCCTGGAGGACTATCTATATCTAAGGGGCTTTCACGGCCTTTTGAGAATGACATTCAACAATGATACCTACCGGGAGCTGTTGAACTATATAAAACAGAGCCATACGCATATCATGGACTGGCTCATATTTATCTATGAGGATTTAAGAAATAAGCCTTCAAAAGCCGCTGAAAGTTTCCGATTATTTCTGGAAGAAGCGCGTTCGGAGCTATGGGATTCTCCTCAAGAGCTGAAAGCGTATTATTCACAAGAGGAAAATTATCAAAAACTTCTGAACAGAGAACGCGGCGATAATCTCCTGCAGAAATATAGCATTTTAGCCTCTTCCATACATTTTGATGTTTACACAGATTATTTTTTTGAAATGACCAGAGGTTATCTGGCGTCTCAATTTAAAGAAAAAAGGCAGCAAATTGCGCAAGAATTAGAGGATCTGAAGAAGTTTATACACGCAAAATTATCCGGCGTATTTAGCGAAAATTTTCAGAAAGAAGTAAATTTCAGCGTCCATTTTGACATTATTAAATGGAGAAATGACGGTTATCAGTTGCCGCTGTCGAACTACAAATTGGAAAGTCCGGTGAATCTACAAATGGTGCTTTCCGATGAACAAAAGGCGCTATTAGAAGATAACTTCAGACGCTATAATTATGACTTTAATGCAAAAAACCTGTATGTTCTTAACAGATCCATCGTATTGCTCAATATAGACAACTACTTTAGAAAAGAAGTACGTTACATTAACTGATCTTCAACATTAGTTTCAAATGCTTATGGCTTCGCGCCAGCTCCCAGGCCGCTTTAAATTCCGACAAGGGCAAAATCTTTTCAATAAAAGGGGTTGTTTGCAGCTGAGGCAAAAGGGTGATGGCCCTGTTAAAATCTTCGGCACTGCTGCCGACCGAGCCCACTACCGTTTTATCAAAGGCAACAATTTTCTCAAAAGTAAACGGCCGGTGGGCATACGGAAGCCCGAGCAGCAGGATCGTGGCCCCTGCCGGGCTTTGGTGCAGGATGCCATCTAAGGCATCCGGATCTCCGGTAACCTCCACCAGAACATCATATTCGTGAAGTTGTGTCAGATCACTGGAGCCGTTGATGTTGGCATCCGAAAAATATTCAAGGCGACGCGGGTTGCGATCAAAAACGGTCACATGGTGACCTTGCAAGGCCAGGGCCTGGGCGCACAGGTTTCCCAGTGGGCCGGCCCCCACAACCGCGCAACGCTTTGGATCCGAGCCTGATATCCAGGATCGCTCCAGGCGCCTGAGCCCTTTTAATATAACCGCCATGGGTTCACAGAGGGTCGCTGTGCGCAGGTCAAAGTCCGCCGGTAGCCGATGAACAAAACGCCCGGGTACGACCACTAATTCCGCATAACCGCCATCGTGACCGATGACGCCCAGTTCCGTACGGCTTTGACACGCAATCCAATTTTGCCGTTTGCACTCGACGCAGGCACCGCAGCTTTGAATGCACTCGACCACCACCGGATCACCTTCTTTGAGATGGGTCACATTCGGTCCAAAGGCAACGGCTCGTCCGCTGAATTCATGCCCCGGGACGATGGGATATTTTGCGATTCCGTCCTTGTAATACCCGAGGGTACCATCCAGGATCTCAAGGTCCGTGGCGCAGATACTCTCGTAGGCAACACGTATCATGACATCGCCCGGTTTTACTGCGGGGACCTCAACCTCATCTAACGAGGCGCGCCCGGGACCGTGAATGACGACCGCTTTGCCGGTGCGGTCAAAAAACATGTTCTGTCTGTCAATCGGATTTTCCATAGCACCGCTATCGAGCAACCCCATTACGGTGCCGATGGTTTTATTTAACCTGAAAAGCATCGCTTCACGGACAAGTCCAGCAAACGTTTTCGCCGGCTGCCTCCGCTCGTTGACGGCAAAAATAGCGTACCCTAAATCAATGAATGCGCGAAGCGCTTCCAGTGGTGGTGTCAGCCAGGCGTGTTTCAGGTTTTTGATGCCGATCCGTCGGGCCGCAATGGCTTCGCGGTGGTACCGGCGGCGGACCTGGCGCCAGTTTTCTTCATGAATGTGATAGAGGGCGGCTGCCGGCTCGTAGGCCACGCGGTAATCACGCTCCATCCAGTATTTGGCCCATTCAATATCTTCGAGTCCCGGCAGGCTTTCATCAAAGGGGTGTTGCTGCCATAAATCTCTTCGAATGGCTGAATTGGCATTATTGGCAAAAAAATTTGGCGGTTGCAAAATTTGGTGTTTGGAACCAAAGGTTCGTCGCATGTCCTGCGATTCACTAAACTTGGAGGCCTCACCGCCCAGCTGGCGTCCGTACACCATGGCGGTTTGGTCATCATGAAAAGGTTCGATCAATTTGTTAAGCCATTCGCTATTAACCGGGAGGGTATGAGCGGACACAATGACAATATATTTGCCGGATGCTTCTCGAATGCCGACATTGAGCGAGTGACCGAAGGTAAAATCGTGACTCTGGATGCGCAATGATAGATCCGCCTTCTGAGCGGCAATGTCGCGGGTGTGATCCAATGAGCCTGAATCGATCACAATGGTTTCAAAATCACGCCGGGATTGGTGCTGAAGCGCATCCAGCAAAGCCGGCAGGTATTTTTCTTCATTGAATGTCCGGATAATCACCGATATTTCCGGAAGACCCATTTTACTCTCCTGCGGCATGCAATCCCTCGAGCAGGTTGCGGACTGTATTTTCATGAACGCGTTGCCATGCGCCTGGGCTGCTGTTGGCGTTGTGAGGTGCCAACAAACAATTGGGCAGCTTGCGCAGAGGACTTTGTGCCGGTAAAGGCTCCTCTTCAAAAACATCGAGGGCGGCTCCGGCGATCTGTCCGTTCTGCAATGCATCTGATAAGG
>JASFIV010000244.1:0-6861 GCA_050122475.1 Desulfobacterales bacterium | reverse complement strand
AGAGGCTATGATCGGTAAAAAATCCGATTTGATCAATAAGAACCTCATCGATAGCAATCTGCGTAAGGATTTTGGGGTGATCATTGTCGCGATCAAAAAAATGGCCGGCAACATGATCTTCAACCCAATGCCTACAGAAACACTTGAAGCCGGGGATGTCATCGTGGTTATCGGCAAACGCGAAGACCTTCAGCGCATGAATGCCGTTATGTAAGCTTAATGCATTAGCCTGCCCCGCCCGATCCATTTGCTCCCTGTTATGAAGTTCGATGTCCAACTCATGGCGTCAAAATGTCGCTGCTCCATCCGATTTCAGATCCTGCAGCTTTTATTGACACACGGCCGGCAACATGATAGCCGGTAACAGCAAAAAACCATGGTACCCCCGCAATCGGGTTTAGCAAGACGTCAGCCGGGTGCATGATTTTTAATCTGACAATTGATAAGGAGACCTATGCGTCTGTATTTCATTCGTTTTTTTCGGGCCGCCAGACTTGATGTGTCGTTTTACCAGGAAGTCGTGGCGGAACCGCTCCTGCTGAATCAGGCCTGGATCACAGTTTTGATTTACGCGATGTTGGCCTCCTGGGGAAGCTTCGGCCGGGCAGGAGCAATCGGCTCCAATATTGGAATGATCAGTGCTGTGATCGGATGGTATATCTGGGCTTTTTCAAGCTATTTTGTCGCCACGAAATTGTTTCGTCGAGGCTCAGCCGAAACGCAGCGTGCCGATCGCAAAACGGTCATCCGGGCAATGGGTTTTGCCTGTGCACCGGGGGCCATACGGCTTCTGGGAATGATACCGGGTCTGGGTATAGCGGTTCTCGTGCTGTCTTCTATCTGGATGATCGTTGCTGCAACGATAGCCATTAGAGCGGCATTAAATTTCGAAAACACCGCTCACGCCGCCGGGGTCTGCATCATCGGCTGGATCATCGGCGCAATCGCTCAGGGATTGCTGATGGTTGTGTTGTTTTCCGTTTTCGGCGTCTCCTGAAAATCAGCGCCAAACATCGAGCGCAAAACAAAAAGCAGCCGCAAACCCGTTCTGTGCATCAATGATGTGTGAGGAGCGGCGTTTCCGGCAGCATGCAAGATGAGCAATATGGCGTCTGTCGATTCCTCAAAACTGGTGTTTGAAAGCCAGGCGGTTTCAGCGCAGTTTATTGATCCCTCCGGCAACATCGCAGATCGCCGAATTGAAATCCGCACCCATCCCATTACCGGGCGCACCTGCCGCATCTCCTATAGCCGCATCGAAGAAAAAGAACCCGGAACCGAGTCACTGCCCCTGCCGCCGCCGGACGCAGATCAAACAGAGGCATGCCCGTTTTGCCGGCCCCAGGTAAACTCGCAAACGCCTCAGTTGCATCCCGATCTGTCATCAGACGGCCGGTTAAAATTCGGTGATTCACTTCTGTTTCCCAATCTGTTTCCTTACGGCAGCTATTCCGCCGTCAGTCTTTTTGACAAGGCACATTTTGTTGAAATCGGACATGCCGCTGCGGAATCATATGCAAATAGCTTTATCAATTGCGGACGATACCTGGCAAAAATTAAAAATCACGACCCCCGTGCGGTCTATATGGCCATTACCCAGAACCATCTGCCTTCAGCTGGAGGATCTTTAATCCATCCGCATTTACAAATAAATGCCGACCGAGTGCCAGCCAACTATCAGCGCGTGCTGCTGCATCGTGCCAATGATTTTTTCCGCCACAGCGGCAACTATCTGTTTGCCAGTTATCTTGACCATGAGATTGCAGATGGCTCCCGCCGAATCGGAACAACGGGGGCATGGGAATGGCTGGCTGCATTTGCACCCGAGGGATTCTATGAGATATGGGGCATCCTGCCGCACAAGACCTCTTTTCTGCAGGTCAGCGAATCCGATTGGCAGGAACTGGCCCGCGGTATCCTGAACGTCCAGCAGTTTTATCGCCAGTTGTGTCGCAATGGTTATAATCTGGGCATTTTGGCCGTTGAGATGCCTTCTAGCCGACTTGAGCTGCGAATCGTCATTATGGTGCGTTCAAATTACGCCCCCTGGGTTCGAAGCGATCATACCGGCTTTGAGATGATGCTGGGTGACATGACCACCTTTAACGCCCCGGAACAAACAGCCGAACAGGCACGTCCTTTCTTTTCATCCTGAGAAGCGCACTCCAGATATATTATAATTATGGTGTCAGGTGTCGGGCTTTTGCTATAAGAGGACAGAGGTCAGACGACAGAAGACAGAAAGAAACGCTGCAATATGAGGCACCTCATCTGTCTTCTGACTTCTGTCTTCTGAAAAAGGCTGGCTGAACTACGAGGCGGTTGAGGCTTCCTGGGGAGGTTTAAGTTCCGCCTGGCGCACGATGTATTCACTGATGCGGTTACCGTCCATCTCATTGACCGTAATCACAAAATTGCCCAACGGAATTTCTTCTTTCTCGCGGGGTATGCGTCCGATCTGATTCAATACGTATCCGGAAAATGTGTCATACTCCTTTGAATCCGGAATCTGCATTGGAATCTTCTCGTTGACTTCATCGATTTCAGATTTACCCAGCACCCGCCATTCATCCTTTTTAAGCTTCACGATGTGCGGTTCAAATGTATCGGTCTCATCGACGATCTCGCCGACGATCTCTTCAAGTGCATCTTCCAGGGTTATCAAACCGGAGACCCCCCCGTGTTCATCCACGATGATGGCCATGTGTTGTTTACGCTGCTTAAATTGTTTCAGCAAGCTATCCAGTTTTTTGTTTTCAGGCACAAAATACGGTTTGCGCATTATTTTAAGCACGTCGGCTGGCTCATCTGATGTGGCCTGATGCTTGAGGAGATCTTTGACGTTCAAAATACCCACAATGTGATCGATATTGCCGTCGATGACCGGGATTCGGGTATAACCGGGGCGAACGATTTCTTCCAGATTTAATGGTTCATTGCCTTCGATGACAAACATATCGGCTCTGGGGGTCATAATTTCAGACGCATTGGTATCGTCGAATTCAAATATATTTTCGATTAGCTCTTTTTCTTCTTCTTCGATCCCGCCTTCCTCCTCAACAACTTCAACAAACGTCATCAATTCTTCTTCAGTAACAATCGGCTTCTTGTGGATTTTCCCGGTCAGTTTGGGAATGAAATTCAAAAATAAAATCAAGGGCGTCAGTAAAATTGAAAGCCAGTACAACGGAAAGATGACGAACCGCGCAATTAAAATATTGTTGCGGGTGGCAATGGACTTGGGAAAAATCTCACCAAAAATGAGTATCAGAAAGGTCATAATACCGGTGGCAATGCCCACCGCGTGACTTGAAACCAGATTAATCGTAATGGCTGTAGCAATGGCAGAGGCACCGACATTGACAAAATTATTGCCAATCAGAATCGTTGACAGAAGACGATGAGGATCGTCTTTCATCTTTTTGATCAGCCGATTGGTCGCCCCTTTTTGTTTGGCTAGATGGATGGCTCTTGCCTTGCTGATGGAAAATAAAGCGGTTTCAGCGGAGGAGAAAAATCCGGAAAGCAAAAGAAGAACAATTAAGATGAAAACTTGATCAGATAGCATGAATGCTGTTAAACCTAACCTTAGGTTAGAGGACCCGTCACCCGCTCCCGCCTCAAACAATGTCAGCAATCGGGCGTATGCGGATAAACAGATCGCAAGCGCTTTAGGCCTTGCTATAAGTTATATTTTGGGGTTGAAGCCTAAAACAGATGAATTCAAGCCTCCTAATCTGCTAATATAATGTTATTCCATGACGCTGTCAATTGAGAGTTCCTTTAAGAACGGATCGTTGTATCGAATTTACCGCCGCTTGAAATTGACCTGGAAAAAAATAAGATCCTGCGACGACAACTTAACTATTAAACCAGAGAGGGGCGTCTGCGCTGGCGCTTGGTACTGAATCCGATCAAAAAACCCACAATCAGTACCGCCGAACCGGCCAGAAACCATTTAATGGCGTAATTCATCTCCATTTTGGTCACCTGCTCTTCAAGCTTTTGGGCTTTTTCGGTTTGTTCGGCCAGCTGTGATGCCGCGCGCTCATAATTGGCTTTAAGGGCAACATATTCGCTTGCTTCTGATTTCAAGGTCTCAAATTCGGTGCTCGTTTTTTGCAGCTGTTTTTGGGTGGTTTCAAACTCTGTTTTGAACTCTTTGGTTTCGGCTTTCAGCCTGCTGTTTTCCTCCATGAGGGTAGCGGCCTGCGCCACCAAATTTTTATGTTTGCTCTGCAGGCGCTCAAGCTTGAGGCGATGTGTTGGCTCAGGGGTAAGATAACGGCTAAGCGCCCAACCCTCTTTGCCGTTGGCCATTTTGACCTGCGACCACTCATCTCCTTTTTCAACCACATCAACGATCTGCCCGGATTCGAGCACCGCCAGTATTTTGTTTTCATTACTCGGCCCGGATCTTAATGTTATTCTCAAATTGTCTGATATATACATGGTTTCCGCCTGTATGGTCGTGGCAAACAAACACAGCATCAGCAACACTCCACTTACTCCGAATCGTTTGAACAAATCATTCATAACAGGCCCTTTCAGAATCATTTTTTTTGAACGTTCATTAAACCGGCTGACAAACGGATTGAGGGCGCCAGAAAGCGCTTCGATAATCAAGCGCTTTTTTACGACCCCTATTTGTACCGCAAACCCGACATCCTGGCCAGGGCATGGCAAGCGTCAAAACTGGCTTGCAACGTGTCAAAATCCGATTTATCGGCACCGGTCAGCGCTCTGATTTTTATTTTACATCATTCTGTTAAATTAGTAAAATTTGACCATAACGCCTTTAAATTTATTGACAAATATGTTAATTTTAAGTTTACTGTTGAACATTAAAAATATATCATCGGTTTTTTCGATTCGTTTCGGCTAAACCGGTATGGGTAGTGGTGTTGCGATATGATCGCTTATGATTTGCAATGTATCGACGGCCATGCGTTTGAAGGCTGGTTTGAGGACAGCAAGGCCTATGAAAGTCAGAAAAAAAATGGCTTAGTCGCCTGTCCGGTGTGCAACAGCACTCGTGTATCCAGAATTCCCTCCACATTTGCCATTAAATCCTCGCAGATCCCTAAAAAAGTTTCGCTCGGGGAAGAACATCTGAAAAAAGTCGGTAAAGAAATAGTTGATTTTGTTCAAAAAAATTTTGACGACGTCGGGTGCGATTTTGCAAAAGAAGCATTGAAAATCCATTACGGCGTCGAAGAGCCGCGCAACATCCGTGGTATCAGTACCAAGGAAGAAGAAAAAATGCTCAAAGATGAGGGCATTGAATTTCTTAAAATCCCCATGCCGGAGAGGCCTGATACCGACGCCTAATTCTATCAATAATTCCAGCTAAAGATTCATTTCATTCCTGTTTAATATCTTGGTTCAGAAATTCAGCACAAGGGTTGAGCCCGTTACCCGTTTGTCCGCCTCTGGTGGGTTCGCCCGTTTCCCGGTTAAAAAATATCAGCACAACTATCAAAATCTATGTATCGCGGCTATCCGCCGAAATCATCGAAAGCGATCATCTCCGGTTCCACACCCAAGCTGTCCAGCATTTTCTGAACCGCCTCCAGCATCAGGGGCGGTCCGCAGATGTAGTATTCAACCTCGGCGGGATCCGGATGCATTTTGAGGTATTCATCGTAAGCCACTTGATGGATAAAGCCGGTCAGGCCGTCCCAGTGGTCTTCGGGCTGAGGGTCGGAAAGCGCGACGTAGTACAAAAAATTTTCGAAGTTTTTCTCCAACTCTTTAAACTCGTCGTCGTAAAACATTTCGATTTTGGAACGGGCGCCGTACCAGAATGTAATCTTGCGCCTGGTTTTTTCCGTCAGGAGGTTGTGGAAAATATGCGCGCGTAAAGGCGCCATGCCGGCGCCGCCACCGATAAAACACATTTCGCGCTGGGTATCTTTGACGAAGAAATCTCCGTAAGGACCGCTCAGGCTCACTTTGTCGCCCGGCTTGAGCGTAAAAAGATAGGAAGATGCCACGCCGGGCGGAATGTCGTCCGCGCCCGGCGGCGGCGTGGCGACCCGGATCGTAAACCGCAGATGCTCCTCTTCAGGCGTATTGGCCATCGAATACGCCCGGTAAACCGTCTCCTCGCTGCTTGCCTTCAAACCCCAGAAATCAAAACGGTCCCAGACTTTTTTGTAGGTTTCTCCCACATGGATCTCGCGGTAGGTGCGCTCATATTCGGGGATGTCGATTTGCACGTATGAGCCGGTCTCAAAATCAAGCTTTTGTCCCGGGTCAAGCTTGAGCCGCAGCTCTTTGATGAAGGAGGCAACGTTTTGATTGGATACCACGGTGGCATTGTATTTTTTGATGTTGAAGATCTCTTCCGGAATACGGATTTTCATGTCCTCCTTGACTTTCAGCTGGCAGGAGAGGCGGATGTTATTGAGCTTTTCGTTGCGGCTCAAGTGGGGCAGTTCTGTGGGCAGGATATCCCGACCGCCGTCGGTGACTTGGCATTTGCAAACGCCGCAGCTGCCTTTGCCGCCGCAGGCCGAGGGCAATAGGATGTCGTTTTGGGCCAACGCTGACAGTAGTGTTGCTCCGGTCGGCGTCTGGATGCCTTTATCAGTGTCCTCGTTGATGACGATGGTGCGGTCCCCTTTTAACACAACTCTGGACTCGACCAGCAAGAGCACGCTGACCAGCAGGATCACGACTCCGAAAAAAACAGCCAGCGCAATGAGATACGTGTCAAGCAATCATGCCTCCTTCTAATCGGCTACAGCGATATTCCGGCAAACAGCATGAAGCCGATGGCGATCAAACCGGTCGTTATCATGTTGATGGCAAATCCCTGGAGACCTTTGGGCACATCGGCATAACGCAACTTTTTCT
>JASFIV010000243.1:0-6867 GCA_050122475.1 Desulfobacterales bacterium | reverse complement strand
AAGCTGCTTTCTGTTAAATTCAGCCGGGTTCCAGTGAACCACGATCTGGAAGGCCTTCATGCCGACAGCCAGTGCGAGCAGACCTCCGATGAAATCGGTGATCAAAATGGTCAGCAGCAGGGGGTGGAAGAGCATAAATTTCCTTATCTGGTGCCAGCTAATTGAGATTGTATCTCAGCCAACATTGGGAGGTTTGGTTCGTTCGAAAACTGAAAACTTGAACTGACTCAAGAAATCCTGTCTATTTATATCGTTACTTGCGCCATCGCGTGAGGTCTTTTTAACTTTAATTGTCCTGTTTCATACAACCCGCGAAAGTCTGCCATCGACCAACCGAAAATGTGCATCGATCGCATCCGATGCTTCAACCCTCGGATCATGGGCCACTATGATTACGGTGGTCATTTTTTTTTTGGCTTCGACCAGGCGTCGAATAATCATCGCGGCACTGGCATTATCCTGATGGGCCGTTGGCTCGTCGACAAAGATATATTTCGGACGATTGACCAGTGCCCGGGCAAGATTAATCCGCTGTCGCTGGCCGCCGGAGAGAAACTGAATCTTTTCGCCAGCCAGTGCAGCCAAATCCAGTTCGGTGAGCGCCTGCCGGCCCAATCGACGCAACTCACGGATGTTCCGACACAGCGGGATCAGGGGCACAAGTACATTTTCTAAAGCCGTCAGATCTTCGATAAGATGGTGATGCTGAAAAGCAATGCCCACCCGTCGCCGCCAGCGACTTCGGTGGATACCCGTCCAGCGCGAAACGGGCTGACCATCGACCAGCACCTGTCCTGATGAGGGGCGCAACAATCCGGCCAGAATATGTAGCAGGCTGGTTTTACCAACACCGGTGGGCCCAGATATCAGATTCATGCTGCTGCCATTGAATACAACCGTGATATCGTTTAGAATACATAAAGTCTGTCTGTTATGCCGCCGTCTCTCAAGGCTAACATGCTGGCATTCGATAGCTGCTGACATTTATGGGCCGTCTCCTTCAAAATAGGTATGGGTGTCGGCGGTGGCGACTTTCAGAACCGGCACCAACGTTGCAATCAGAAACGGTAACAGTGTAAGGGCGGCTATCTGAAGGAGCGTCAACAAGGTGCCGCCCATATCCAGGTAGAGCGCCGGCGCCCGGCCCTGCCACCCAAACAACAGAACCCCTGGCCATTGCACACCGGGTGAGAAGACAGACGCGTAGGCAATCACCATTCCCAGACAGACGGCCGGCAAACCGATAAACAGAGCTCGAAAGAGGAAGTGCCGCACGATATCCGCAGTGGTCCAGCCGAACGCTTTCAGCAGGCCGACCTCAAAGCGGTTCCCTAATTGCTCTCTGACTGTTGCCGCTACCAGCAAGCAGATGGCCACGAGGGCTGGTATTGTGGCAAGGATAGCGATGCCGCCGCGCCGAGCATAGGATCCTGAAAGAAATTTGAGATTTTCGCTCCGGGTGGTAATTCTAACCGGCCATGGCAATGCTTCTGCCAGATCGGGAATAATGGCGGTCTCCTCTCCGGCATGAAACACATCGATGGCAATGTCACTGGCATAGCCATCGGGTAGTCCAAGCAACCTGCGTGCATCCAGCGGATTCAGCACGACTAGGTCATGGCTTGCCATTGCAGATTTGGGGTTTATAACCCCGTCTATTTGAAATGTTTGCGTCGTTTGCCCGTTCAGGGTCAATTGGCTAGATGTAGAGCCTGTGGCAGCACCAGGGCCGATCAACACTTTACCTCGTTTGGGATGGTCAGGGGTGGCGGAATGATCACCGGATGGTGTCGATATCGCAGTAACGACGGTTAGGGGACCTTTGGGACCGCCAACCACCCCCCATATCCTGGTATAGGCCCGCAGCACACCGGGCACGCTGCCGACAGCCTTAAGG
The DNA here is from genome assembly GCA_050122475.1 of Desulfobacterales bacterium. Lineage (GTDB taxonomy): Bacteria > Desulfobacterota > Desulfobacteria > Desulfobacterales > JAHEIW01 > JAHEIW01. Next base: position 4,970 of record JASFIV010000243.1, on the reverse strand, counting down.
CTTTGTTCCACCGGCACAGGCTCCCATCCGGTGGGATCTATTTTACGTATGACCAGCGAAGGTGAATCCGCGAGAATGTTGGTAGCCGCGCCGGTCAAACCCTGCACCAGAAGCAGAGCTGTGGCCGGGATTGCTGTAATCAATGTCAGGGCAGCTGTCAAAAGAAACCACTCCAGAGGACGGCGCATGACATCGCGAACCGACCATATCAATCTTGAATCTGACATGGTATTTTTCATTCGGTCTCGCTCAATCCGGTTTGCCTTTCTTCCGGAGCTTTTGTTGAAGAGAAATACCGGGTAGGCCGTGGGAGGAACACCAGTCCGGCATCTGGGTTTTCCATCGGCAGCCGGGGATCATGACGCAGGTCGACATTCGGCAGGCGCCCGTCCGAACGGCGTAAATTTTGTCCTACCGGCACGAGGGCGATGGTGTGCACGCCATACTGCCGGACAAATTGCCGGCAAACCGTTGCCGCAGCCGCATCCGGCCGCAAAAGCCTTATTCCTGCCACCAGAAAAAGTGTCAGCAGACAAAAAACCCCTGCCCCTGCTAACAGAATTTTCGCCTGGGTCAAACGGTCGCTTGGAAGCCTTGATTTAAGATTGTTTTTCATCTGTCTTTCGCGGATTTGCCGGTTAGAGAAAACCAGAGGTCATCGGTCAACTCATACAACTGAAAAACCTTTCGGCCGCCGTGTCGCTTCAAGAATGCGTCTACCGATTGGTTTCCCTGCAACGCCACCATAGCTGGCCCCATGGGACCGATTACATCAGAGCCGGCAATCCAGAAAACATCCTGCGCATCGACCTGCTGCCCGCTGAAATAATCCCTTACGACGGCCAGCGACAACGCTTGCCGGATCGACTTTAAAAAAATTTCAGGATGCAGCCAGGCTTTCAGCATACAGCCATTGCTGCAAAAATAGTATGTATCTTGGTTGGTAAGCCGAATGGCACTCGAAAATTTGGGGTAGCGGATAACCTTCATGCCACATACCGGACAGCGGTCCTGCGAACTTATCTGCATCTTGTTCTGCTCGTTTAGACCAAGACGGCCCGGTGTCAACCCGCTGCCCGCATTGGCAACGCTTGGGCCCATGCTTATTATAATGATTCCTGCCAGCAGATAGAATGCCTGCCGGAATATAGTGTGTCTGGAAATCATTGTGCAACGATCCCGTAACTTAGGGAAAGTCTGCAAATTGCCCTCGCATTCGCTATCTTCTTCCCATTGGTTCCCTCCGGTCAAGGTAAGGGAAACCTTACTACAACAATTTAATCTTTTCTCGAAGGACAGATAGACGCAATTCATTTTACCGGTTTCGAATTCTTAGTTTCCAATATCAAATCTTGATGGAGCATGCGACCCAGATGCTTAAAAATTAAAACTTGATACTGGAGTATCCCTTCATGAAAATTCCTTTTTTTGTCTATGATTTGGTTCACCACCGGGGCTGAACCGCACAATATTATTGTTCGACAGGCGTCGTCAAGTGCCTTGTCTTGAACGATTTGAAATTTACCAATAAAATTCGGGTCGGTACACCAAAGTTGTGTTATGGTGACCGTTATGGAACAGCTCGACATTGTATCCCTATTTTTGCTCGGTCTTTTCGGAACCGGCCACTGTGTCGGCATGTGCGGACCATTGGTGTTTGCTTTTCCCGGGCAAACAGGTCGCTTTGTATCCCATTTAGTTTATCATAGCGGCCGCCTCGGCACCTATGCATTGATCGGGCTTTTGATGGGCGGGCTGGGAGCCGGCCTTGCCCGACTTTTTTCCGGTGCCGAGTCAACGTCTTATTTGAAGATACTGGCCCAAATTCAGGTCGCATTTTCACTGTTGGCGGGTGCCTTCCTGATCTTATTCGGCCTGGCACAGCTGGGACTAATAAGAGAACCCAGCTGGATGGCTGTGGCTGTGCCGGAAAAAATACCGGGATATAAAAAATTAGTCCAGGCCACCTTCACCAATAGCGGCAACTTAAATATGCTGCTGATCGGATTTGTTATGGGCTTTTTACCTTGCGGACTGTCATTCGGTGCTTTCTCCAGGGCTCTGGCAACAGCAAGCCCTGCAAGTGGCGGCTTATGTCTAGTTGCATTCGGTCTGGGAACGCTGCCGGGATTGTTGTTAATTGGTACTGGTGCTTCACACATCGCACGGCGCTATCGAAGACAATCTGACATCCTGTCCGGGATACTGATGCTTAGCATGGGAATGATGCTGATAGCAAAGTGCATGTAGTCAATAAATCTCAGGTTTGAAGACTGAAGGTCAGACCACAATATATGGAATGCATCTTATTTTCACTATGTAAGATTTATCGGTTGAAACCTGCTATCCTTTCTTGATAATTCTAAATTAAAAATATCATTGGTATGCTTCATATTTCTTAAGCAAAGATTTCACCATGGTTTAAGCCCGGAGCGTTTATATAAAACAATAATCTCGTTCTTGGACCACGATATAAGCCAATTATGAAGATAAACGGGACCGTGATTTTTATTTATGGAGGTTATTATGAAAAGAACAATTGGTATTTGGATAATTATTACCGCTGTTTACGGGATAGCCGGAACTGCTTTCGGGCATTTTGGAATGGTGATTCCTTCCGACAATATGGTCATGCAAGATGAAAGCCGATCAGTAAACCTGCAACTTTCCTTCAGCCACCCAATGGAGATGGTCGGTATGGAACTGGTAAAGCCAAAAGTCTTCAGTGTTTGGGCAAACGGAAAGAAACTGGATTTATTGGACAGCATAAAACCGACCCAAGTGATGGACCATAAAGCTTGGCAATTAGATTATCAGATCAAGCGCCCCGGGATTTACAAGTTCTATATGGAACCCCAACCCTATTGGGAACCGGCAGAGGATATGTTTATAATCCATTATACCAAAACAGTGGTAACTGCCTTCGGAGATGATGAAGGCTGGGATGAGGAAATAGGACTAAAAACCGAAATAGTTCCCCTCTCCAAACCATTCGGACTCTATACCGGAAATGTCTTCCAGGGCATTGTCAAACTCAACGGCAAACCCATCCCATTTGCCGAGGTAGAGGTTGAATATTACAACAGAAATAATAAAGCTCAAGCACCCACAGATTATATGGTTACCCAAACCATAAAGGCTGATGAAAACGGAGTTTTCACCTATGCTGTGCCAAAATCAGGCTGGTGGGGGTTTGCCGCTCTTAATGAGGCGGATTTCAAACTGAAAACAAAATCCGGTGAACAAAAAGGGGTTGAATTGGGTGCTGTAATATGGGTTCATTTTGAAGATTGGCAGCAGAAATAGTGAGTGGTGTTGATGGACAGATTATTTATGTATTTATGGTGTATTTTTAAACCTCTACTGGCCCACATAGCGGTCTGTCAGACCGATGATCGATTTCATTTTTTATAAGCTTTTACGATTTAACCGAAAGGAGGGTTCGATGCGCTGGAAACAATTTTTTACACCGGCAAAGTCGATTCATGCAACGGAAGCCAAAACGTTTATGGCTGAGAGATCCCAGGGTGAGTTTAACTTAATTGATGTCCGTCAGCCCGGGGAGTATGAAGCCAGCCACCTTCCAGGCTCAAAATTGATCCCCATTGCCGAACTGGATAAACGCCTCGATGAGATCGATCCTTCAAAGCCGACACTGCTTTACTGAGCCTCCGGTGGGAGAAGCCGTGTAGCTGCTCAAATACTTTCAGGCAAGGGGTTTGATGATGTCATCAATGTTGCAGGCGGCATCAAGGCCTGGGACGGCCATGTCGCCATCGGGCCCGAAGAAATGGGCCTTGAATTGCTGACCGGCAAGGAATCATTGGAAGAGACGCTTGTAGCGGCATATTCGCTTGAAGCCGGGCTGCGAGACTTTTATTTATCCATGATCGAAAAAGTCCGGCAGGAAGACATTAAACATCTGTTTCAAAAGCTTTCCAAAATTGAAATCATTCACCAGGACCGCATATTCAATGAGTACCTTCAGGTTTCCGGAAAACAGGTCAACCGAGAAGCTTTTGAAAATGATCTGGTGATCAATGCCGTGGAGGGCGGATTGACCACGGATGAATACATCCAGATGTTTAAACCGGATTGGGAATCCGCTGTTGATATCATATCTTTAGCTATGTCCATTGAAGCCCAGGCTCTGGATCTATACACCCGCGCCTCGGAAAGAAGCAAAGACCCGCGAAGCGCACAGGCGTTGAAAAAAATTGCAGAAGAAGAGCGGGTGCATCTGGAGCAGCTCGGCAAGCTCATGGATGAAAGGATGTAAAAGTGGGTCAACATCTGGTTCTTATCGGCGGTGGCCACGCCCACATGGTCACCTTGGCAAAGTTGTATACCTTTGTTGAAAAGGGGCACCGTGTCACCGTAATCGGTCCATCTGACCACCATTATTATTCGGGAATGGGACCCGGGATGCTTGGAAAAACCTACACACCGGCGGAAATCCGGTTTGCAACCAGACACGTGGTGGAAAAGCAGGGGGGCACCTTTATCCGGGATAAAGCGGTACAGATCTTGGCCGGTGAAAAAAAAGTGATGCTGGCTTCCGGTGAGACCGTTGGCTATGATGTCATCTCATTTAATGCAGGCAGTTATGTACCCCGTCTCAATCTGACAGAGGATACTCAGGATGTGTATACGGTTAAGCCTATTGAAAGACTGATGGAAGCTCAGGCCCGAATCCTGGAATTGGTGGCGCAAAAAAAAATCAGCATCGGCATTCTGGGCGGCGGACCCTCTGCTGCTGAAGTTGCCGGAAATATTTGGCAGTTGGCACGGGATGCCGGCGGGAATATGCCGCAGATAAAGATCTTTGCCGGCAAGCGATTTATGTCGCGATTTCCTGATAGTGTCCGCTCCAAGCTACAGCGGTCGCTCACCCAAAGGGATATAGAAATCAACACCGACGGATATGTTCAATCTGTTCAATCAGGCATAGTGATCCTCGAATCCGGAGA
>JASFIV010000242.1:0-6919 GCA_050122475.1 Desulfobacterales bacterium | reverse complement strand
AAAAATCCCGTTTACCTCCCATCTTGAAGAGCTCAGAAGTCGGCTGATAAAATGCTTTATTGCGGTTGGTATCGGTTTCGCAGCCTCCTATGGTTTTAAAGAGATTTTATTCGAAATCCTGGTGAACCCTTTGGTAAAGATAATGGAACCGGGAGATCATCTGATATTTACCGGCCTGCCGGAAGCGTTTTTTACCTACCTGAAAGTATCGTTGCTATCCGGCATAATGCTGGCAAGTCCGGTCATTCTTTATCAATTCTGGATGTTTGTGGCACCGGGACTTTATCAAAAAGAGCGCCGGCTGATGGGCCCTATCGTTTTGCTTTCCTCGTTTTTTTTTATTGCCGGCGCGCTGTTCGGTTATTTTATCGTCTTTCCCTGGGGATTTAAGTTTTTTTTGGGGTTTGCCACCGAATCCATCCGCCCTCTGCCTTCTATGAAGGAGTACCTGGCATTTTCAGCCAAACTGCTGTTGGCCTTCGGGCTGGTATTTGAACTGCCCATGGTGCTCACCTTTCTGGCACGTCTGGGTATCGTTTCAGTGGATTTTTTGAAGCGCAATCGTAAATACGCCCTGCTGTTATTTTTCGCCGGAGCGGCCATTTTAACCCCACCGGATGTCGTCACCCAGGTGATGATGGCCCTTCCGCTGATGGTTATGTACGAGCTCAGCATCATCGGCGCCCGCATTTTTGGCAAAAAAAAGCCAGAAACTGAGGCAGATAAAGCCGAGCAAAGCGCATCTTAGATTTAACCCAACCGGTTTCATTCAAAAATAAATAAAAAAATGTCGTCTTTTTAGGCCAGAGGTGCGTCCGTATCTTAAGGGCCTTCATCGGATGCTGTTGCAGACTGCTTTCTTATTTTAGAGGAAATTTTTTATTTCAATAATTTCAGCATATTATAATGTTTTTGCACCAAATGTTTGTGATTGACAGAACTCTTTTGGACTGATAAAGAAATAATCTTATTTTGTTAAACCTCGGGGAAAGGTTAAAAGTTAAATAAAAGGAGGGGATAGAGAACCATGAATAAAAAGTTGTTGATTTTGGTTGTTGTCGGGAGTGCTGCCCTGTTTCTTGCCGCCGGAATTTACGCCAAAACCGTACCGGATGTTATCCCGTTGGAGGATCCGGCATATAAGGAGCACACCAAAGGCGTTGTTCAGTTTTCTCATGGTAAACACCAGAAAGATTATGCCGAGCAGTACCCGGATTTGTACAAAAGAGGTTGCGGTGAATGCCACCACGACAAAGACGGCAAGCCGCTTACCAGTTTGAAAGAAGGTGACGATGTTCAAAGATGTATTGAGTGCCACACGAAACCCAGTGAAGTACCCAAAGAGCTCAAGAAGCAGTGGCGCGAAAAAGCAAAAAAGGCAAATAAGGCCGAAAAGAAAAAACTAAAAGCCGAACAGAAAAAAATCGAGATGGAATATCACGCCGAGGCATTACACGAAAATTGCCGCGGTTGTCACAAAGCGTTCAACAAAAAATATAAGCCCAAAAAAGCGCCGACAACCTGCACAAAGTGCCATCCGAAAAAACCAGAATAATAATACGAGCCTGATCATCAAAAAAAGCCTGTATTCTCAAGATGCAGGCTTTTTTTATGGAATAATCGAACTATTTCTTACTTCACTATTATAGGTTGTCCTGTTGGGCCGGCCAAAGGTCCACTTGAAACGAGATTCAGCCCGTTGAGCCCGTTTGGAAAATAAGGCTTTCATATCTTGTCTTCAACCGGCTAACGGGCAACGGGCTCAACCTATATCTTTGATAGAGCGATTACCGCCCACTCCAGCTCATCTGCCGTCCATACCGATTCAAAATGGCGTCCGGTATAAAGATCCGCTAAATTATGTAATTCATGGATCCGAAAACCGGATAGAACCAGCCAGCCGTTGCTATCGGTTAGCCGTATCATTTGAGGATAAATGCTTTTCAAACTCGGATAACGTAAATTGGCAATCACCATTGAATAGGGGTCATCGATGGTCTCAAGCTTGCGGTCAGATATCGCAAGCCGATCCTGCATAAGATTGAGGTCCCTATTTTCAGCCGCCTCGGCAATGGCACAGGGATCAATATCGATGCCCAGCCCCTTTTTGATCCCCAGGCCAATGGCGGCTATCGCCAGAATGCCCGATCCGGTGCCGATATCCAGCACCGAGCAATCCGCGCTGAGCCGGTTCGGGCGCACTGTCTTTAAAACATATTCGATGGCCCTGACCGACAGCCGCGTGGTCGGATGCCGTCCACCGCCGAAGGCTGCCCCGGGCTTAATGCTGATAACGACATCATCGGGCGCCGATTGAAAGCGGTGCTCCGGTGGCTTGACCACGACATGGTCTGAAATGCGCACCGGTTTTTTAAATGACAGCACCAGGTATGTGCTACCGAATTCATAGGTATATTCCAATACACCTTTAGCAACTAAATCTTTCAGCAATGCTTTGGTACGCGTTTTATCCAGGCCGTAAGTTGTGGAGATGGTTTTTTCGAGTTGCTGGGGCGTTAATCGGGCGGGTGATGCGGCTACATTTTCTAAAATTGCTTTTTCAATCTGCTGAATATCCATTGAAAGTGCGTCAGGACGCTTTTTTCTGTTGATAGGCAGTTGCATTGCGCACCAGCGCCGGCGCCCAATGGGGGGTGCCCAGGGCGTGGATGTGGGTATAAGTGGCCAGCACATTTTTATAACAGATGCCGTCTTTGTCTTTGGTAATCCCGACCCCCCGTTGCATGCGAAAAACCAGATCCTTTTCATCGCCGCTCCAATTTAGTACCCGGGAGTAGTGAAACTCGTGACCCCGGATCTCAGCGCCGATGTCATAGTAGGGGTTGTCGTTTTCAACGGTCACAACCGTATAGCCGTGACCCTGGGGCCGGGAATAAAAGTCAAAGGTTAGAGGCAGTATCCCGACCATGGGATAGGATTTTTCCGCGAGCATCAGCTCTTCGCCCAGGTACATTAAACCGCCGCATTCGGCATAAATCGGCAAACCGTCTTCGGCCATGGCCTTGAGCGCGTCGCGGAAGCCTTTATTTTCAGCCAGCTGCTGGGCATGGGTTTCCGGAAAGCCACCCCCAATATAGAGCGCATCCAATTCCGGCAGTGTTTTTTGAGCCAAAGGGCTGATAAACACGATTTCGGCACCGGCCATTTTAAGGGCATCGATATTTTCCGGATAATAAAACTGAAACGCCGAATCTTTAATGATGCCAATAAGGGGGCGTGATGCGCCAGTCTTAATATTCACAGTTTGAGAACCAATTTCACTTTCTTGGCTGCTGGCTGCTGGCTGCTGGCCGCTGGCAATGGCTTTGAGAGGGGATAAATCCTGGATGCATTCATAGACAGCGTCCAGGTCAATATGGTCACTGGCTACTTGTGCGGCAGTATTGATGGATTCACCGGCCCAGTCATGCTCCGGCGTGGGGACCAGTCCCATGTGGCGTTCCGGAAAAATCTGCGTTTTCAGCTTGGGAATGGCCCCCAGAACCGGGATCCCGCAGTAGTGTTCGATGTTGTCACGCAGAATGCGTTCGTGGCGCGCGCCCGCCACCCGGTTGAGCACAACCCCCATAATGGTCACATCTGGATCGAACTGAATGAGACCGGAAATGACCGCAGCCATGGTGCGGGTAATTTTGGTGCAATCCACACACAGCAAAACCGGGGTTTTGAGCAATTTGGCCAGCTCAGCCGTGCTGGTGCTGCCGGCCAGATCGATGCCGTCATAAAGCCCGCGGTTGCCCTCGATGACGGCAATATCATCTTTGTGGGCGTGGGTGAGAAAAGACTCTAGAATCAGAGGAGACGCTAAAAGAAAGGTGTCCAGATTGTAACAGGGCCGGTTGGCCGCCAAGGCCAACCAGCCCGTATCGATATAATCCGGACCTTTTTTAAAAGGTGCGATGGACCTGTTGCGCTTTTTCCAGGCAGCAATCAGTCCGATGGATAGGATGGTCTTGCCCGAACCACCGCGCAATGCGGCAATCATGATACGCGGAAACCGCACTCTATCCACTTGTTTTAAGATGGAGTTCAAAAATCAGAGAAAATCAGCCCGGCATCAGGCAAATGAATAGCTTAATCATGTTCTTCGGCACCCGCCTGTTTGCCGGTACCTTTAAGTCCGTATAATGACGTACTGCCGCTGGACCAGTATTCCAGAACCTCTTCCTGCACCAGGCGATTGATGACCTTTTTGGCCTCGCGTGGTTTGGCCCCTAAGATCTTGGCCAGGTCATTAAAATAAAATTTGGACTTGGTTTTTTGTTTCTTTTGCAGTGCTGCAACGATTTTCTCTTTTGATTCCTCGTAGTCCAGAGCCATAATTGACCTCTTTTCGGCAAAATGCAGGGGGCACGCTATGAATGGTATGCCCCCTGCAGTTTTAGATAAGCGCTTAAAACTTGAATTGCGTGGTCTGGCGCCAGGTAAAGTAAGCCGGATCGCGGAAATCATCGATCAAATGGTGGGTAAATTCCAGCTCACATACCTCAAAGAATCTTTCCCATCCAATCCGCTCGGCCCATTCGCCCAGACGCTCGTATTTATTGGCGCCTTTCTCGTAAGCCTGCACGATATGTTTGATGCAATCCGTGGTTTTCGGCCAGCGCGGTGCCTCGTTCGGAATAAACGCCACAACCACCTTGGAAAACTTGGGGGCGCTGATGCGGTTGGACACCTTGCCACCCGCCATGATAACGATGCCGTCACCTTCCGTGTCGGCCAGCGGCATGGAGGGGCACATGGTGTAGCAATTGCCGCAGAACATGCAGCGGGGTTCGTTGACTGCCACACTGTTGACTTTTTCGCCTTTAAACTCGACCTTGGCGGGTTTAATGGCGGCCGTCGGGCAGGCGGCGATGGCCAATGGAATCTCGCACATTTTGTCCAGATATTCATGATCCAGCATCGGCGGTTTGCGGTGGTAGCCCAGGATGGCAATATCAGAGCAATGCACCGCACCGCACATGTTCAGGCAGCAGGCCAGAGAGACGCGCAGCTTGGCCGGCAATTTGTGCTCTTTAAAATAATCAAACAACACATCCATGGTGGCCTTGACCGGACCCGAGGCATCGGTGGCCGGCGTGTGGCAGTGGATCCAGCCCTGGGTGTGCACGATGTTGGTAATCGATGTGCCGGTTCCGCCCACCGGGAACTTGAAGCTGCCGCCGGCGAACTTGCGGCTTTCAAGATCCTTGATCAGCGGATCGACCTTGCTTTCCTCGTCCACCATAAATTCGATGTTGTTACGGGTGGTAAACCGCAGATGGCCACCACAGTGTTTTTCGGCGATATCGCAGATCTCACGGATGTGGGTCGTGCTCATCAGCCGTGCGCCCCCGCAGCGAACCGTAAAAACTTTGTCGCCGGATTCGGCCACATGCACCAAGACGCCGGGTTTGATGACATCATGATACAGCCATTTGCCCTTGTTTTTGGCAATCACCGGCGGATAAAAATCGTCATATTTTCGCGGACCGATGTCTGAAATTCTGTTTTCCATCGGTTTGTCAGGATTGTAACCTGATGATACAAATGCCATGGTTTTATCCCCCTATCTCTGATGATATTTTCTAAATTCGTTGATGTCTCTTTCGAATCCGCCCGGCACCTCGTCTTCTTTCCAGAAGATGTACGGGTTGGATCTGGGCTCCTGAACCATGCGCGGGTCGGGTGCGATGCCGGTGACTTCCAGCAGCTTCTGGAAGCCCTGGCGTTTCATCAGCTCGCCCAGCCGCTCGCGGTTCTTGCCTTCTTCCATCCACCAATCCCAGATGGCCTCGATGACTTCCTTGATGTCATCATAGGGATCTTCGGCTTTGACGAAAGGCACCAGCATCGAGCTCATCTGGGCACCATCGAGAATCGGGGCCTTGGCACCGACCAGAATGGACAGACCGGTGTCCTCTCCGATGCGCAGCGCTCTGGGCATGACATTGATGCAGTGCATGCAGCGGTTGCACTCCTTGTCTTCGATCATCAGCTTGTCACCTTCCATCCACATGCACTCGGTGGGGCAAAGGTCGCAGACTTCTTTCTGGATGTCGAAGGCACCCCAGTCACGACCGCTGTGGTCGTTGGCATTGGGCGCAATCTCACCGCCGATGTAGGCCTGGACCGCTTCCTGGTCGATGCGGATGTCGTCTCGCCAGGTACCGATAAAGGACATATCCGCCCGGGCAATCGAAGCCACGCAGCAGTTGGGGCAGCCGTCAAATTTGAATTTAAACTTGTACGGGAATGCCGGCCGGTGCAGCTCATCCTGGTATTCCTGGGTAAGGTGATAGCAAAGCGCCTGGGTGTCATAGCAGGCATATTCGCAGCGTGCCTGGCCGATGCAGTCGGCCGGTGTCCTCAGGTTGGAGCCCGAGCCGCCCAGGTCTTGATTGAGGTTGTGGGTCATTTCATAGAAGACTTCTTCCAGCTGGGGCGTGGTGGTTCCGAGAAAGATAATGTCACCGGTGGAGCCGTGCATGTTGGTAATGCCGCTGCCGCGGAAGTCCCACAGATCACAGAGCTGTCTCAAGTATTCAGCGGTATAGAATTTCCCGCCCGGCTGGGCCACCCGCATGGTATGAAAGTGCGCCACACCTGAAAATTCTTCGGGCTGGTCGCAGTAGCGACCGATGACGCCGCCGCCATAGCCGAAAACGCCGACGATACCGCCGTGCTTCCAGTGGGTTCGGCCGTGTTTGAACGAAAGCTCCAGTACGCCCAGAAGGTCTTCAACAACATCCTGCGGAATCTGAAATTCGACTTTCTCCTTGTTTTTCGCCCTGACTTCGGCCTGTTGTTTCAAATCCGAAACAAAACTCGGCCACGGCCCGCTTTCGAGCTGGTCCAACAACGGGGTTTTATGTTTTGCCATTATTTACCTCCATAAATGTTAGTAATTTCGCTT
>JASFIV010000241.1:0-7001 GCA_050122475.1 Desulfobacterales bacterium | reverse complement strand
GTTTGAATTGGCGTACGCGGTCATCTCTTGGACATGCCCTGAATCAGGGCCAGCACGTTCTGTCCGAGCACATCATGATTGTATCCCCCCTCCAGGATGGCAAAACAGCCGGCTCCCAGGGCGTCGGCAGCTGATCTGACCCGATAGCCGATCTCTTCATAATCTTCGGTGTAGAGCAGGCCGCCCCAGTCGTCGGTGTGGTTATCGAAACCCGCGGAAATGCCAATCAGGTCCGCCCGGCAATTTTTCAGGGCCGATTCCACCTCTTTAAGGTATTCGCTGCGATGGTGGCCTTCGAAATTGATTACGGTAACCCAGTTTCGCTTTTCTAAAATATTGACCGTGCCGTCTCCGAAATGAAGATCAATATCCAGCACCGATGCAGTTTTAATTGCCTTCTTTCGACGCAGTGCTTCTAATGCCACCGCCATGTTGTTAAAATAGCAGAATCCCCAGGCCGAGGCGGCAGAGGCGTGATGCCCAGGGGGACGAATCAGACCGAAGCAGGGTTCCGACAGACCGATTCGGGCGGCCTGAATGGCGCCGCCGGCAGCCAGCGCCGCGATATCATATAATCCCCGGTTTTCGACTTGCTGGATATACATTTCGGTGTGGATGGCGGCGATGTGCTGGCGGACGGCAGGCTCTGCTTTAACGATCTCAACGTGTGGTTCAATGGATTCGACAATGGCCTCCATGCGCCCGGCGGCCGCAGCCGGATCACCGGCATAAACCCTGTAGAAATCTTCATGAAAAACGACCTTCATTTTACATTTTCCTATCTAAAAATACGTAAAAAAGCCTTCTTAATTTGCATTTTATCTTACTGCATTAACCCTATGTAAATCCACAACAAATTACCACCAGCTATTTTTTTAGTGATGGGACGCCCATTAAATTATAAGTTTTTTTCCTATTTGTGAATATTGAAAAGCATTCAGAAACTTATAATTTTATGGGCGTCCCCCTACTACTCACCAATTTACAACCGGCAAACATTTTATATTACGGGGATGCCATTATTTCGAAGGATTTTATTGCAATAGGATTTTGCGGATATTTTCGAGCCTGTTGCGTGCGATGGGGATGCGGCGGTTGACCGGAGGGTCCAGTCGGAGGTCGTAGTCTTTTGATTTGCGAGGGGTTAGCATTCGCACCCGATTTAAGTTGATGACGTATTCTCGATGGCAGCGAACGAAGGCCGGTTTCGGAAGCTTTTTGGCAAGCTCGCCCAGCCGCTGAACGGAATGATACGGTTTTTTTCGCCGTGTCCGAATCAGCGTATCATGGCCTTTGGCCTCCAGGTAAAAAATGCTTTCGATTTCAATCAGTTCGATCGACCTATCTTTTCTTTTCACCGGCAATCTTCTCACAACACCATCTGCCATAGCTGCCTATCCCCTTGTTTTTTTCGTTTCCTTTGACCTTGAACCCTGAACTCTACCTGTGGGGTCGTAGCGCGGAGCGCGAAGCCCCAAACCTTTTTTTTATGTCCTTCTCCGTCATGAGCTGTCCCCCTGAGGTCATGAGCTGTCCTTCTGCGTCATGACATGTCCCCTACACGGTAAGAACCATCAAGGTCCTATTATTTATAGCAAATAGTTTTGCATATAGTGCTACTATAGGAAAGTATTATTTCACATCGAAACCAATTAAATTGAATTGTAACCAACCTATTTGAAAGCGCGTCTATCAAGAAGAAAAGTGCAAAGGCCACCGGTGACAGGGTGACGCCCGGCAGCTATAAACTTATAATTTAACGGGCGTCCGCCTCGTCATAACCTAAGAATCATTCAGGAAGTCCGGCTTTGGCCATAGCTGCATAAAATCTATTTAATGCAACTTTATTTTTTTGAGTTGAATTTGCCTTCGCTTGTCTAATTGAATACTCAGGATAAACTTTTAAAACTTTTTTTGCTTCGGCGCGTGCCTCATCTTCGCGTCCTTGTCCAATAAAACCCGCTATCAATATTATTCGCGCAAACAAATCTCTTGGATTTCGTTCAAGGCCCTTTTCACATATCTTGACCGTATCGTCGTACCTTCCGACATAGAAATAGGCTAATCCCAATCTGTAATAATAAAAACTTGGAGGATATGGATCGAGCCGAAATGCCCTCTCCATAAATGGAATGGCTTCTTCAAATCTACCAGATTCATTTAGAATATAACCAAAATGATTGTGGACTTCAGCTCCATTCGGATCAAGCGCTAGCGCTCTTTCTCCCAAAGCAATGGCTTTATCCCACTGTCTTTTTTTGAGATAAATTTGGCCCATCGTTATATTTGCCATTGGCGCGGAATCATTGAGTTCGAGCGCCTTTCGGGCATACTTTTCAGATAGTGGCAAATTCCTCTGATTGATATATGCAAGCAACGTATAAGGTGCATACCAGTTGGGTTCTATTTTGACAGCCTCCTCCGCTAACTGTTTAGACATCGCAAATCCCTCGGGATCCATTCGAAAAAAATGCCAGCGGGATTGCATTTGTTTCCAATAAGCTTCCATATTGATTTTTTTGTCATGATAAGTCGTATGCCATCCGCGGATCTGCACTCCCTCAGTAAGTTGAACGCGCATTTCGATCAATATATCTCTCATTATTTCATCTTGCAGTTCAAATATATCGTTCAGCTCGCGATCATAACGCTTTGACCACATATGGCGTCCCGAAATCGCATCAATTAACTGAGCTGTAATCCGGACGCGATTTCCTTCCTTTCGCACGCTCCCTTCCAAAACGTAACGAACACCAAGTTCCTCGCTTACCTGCTGGACTTTTACCGGTTTGCCCTTGTAAATAAACGATGAATTGCGGGCAATCACAAATAAGTCTGGAACCTTGGAAAGCCCTGTAATGATTTCTTCAGTCAAACCGTCGCTAAAATATTCCTGATCAGGATCACCGGTGAGGTTATCGAAGGGAAGCACAGCTATGGAAGGTTGTTCAGGCAAGGGAAATGCCATCTTATCCACTGAGGCAGGGTCAACAGTCGGGCGATGCACGTAAAACTGATAAATGATCAGGCCGATAACGACGAAAAAGATGACGGCAGCCACTTCTAGCCACCGGCCTTTTGGTGCCTTTTTTTCAACACCGATGATTTTGCCGGCATCCCTTTCATCCATCAGCACTTTATAAGCACGAACGGGATCGGGAATATTTTTAACCGTTTGTTCCCCTACGAACTGGTAACCCAGTGGTAGCTTGCCCTTGACCTGGTCAAAAGCGGTGCCGGAAATGCAGATGCCGCCGGCGTCGGCAAGCCCCTCCAGGCGCGCTGCAATGTTCACGCCGTCGCCGTAGATGCGGCCTTCTTCTTCGATGACATCACCCAGGTTGACGCCGATGCGAAATTCCATCCGCTTGCTTTCCGGTAAACCGGCATTGCGGGCCTTCAACTCCTTCTGGATCTGCACCGCACACTTGACCGCTTCCACCGTACTGGCAAACTCTGCCAACACGTTGTCCCCGGGAGAATCCACAACCCGACCCCTGTGATCAGCGACACATCCAGCGATGATTTCACGGCAGGCGTTCAGGTCTTTGACGGTGCCTTCTTCGTCAGCGCTCATCAGACGGCTGTAATCCTTAACGTCAGCGCTGAGGATGGCGCTCATCTTCCGCCTGGCTCGTTCATCCGTCATACGGCACCTCTGCAAATAAAAGCCTTAAATTGTTGGTTTGGATGAGAGTTATAGGCAATATTGATAAATTAGGATCCTTCGGGAAATCCCGCCTTGCGCATCGCATCGACAATGAGTTTAAGATAAGCTTGATTTTTCTCCCGCGATACTTTTGAAATCCATGCGACTGAAATAAAGGGTGCTAACTCTAAGGCTTTCGCTGCGGATGTACGTGCCTCTTCTTCCCGGTTTAATAAAATGTAAGTCACAGCTGAATAAAAATGGAGCGGAGGAGACTCCGGGGCGCGCTGAAGTGCTTTCTTAAACTCTGTTAGAGCTTTCACATATTGCCCTTTCTGCAAATAGCAGCGTCCTATGTGGTAAAAGTACATATAGTTCGGAAAAGGGTTAAGACGAATCCCTTTTTTGATATGCTCAATTGCTTCCTCCGGCCTTGCGGCATAGCTTAGCGTTTGGCCCAAAAGCAGATAGTACATAGCCCCATTTGGAGCAAGTTCTATAGATCGCTCCCCTTGGGCTATTGCTTTCTCATGCTGCTTCATCATCGAATAGACACTACCTAATAGGGCATGGGAGTAGGCATCAGATTCATCCAGTGATAGTGCTTTTTGTGCCAGCTCAAAGGCCTTTTTCAAATTCTCCTGGGGTGACTTGCCCAATCCCGCAAGGACCCAATAATGCCAGCCCAAAGATCTGTAACCAACCGGTAATTCAGGCGCCATATCGATGATTTCCTGTGCTATCTGGCCGTGTCGCATGTGACCTTCTACTGTGCCTTTCTCGAACTGTGATGCTGCCTCCAGAAATTTTAAATAAACATCGAGGTTTTTATATTTTTCGCCCCACATGCGGGCTTCTTCTCCATCTGTAAGCTCTATTTCCAACGCGTTTACGATCTTCAAGGTGATCTCATCTTGCAGTGCAAAGATATCTTGCAGATCACGATCGTAGCGTTCAGACCACAGGTGATGGCCCGTAGTGGCATCGATCAATTGGGCGGTCACCCTCACGCGATCTTCAGATTTGCGGACACTGCCTTCGAGCACATAGCGCACGCCCAGCTCCCTTGAGACCTGTTTAACATTGACCGGCTTGCCCTTGTAGGTAAACGATGAGTTGCGCGCAATCACAAAAAGTTCGTTCGATTTTGAGAGAGCGCTGATGATTTCTTCAGAAATGCCATCGCTGAAATATTCCTGCTCAGGGTCGCCGCTGAGGTTGTCGAAAGCAAGTACTGCGATGGAAGGCTTGTCGGGCAATGGAAGTGGTGGTTTGAAAGGTAGCCCCGCCTTGCGCAAATTACTAATGATGAGTTCTTTATCTGCTTGCTTTTTAAATGGCATTCCCCTTGAAGCCCGCTCTAAGGAGAATTGAGGATTCATACTGAGAATTTTTGATGCGGCAGCATTGGCTTCCTCTTCACGGCCTGAAGCACTGTATGCTGCGGCCAGGCATAGATATGATTCGAAAGATTGGACTTTCTCCGTAACTGTTTTACATGCCTGAATCGCATCTTCGTGTCGCCCGCTAAGTAAAAATGACCACCCCAAACCTCCAAGCCAGAGGGGCGTGTATGGATCAAGTCGGATCAGCTTCTCGAGATAGGGGATTGATTCTTCCGGCCTACCCGCGTACCTCAATGTCCTGCCCATTGCCCCAAGTGCTATTTTATTATTCGGCTCGAGGGAAAGCGCCGTCTCTGCTTCCATAAGAGCTTTCTCATGCTGCCCCATTGCGGTATAGATGTTAGCTAGCACACCATGAGGTCCGGCAAGTGACGGGTTTATTTCTATTCCTTTTTTAGCCATCTTTATGGCAGTAGTGAAAGACCGCTTAGGAGATTTTGATAAGCCAAGGCTAACATCCATCCAATGTATCCCACCAAGAAGTGCAAAAGCACATGCATACTCGGTGTCCAGTTCTACGGCTTCCTCGGCTAATCGCTTAGCGGCAGCATTATCCGGCTTGGTATACCGAAAGAAGTGTTTAAGCGCATTCAAGTACTTCAAATAGGCTTCAAGATTCACTGAACAAGGTTCTGCAAAACGAATTTGCGCTGATCCTGTTATTTTTTCTCGCAGTTCGGAAATAATTTTAACCGTGATCTGTTCCTGAACGACAAATAAGTCTTCTATATTGCGGTCATAGGTTTCCGCCCATAAATGGTGCCCCTTGAGCGCATCGATGAGCTGGGCGGTTATGCGAACCTTTTCTCCGGATTTACGCACACTTCCCTCTAAAACGTATTGTACCCCCAGCGCTTCACTGACCTGCTGCACTTTGACGGGCTTGCCTTTGTAGACAAACGTCGAGTTACGGGCGATGACAAAAAATTCCGGGACACTTGAGAGGGCGGTAATGATCTCCTCGACTAAACCATCACTGAAAGATTCCTGCTCGGGGTCACCGCTCATGTTGTCAAAAGGAAGCACGGCGATGGAGGGCCTGTCCGGAAGCGGGTAGGCCATTTTTTCAACCGAGGCGGGCTCTATGGGTGGGGGGCGCAGGTAAAACTGCCAGAGTCCCAGGCCGACAGCGGCCACAGCTATCGCTGCTGCGGCTGTCCAAAACCACACTTTTTTGGATGTCTTTTTTTCAGCTCCGATCAGTTTGCCGGCATCTGCAGGCTCGGTTAACAGCCGGTAGACCCGGACCGGCTCGGGAATATTCTTGACAGCTTGCTCGCCCAAATAGTGGTATCCCAGCGACAACTTGTCTTTGATGTGCTCATATACGGTTCCGGATATGGCAATACCACCGGCGGATGCCAGCCCTTCGACCCGCGCGGCGATATTGACGCCGTCACCGTAAATCCGGTCTTCTTCCTCGATCACATCCCCCAGATTGACGCCGATGCGAAACTCCATGCGGCGCTCGGCCGGGGTATCGGCGTTGCTTTTTTTGATCTCTGCCTGAATTTTGATGGCGCCGTTGACCGCATCCACCACACTGGCAAACTCGGCCAGGATGTTGTCTCCCGGTGAATCGACCACGCGACCGTTGTGTTGCTGGATAATGTCGGAAATCAAAACGCGGTGGGCGGCGATGTCCCGGACGGTGGCCTCTTCGTCGTCTCGCATCAGACGGCTGTATCCGATGACATCTGCGCTGAGAATGGCGGCGAGTTTGCGCTTAAAACCTTCATCTGCCATAGGGAACCCCATGTGGTTAAGGTTTCAAACTGTGGAACTCGTTATGTGGATGAATCGCAGGCGCGCAACAATCAGGTGAGAAATCGGGTCCGATCCAGTAATTTGAAGTCTGCTGAAGCTCGGATTCAGTGGGAAAATCAGAAATCGTTTGACTGAATTTATATCCAGAACAAATGGATTTAGTCAATAATAATCAAGAG
>JASFIV010000240.1:0-7018 GCA_050122475.1 Desulfobacterales bacterium | reverse complement strand
AAGAAAAAGCTTTTTACAACTCGGCAAAACGTTTTTCCTTAATGAAATCCAACCGGAACATAATGCGTCATCCCACACCGGCTAGCGGCTTGGATATTTTTTTTGCGGAATCAGCCGCAGGCACATCGGATAGCGATAATATTCACCCTGATTGGCTTTGACTCCGGCAACGATGACGATAATGAGGCCGAACAGCGCCAGACCGATGATCAGGAAAATACCGATAACAACCAGGATTAAAATAGCGGATATCAGCATGTAGATAAGAAGCGAAATCTGAAAGTTCAGCGCTTCTTTGGCCTGATCGGCAACGAATTCAGATTCATTTTTCTTTAACTGCCAGACCACAAAGGGGCCGATGAAATTACCCAGCGGCACGATCATGGAACAAAACGTGCTGATATGGGCCCACATGGCCCAGTTATTCTCCTGATCTTCGCTCAGCGAGCCATCTGCCTGGGGGCGCGTATGTTTTTGACGTTTGACCAGAACCACCAGCCCCATGATCGGGCCGGCGAGAAAGCCTATGAAAATCAGCACCCCTCCCCAGATGATACCCTTGGCCATTTCCCATAGTTCAAAGCGGCGTACCAGAAGATTGTCGCTGCCTGGAAGTTCGCCATCAACCGTAATCCCGTAGGAGCCGAGAGTGTCCAATTTGACTTGTGCGATGGCCTGCAGAACCGTGCTGCCATTCTCTTCGGTATATGGGATTTCAACCGGCTGCAGGGCCAATTCTTTTCCCGTGGCCAAATCCATCAGATAGATGTCAAACTCACGGCCCAAGTGGTAATTGGCCATATTGAATGCGCTATACGCAGCGGTTTCGTAGAAAAAGACATAGGTTCCGGGATTATCAATCTGAATATCGGTTTCGCCCGGCACCCTCAAGCGGGTTTCGGTGCTCAAATAGGAATACATGGTGTTGAACAACGTCATCCCGCCGGCAATCATCGGAACCAGGAAAAGCAAAACGGCAACGGCATACCAGATTCTGCCGGGGCCAGTGCCGGTCGCCGCCGGTGTTGGCTGGGCAACAGCGGCCGGTGTTGGCTGAACCGCCGTCCCGTTCTGAGTCGACGGAACGGGCGCAGCCACATCCATCTGGACTGGCTGTGCGGGCAGCGGCGGCGGTGCTGCTGCTTCTCCGTTGTCTATCGGGCTGATGATACAATCCGCACCGGCATCTTTAAAAACATTATTGATCTTCAGGGCGGTTTGATGATCGACATTTTTCTTGATCGCAATCCGATTGCCTGAAAACAATTTATAAATCGTTTCTTCATCAGCTTTTAAGAGCTTAGCCAGATTGGATTTGACTTCCTCCAGCTCCCAACCCGGAATAATGCGCCCGAAAAAGTCGACATTATATAGCATACCAGACATAATTGTTTCCTCGTTCGTTTTTTTTAGGGGGCATTCCGAAAACGTTTCCGTATCGAAACATTTTTTCGGCAACCATTTCATCCACAATTTGAAAAATGGTAACGTAAAGCGCTGAAATGGCAAAAACGACCGCAATGACGCTGTCAGCCCCAATTCTATCTTCGGCTAAATAAAGGAAATGGTTTAGTTTTTTTTAAATTTTTGACCCGCTGATGGTGTTTTGTTATGATGGTATCGATTTTGATGAAATGATGGGCTGGCTGTCCCGTTTTATGGGACATGATGCGATGACCGCCCGGCTGGAGGTGCGCTATCGCAAACCCGTGCCGTTGGGCAGCCGGCTTTTGTTTAGCGCTGTTCTGCACAGGCAAATCAAGGGACTTCTCGATATAAAATTATGGGCCAGGCTGCAAGATGAGTCATTAGTGGCCGAGGCCACCGGCAGGATGATGATCGTCAGCGATCAAAAGCAAGAGGTTCACGACTGAATCAGGCTCAAAAAGTATTGGTGGAACCGAATATCATTGGTCAGCTCTGGATGAAATGCGGTTGCCAAAAGCCGATCTTCAACTGCTGCCACCGGGGTGCCATCTGCCAGATGAGCAAGCATGAGGGCCCGGCCTTTCGTTTGAACCAACTTGGGTGAACGAATAAATATTCCCGGAAACGGAATGGAATCACCGTTTTTCAAAGCATTTACGTATAAATCCTCTGTAAAACTGTCAGTTTGCCGGCCAAAAGCATTGCGTTCAACCACAATATCCATGACGCCCAAAAGGGGCTGATCCATCCCAATCGCTTTGGCCATAAAAATCATTCCGGCGCAGGTGCCCCATACCGGTCTTTCGCTGGCAAATTGGCGCAATGGGTCCATCAAATGATACATGACGGCCAATTTACCGATGGTGGTGCTTTCGCCCCCGGGTATGATGAGCCCGTCCAGATTTTTTAATCCTTCCGGCAAGCGCACCTCGACAGTTTCCACATCAAGCTGCCGCAGCATATGAATGTGTTCACTAAATGCGCCCTGCAGTGCCAGTATGCCGATTTTCATTTTCTCCAGTTTAACCCGTTTGCCCGTTGAGCCGGTTGGCCGGGAAAAAAGGAATATCGCCGTTTTTTAAAAAAGCGTCCTTTGTGCGTTTTGTGCCTTTGTGGTGAATACCGTTCAGAAAATCGCTACCAACCGCGGTCGGCCAGGGTTTCCCCTTCGTTCAATGTGCTCACGCTGATACCGACCATGGGCTCACCCAGATTTTGACTGATGTCCGCCAGGATTTTCGGATCCTTGTAGTGAGTGGTGGCTTCAACAATCGCGTTTGCCCGGCGGGCCGGATCGGCGGATTTAAAAATACCGGAGCCTACAAATACGCCATCCACGCCGATTTGCATCATCAAGGCGGCATCCGCCGGCGTGGCAATACCACCGGCCGCAAAATTGACCACCGGCAACCGCCCCAATTCCTTGGTTTGTTTGACCACTTCATAGGGGGCTCCCATATCCTTGGCATAAGACATTAATTCATCGTCCGGTTTGGCTCTTAAATTACGGATGGCACCCAATACCGTGCGGGCATGGCGCACCGCTTCGACAATATCACCGGTTCCAGCCTCGCCTTTTGTTCGAATCATGGCGGCCCCTTCGCCGATGCGGCGCAAAGCCTCGCCCAAGTCCCGGCATCCGCAGACAAACGGAATCGTAAAAGGATGCTTGTCGATATGATGACGCTCATCGGCCGGGGTGAGCACCTCACTTTCGTCAACGTAGTCGACGCCGATGGCCTCTAAAATCTGAGCCTCTACAAAATGACCGATACGACATTTAGCCATTACCGGTATGCTGACCGCTTGCATAATTTCCTTGATCAATGCCGGATCGGACATGCGCGCCACACCGCCATGCTCGCGGATATCTGCCGGAACGCGCTCCAGGGCCATAACCGCCACTGCACCGGCTTCTTCGGCAATGACAGCATGCTCGACGGATACCACATCCATAATGACGCCGCCCTTGAGCATCTGTGCCAGTCCGCTTTTGACCGTGAAGCTGCCCACCCTGTCATCTGATTTTTTTTCATGCGTTTTCATTGGATTTACCCCCCGCTGATATAAAATTCAGGTGTTTGATATGCGTTGCAGCCATAGTAGCGTATGTGTTAAGGTAAAAACAGATACAGATAATTAAAAAAATATGCATGACAGTTCGATCATCATCTTAACCGTATTGACGCCTATTTACCCCAAATGGATGCCACCCGATGGCCCGAAAACAAACGGTATATGCGGAGTAAAAAAATGGATCCAGCCAAAAGAATTTTTCGGTATCGACATCTGGCCGAAGAGATTGAACAAAAAATATTAAGCGGGACCTACCACCCCGGAGAGCGACTGCCCTCGATCCGCAAACTGCACAAGCAATCCAACCTGAGCATTTCCACGATCTATCATGCCTATCTGGAACTGGAATCCATGGGGCTGGTTGAGGCCCGACCCAAATCCGGCTATTACGTCAATCCCATCGCCCTGCAAAACTTAAAAATCCCACGATTTAATAAAGAATCGTTTCCGCCTAAAAAAGTCAGATTGTCATCCATGATAAATTCGGTCATATCGGCCATCAGCAATCCCTATCTTTTGCCTCTGGGCTCAACGGTCATCGATGCGGACCTGATGCCTTTTAAGCACTTTTCCAGAATTCTGAAAAACCTCTCTCATGTGGAATTAAAATCCATGATTTCATATTCTCCTTCGGAGGGGTATGCCGAACTTCGCCGGCAGATTGCTTTGCGAACAGTAGGGATTTTGGAAGGAATCGCTCCTGAAGATATCATTATCACCAACGGATGTATGGAGGCTGTGGCCCTGTCCATGCTGGCCATTGCGCGGCCGGGGGATACCATCGCGGTTGAAACCCCGACGAATTTTGGTTTTTTGCAGCTGCTTCAAGAACTGGGGCTCATGGTGATGGAAGTGCCGGCTGATCCCAGATATGGTGTGGATCTAGACGAACTGGAAAAAATCTTTCACCGCAACACCATCAAGGCTTGTCTGCTGATACCGAACTTTCACAATCCCCTGGGCGCCCTTATGCCCGATGATCATAAGGCCAGGCTGATTCAATTAATCAATCAATATGACGTTGCGGTGATTGAAGATGATATCAGCTCCGAATTGCATTTTGGGCGCAAACGGCCGATGCCCTTAAAATCATATGATATGCAAGACCGGGTGGTGACATGCTCTTCCTTTTCAAAGACACTGGCGCCGGGATTGCGAATCGGTTGGGTGGTTCCCGGAAAGCGATATATGGAAAAGGTTCAGAATTTAAAAGCGGCAACAACGGTTTCGACGTCAACCCTGGATCAATACCTGATAGCGCAATACCTGGCCGAGGGCGCTTTTGAGCGTTACGTCCGGCGGTTGAGACACTCCCTGAAAAAGCAAGTCGTCAGAACCGCTTTTGCCATCCAAAAACATTTTCCTCCCGGTACCCGCCTGGCCATCCCTGAAGGTGGGACCTTGCTGTGGGTGGAACTGCCTGCTCAGGTCGACGGCTTGCAAGTATACCGCAAGGCCCTGGACAATCATATTGCCATTATACCCGGAGAAGTCTGTTCAAACTCGCGGCAGTTTAAGAATTTCATCCAGATTGGCTGCGGAACGCCCTTTACAGTCGTTATGGAAAAGGGAATTGTGAAGTTGGGTGAGATTGTCTCAGATTTGTCTTGCCGGTAACAGCCCTGCTGAAAAGGCTGTTCCCTGTTTGCTGTTATACGGTATTCATTACTGAATATCATCTAAGGTATAAGTGCCCCATTGACCGATTTTGACGATACCGTCTTCTTGCAAGCCCTCCTGAATCGATTGAAAAACCGCATCAACTGCTTTGGCGGCGATCTTTTTGGGAAGATCATCCAGCTTTTCGGCCACTCTCTTAACCAATTCTGTCTTATTCATCTCTACCCCTTTATGTTGATGTAAAAATGGCTGCAAAACTTCCTATCATGGTCGAGGGCACGGCACAAATCGATTCAAAAGTGGAGCGTACACGGTAGTACGTGAGCATTTTGAATCGATTTGTAACACAGCCATCGGCCATTAGAGGGGGGGTTGCAGCCATTTTTATTTCCAGCCAATGACCTGATACCCCTTATCCCTTAAACACTGCTCAACAAAGCGGCGCTCGATTTCATCGGGATCGCCTGACTTCCAGGCACCCTGCATCAATCCCCCGGCGCCGCCACCGGCCGCACCGGCTGCAGCGCCGCGACCGGGCCGACCGGTGACAGCCCCGACCGCTCCGCCGACCACTGCTCCGGTAGCAGCCCCCTTGGCTGTCGAGGTGGCCATATTCTTGCCGGCATCGGTGGCATGGCCATGATCGGCTGCCAGCTGAATACATTCATCAATATCGGCCATTGCCACAGATGCGCCTGCCGACGTATAGGTTAAATTTGGATAAAGAACCGGACGTTTTTTGGCACAGGCGGCCATCAGGAGCACGATGGCGAACAGGCAGGCGGCCATGGTCAAATATTTTTTCATTTTAATAGCAGCTTTCAACGTTGCAGGCATGTCACACCGAAAAATGGCATGCAGCATTATCATTAAGGGTTACCTGAATTTTGCATCCAAGTGAATGGGAAGCAAAGATAGTATCTTCATAAAAGTAACTTAAGCATATTATAAAATTAAAAAAAGCAGCGATCAAGATCATTGGATAAATATCGCCATATTCGTTTCATCATCATTCCATGGGGCGCGTGCGAATTTCAGATCAACCATTTCGGCTGTCGTCGATATTACGGACGGTTCCGGGCGAAATGTTGTCGACATATTCTAGCAGTGCGGTCATGGTTTCAGGATCCGGGCTAGGATTCGGCCTTTCCGTCCGAATCCAGCCTCACATTGGTAAGATCGGGATCGCAGGCGGATGGATCATCGCCTGAGGTATCGTCAGGTAGGGGGTAAATCAGGCGTCGGCTTGAGCCTTTATGGATTCTTTCATACATGAAGTATAGAAGATAAGCGATAACGATTCCGAGGAAAACGAAAAAAGCAACAATTAAAAGGGACTCTACCAGGGTCGCCACAGCAGCGCTGAAATCTTCACTTTTTACCATGCGATAGACAACGGTGAAGATGAACACCAGCATGGCCGCCAGAAACAAGATCGCCTGCAAGCGATTGAGTGGGCGTCTTTTCCGCTTGGAAAACTGTCGCATCCTTTTGTGCCCCCGGTTGCCTTTAGATCTTCATCCCATACCGGCTTATTACGGCCGGCATTGCGCTCGTATATATAATTATAACAAAATGTTATGAATTTATTTCATCGGCCAAACAGAATTGCCAGGTGGGATTTGGCCGTCTAAGCTATTCAAATGTCAGGGTTTCGACTATTTTTTCCAGTTGATTGAGGCCGGAATCGTCCTGATAGGTCAGCGCCATCATTAAGGCATATCCTCTCATGATGGTGGCATACTGTCGTTGCCGGAGAACAACTCCCGGTCCCATGGTAATCTCGGTTTCCATGATGTCAAATGTTATCCCATCAATGGTCTGCTCATAGATCTCTTTCGGATAAGATACTTTCATACGGCTGAATTTCATCAATTTTTTCGCATGGTAATGG
>JASFIV010000239.1:0-7023 GCA_050122475.1 Desulfobacterales bacterium | reverse complement strand
TTTTCATGAAACCACTCCAGCTTGGCCACCAGTTTCTCTTTCTGCTCTGCAGTCAGGGTTTTGTGAAACTCTGACAGACGCACCACCGCAAGATCCATTATTTCAGTCATCTGTTCCCGTTTCTGCGTCATGAGCTCTTTCATGTGTTGTTGATCAATTTCGTCTTTGAGCAATTCGGCCTTAAACTCGGCATGCATGGCCTCTTTTCTGGCATGCATTTCTTTGGCTTTTGCCAGAAACTCTTCCTTGATGCCATCAAGTTGTGCCCTCTGGGTTTCGTTTAAGTCGAGTGTCTCGGCAATGTAATCGACCATGAACTCCGCTTTATGATTGGCGGAGTGCGAGCGGCAACCATTGAACACCAGAGCGGCTAGAACAAATACACCGATAAGAGCGATTGTTAAACCTTTTTTTACCATGATTCCTCCTTTGTTGTAAAACAACGCTAATATGTTTGAAAAGAAATCGAAACTCTGTATGGCATGAATATAATCAAAATAAAGGAGGAATGCTTTTCTCGAGTGTAACAGTTTGTAACATATTGTAACACCGCAAAAAATGACCGGCGATGAAAGATAATGAAAAATGTCTAAACTTTTACGGCATTGTGCCGATAAAAAAGCAGGAGACTTCTCGGGTGTACGTGCATCTTTTTTGTCTGGCGCTCAATTCACATTGGGCAGGTACCGAAAAATAATGACAATCAGGGAAGCCGCAACCTATAACCTGCTCGCTTACGGGCGGAGCTGAACCGAACCGAAATTTCATCTCAAAGGCTTTGGGGGGATAATGAAAGCCACATCGATTAGAGCCACACTGTTCTCAACTTTTATCTTATGGGGCCTTATTTTGGCGGCCTGCACGCCAAAATGCATCATCAACGGCCGGGTCGTGGATGCTGAAACACAGTATCCGATAGAAGGCGCGGCCGTTGCCATTCGCTGGTACGAAAATCACGATAGCAACGGTTCCGCCAAAACGCGGACAATTGATGTCAATCAGGGCCTTTCTGATGCTGAAGGCAAGTTTAAATTCCCCCATCACGAGGATAAAAATTATGTGATGGGCGTATACAAGGAAGGCTATATTTGCTGGAGCAGCCACAGCAGTTTTTCAAACGGCAACCGGTCAGTAGCCGTTCCAAAAACCGACACACAAGTTGAAAACGATGTGGTTGTTCAGCTGGAACGCCTAAAGGGGGGGCATTCGGAAGAACAGCATGCCAGTTTTACGGTGCTGGTTGCCGAAGAGGTCACCGCATCTAAAAAAAGTCCCTTTTATGAGGCCATTAAACCACTGTTCAAACGCTGGCGCGATAATTTACGCGAGGAATTTAAAAAAACATTCGGCCGAAAATCAAGTCCGCCTGAAGCTCCCGAACCCAATTAGTTTCCATAACGAATTTTAAAACTGCAACTGGTCTGCCAAACAAGAAAACTTAAAATATAGCACCCGTTATTCATAAGCTAGGACGCGGATGAGGCCGATGGTGGCGCCGGTGTCATCGGTTGTGGGCGCATCACTGACGGATATAATTTTCTGCACCCCCTTTTCTTCGATGAATTTGTTGACCATGGCATCAAGGTCTTGGAGTTCCTTTCGGGCGTGAAAAATTTTCAGGGGACTTGCAAATGTTTTGACCTTAATCATAACGTCACCTTCCTTTAAAAAATGTTTCAATCATGAAACCTTTTTTGTGTTTAGTTGCTTCGTGTTTTGTTTTTAGTCTAAAATCCTGAAATTTACCAGATACAAAACACTAAACACCAAATACCCAATACCAAACACTAAACACTAAACACCAAACACTAAACACCAAACACCAATATTACGCAAAAAGCGAGTGCCGCTTGGTTGTCAGATAATAATCCGCAATGAAATTCAGGGGCTTTTTGGCTTTTTGAAAATTTTCATGCAGGGCCCAGAAGACCTCTGCCAGATCTGTCTCAACGGCGGCTTGATGCTCAGCGGCCAATTTATAAAATTGCTGCCCTTTTTGTTCGTATTCCTCCGGACTGATCTTGGCGCTGACACCGATCGGCGGTCTGATTTCACCGGAAAGTGGATAGCGATAACTGCGTTCGACGTAATCCGGAAAAATCCCGAGAATAAACAGGCAGACATCCGCGATGCGCTTATATAAACCCAGGCGATATTCATCTTCGATCGCCTCGCTAAAACGAATCAAACTGGTGACATCCATGTCATTGAATCGTATTTTTCGCCAGAATCCTTTACGGATCCGAAAGGAGATCGTATAGCTTTCAATCCGGGTGAAGGTCGATAACATATTGGCCAGGTAAGCCACAATGGACTGGTCATTTAACAACTCTACAAGGTCCTGGGTATCAAAGACCGGGATGCTCATGTTGCGGGTCTTTTCGAGGGTATAGCTGGACTTTGAGAGATTGCTGACTGCTTTTCGCAAAAGGATCTCGAAGAAAAGCGAGGGTGAAATCTTCAAAAAAATTTCATCATCCGCCATCAGCCTATTGAAAACCTTTTCGTCGCCGACAAATGAATTCCGAAAATCCTCATCTTCCCGCAGAATTCGTTTCAAATTGGCTTTATCTGCGACCTCTGAAGCTGCGGCCTCGATCAAAAAATCCAGATCCCGATCAGAAAGCTGTAAATTTACTATTTTGTTTCGTGTCATTTTTACAAAACCAATGCCGTCTGATTGGCATAAGCGTTTTAATATAATAATACCGCCTTAAAAAGCAGCAAGTCGTTTCCTTTAATTTTACTTTACAAAAACCGAAATTACATTAAATTAAAATCTGGATCTTAACCTTCAGGAGTCGTTTATGAGAGCGCTGGTGTTTGTTATCGTACTGATTAATTTGCTCGGGTGCGCTGGGACCCTGCCATCCGATAATGTGCAAACCGTTACCAATAGCACCCCTCGGACAGCGCTACAAGCGGAGTCGAATTCTTCAGATCCCACCAAACCGCTTAAATCCCCCCATGGTTATATCATAGACAAAGATTACAAACTGGGCCGTTTCGGTGGTTTCGTCGGAGATTGTACCGACGATAAAAATTGGCCGCATTTCTGGAGGTGTCAAAGCGAAAACGCAGGCAACGGCGGTTTTCATTAGACCCGCTAAGTTGTAAATATAAATATGCTTTTGTGTTGCTGAAATTGTGATTTAGTGCAAGCCCGAATCTTGTTTATAAATACCCCACACAATTTAAAAATTAGAGATACATAACCGATTTTATCAATTCAGCCGAGTGTGAATTGCGCAGAGCTAATAAACAATTTTTAAAAACCTCGCTGCAGAGATGTCATCCCAATAGAGGCAACATCACAGAGGCAAAGCTTAGCACAAAAAAGAAGCCGCACATATCGGTGATCGTCGTCAGCAGCGGACCCGAGGCCAGAGCCGGATCGGTTCGCATTCCCCTCAGAATCAATGGGACGAGACCACCGAAACTTACTGCGACAAAGGTATTTGCAGCCAGAGAAACACCTACCACTAAACCGAGATAAGGATTGCCCTTCCACAACAGAGCTGCTCCTCCAAGCAGCACCCCGAGTACAATTCCATTGACAATTCCAATAGCAGATTCCTTACTTAAAACACGAATTAATTCGCGGGGTCTAACAAGCCCTAATGTCAACTCACGAATACTAACCGCTACCGCCTGGTTTCCTGAACAGCCGCTCATATCGGAAATAATCGGCAAAAACACAGCCAATACAATAGCCTTTTCGAGCGTGTCTTGATAAAGGGCAATCACACTGGCAGCGATGATATTTAAAATGATATTGATACTGAGCCAAGACAAACGGCGGGAGGAGCGTTTTAATAACGGCATGCTTCGAAATTCTTCTCCACCGACAATACCAGCAAATTTTAAAAATACTTGATTCGTCCTCCGATTAGTTTCCTCCCGAACCGTTGAGCTACGGACAATGCCGACAAGGCTTCCATCATCACCGACAACCGGAACCCCTAAAAAGTTATATTGAATGAAAAAATCCCTTAAATCTCTTAAGGGTGTATTCACATTTACGCTCAAAGGTTCTTTGACCATGACTTCGTCTATCCGTCGATTTTTCGGTGTCATTAAAAGGTCCCTAAGCCGCAGCACTCCAACGAGCTTTCCTGTGGCGGAAACCACGTAGGCATACTGGATGTCATAATCTGAGTATTGCTCACCATGATGCCGAAGATCATCTAAAACCGTTTCAACCGTCTGGTGACTATCGTAGGCCAGATAGTGGGTAATCATCATGGCGCCGGCCGTGTTTTCGGCATAACTCATTAACTTGCGAATTTTTTTTACTTTGTGAGGCTTGATCTCCTCCAGTATGGCCTCGGCGTTTTCTTCTCCAATCTTCCGAAGAAGTCTGACCTGTTGGTCACGGGACATCTCTTTTATGATTTGAACGGATTGGGTTGACGGCAGTCGTTCGACAATAGCCGCCGCACCTAAACCCGCCATTTTGGAAATCAGTTCTGCCGATTTTTCCGGTCCCAGCGAATCTAGCAGGAGAATTTGATCCTCATGGTCCAGCATGTTCAATTCCCGAGCCAACTCCACCGGTAATAGCTTCTCTAAAAAATCTAATAGCCGCAGGTGGTCATTCGACTGAATGATCTGTTCAAGTGTCATCAAATCACCAGAGTTGCTTTTTGGATTTTCTGCCATTTTTAAATCCTCTTATAGATTCAGTAGACTCCATTCCGCCTGTTTTGGGACGGGGCCGAGATGAGTTTAAACCGGAACATACCGAAGGTGAACGATGAAAAAAATCGCGACTGCGATAGAACAGGCAATTGTCGGTGTTAGAAACCATCCGATCATGATATTCATTAACGTCCGTCGACTAACTGTGTTTATACCCTTAACCAAACCGACTCCAAGTACAGCACCGATCACCGCCTGTGAAGTTGAGACCGGGACGCCTATAAACGTGTATAGATGCACCGTGATGGCTTCGGCCAAAACCACAATCAACGCCGAAAACGGGTCCAGGCGTACCAGTTTTTTGCCGACGGTTTCCATGACGCCCCTGCTGAATGTCAAGATGCCAAATGCAATGCTGAGTCCCCCGATCAGGGTTGCTGAAAAAACAGTTAGCTTGCCTGCCCCGACAAAAACGGCGGTGACATTGGCAACGTTGTTCGCGCCCAAAGCATACGCCGCATAAGAGCCGACAATGATTAAGGAAATGCGGAGCAGTATGTCGGATCTGAACAGGTCGATTTTGATGTTGTTGAATAAAGCTGCCAAAATTTTGTAGGTGATGATCGCAATCAGCATCCCGCCAATGGGGGTGCCGAACCAGCAGGCGACAATTTTGCCCAGTCCGTTAATATTCAAATATTGATTTAAAAATCCGATACCCAGGATGGCGCCGACCGCAGCCTGAGATGTTGAAACGGGCAGACCTAAAAGCGTCATAATGCTCACGGTGATCGCTGCAGTGACTGAAGAGACCACTGCCGCTTTTAAAGATAGTTGGGTCAGCCCCTGCAGGGTTTTGATTCCGGCCTGCCCCTCTAGTAACGCCCCCAGTACGACAAAAATTGAGGCTAAAACAGCGGCATTCCAATATCTAATCATTCTAGAGGTAACAGCTGATCCAAACGCATTAGATGCATCGTTGGCACCAAGAGACCAGCCTAAAAAAACGCCTCCCAGCAAAGATAACATTACACCCGCCTTTTCAGGGTCATGATATTGACCCTTTTGGATACCCTGTTCGTCTGATCCGAGATTTCGCCCATAACGATTACGATTCCTTTTAATTGAAGTTTCAGGAACGGATCGAGATCGGAAGCAAATAACTTGGTCATAATTCGCTGTTCAATATGATCGCAATGACTTTCGTTTTGCCCGATTGTTGACATTAACGCTCTGACGCCTTCATTTTTCCTAAGCATGGCATCAATCTGCTTGACCATCATATCGCAACTTTCCATTGAAATTCGAATCAGTTCCTGAATATCGAGCATCATAAATTCTGGAAAAGCAATTCTTTCTGTGCGTATGACGTTGAGAATATGCTCTAAAGATCGTGGGATTTCATCAACTCTCTCCAACAGGGCCATGACATCCTCACGTGATTCGGGTATTAGCGCCCGGCTATACATCAATTCGTTGATTTCATCACGAATATCATCGGCCCTGGATTCAAACTTGTGGGCCTGGTTAATCAAAAAAGAAAAATCATCACAAATCCCATCTTTCAGGCAAACATTCATGGCTTTGATAAATTGCTCCTGAATCTTGCCCAAGTTTTCGAGATAGCTGTAAATCAAATTCTCGAGCTGCAACTCCTTTTTGAACAAAAATTTCAGCATAGGAGACTCCTGTGGTATTTGCTTTTCTCAATTCGGAAGGTGATTAAAAGCCTTTTTGTAAGGCAAATGATATGCCATTTTGAGCATAAGGCAAAAATAAATAACGCCAAAAGGTGAATAAACATCAGAAATAACTGAATCTAAAAGGAAAACAGGTGCCACTTCATAAAACTTTTCTGAGTCATTATTTTTAAAAAAAACGGGAAGCCAAAAAGCTTGCCAAATAAGAATTTTCAATTCCGATTTGTTTTTCATATCTGAATTTAAAGTTCCGATTTCCGAGTTGAAAAAAATAAATAGTATTGATTTCAACAGCTTAAAAATTGGCACACCCTTTGCGTTATTGTTTTTTGATCAAGCGATAATAAAGGAGGAGTTTAACCATGTACGAAAAGATTCTTGTCCCTCTTGACGGATCAAAAAGAGCGGAAATGATACGTCCTCATGTGAGAGAGTTAGCGAACCGATTTCAGGCAACTGTCATCCTTATCAAGGTTATCGAATATTCATATGCCGATGGTATTGGAGAAACTTATGCCAGCGCCAATCAAAAAGCTTTCAACGCAAAATTGAAAGATAATGAATTATACCTTGATGGAATCGTGTCCAAGTTTCAAAACAGAGGTATTGCCTGCAAAAGGCTGATTGCCCACGGACCGGTTGTAGAAAAAATAATTGAGGCAGCAAACACTGAAGATGTAGA
>JASFIV010000238.1:0-7080 GCA_050122475.1 Desulfobacterales bacterium | reverse complement strand
ATCCTGCAACCCGGAGGCATTGGTCTCTGTAGAAAGCTGCCACACGGAACTTCCGCTCACCAGCGGCCTACCGTTGCCAATCAGCGCCGTGACTGCACCGTGTTCATCTTCAAATGGATTAATGTCAATCAGTTCGGCAAGCTCATTAAGCACAACGTCGCGTTGATCGCGATAATCATTGGCACTTTGGCTTACGGTCTCGAATGAGACAATCTTTTGATTCAAATCGGCCAACTGGGCGGACAATTCGTTGATGTCGGCAACGGTTCCCACAATAGAACGGTCCAGATCCTGCTGCGCCTGCGCAAGATCGGCATCCAGTGTATTGAAAGTCGACGCTAAAATCTGCGATCGCGTCACAAGGATTTGTCTTTCGGTGTGACCAGATGGATTATTGGTTAACGCCTGCCAGGCATTCCAGAACTCACTCATCGCTTGGTTTAAGCCAGCTCCATAACTTTCATTGAAAATAATTTCGAGTGATTCAACCGATTGTTGCTGCGCATCCCATCTTCCCATCACATAGGTCTCACTGGTGATCTGGGCATTTAAAAACCGATCGTAGATTCGTTCAATCTCGTCCGCACTGACCCCGTTGCCCATAATCCCGACCACCGAATCAAAGGCAACGGTCGGTGCCATGATCAAGCGTTGACGCGAATACCCAGGGGTGTTTACATTGGCAATATTGTGACCCGTTACATGGATCGCCCGCTGCTGGGTAATCAGGGCCTGGCCTGCAATACTCAAAACTCCATTGATATCTGACATAAGACATCCTCTTTTTGTAAATCAGAGTTAGCCGGATGCTAGAACGCCAGACAACTCGGTAACCCATTGGGTCGTCTGACTCGCTACCTTTTCCAAAACATTGGGCTCAAGTCCGAGACGCTCGCTGACGGCAACGCTCGGTTGATACTGCAAGCCATCCCGGCCGATACCGATGCCGATCATGATACTTATCACATTGGCCACATGCACGATGTCTAACATGGCGCTGGTGCGCTCAACGGCTTCAGGGTCATGGTGCCATTGAACCGCCCTGATAATTTCCGCGGGCAGTGACCAGCAGGTTAATATCTTGGCACCGACCTCGGCGTGGTTGGTGCCCAACACCGCGGTTTCCGCCATCTCAAAGCTCACACCCTCCGAAACGGCAGTGGCTATTTTATTAAAATCATCTTTGACAAACTCGCCCAAAACCAGTTTGCCGACATCATGTAAAAGGGCAGCAGTGAATATTTCCTCAGAAGCTTCGATTCTCAGCTCTTTCACCAGGCCCTCGGCTGCGACCGAGACGGCAATCGAATGGCGCCACAATTCACCCGGCGGCAGATCATAGCCCGGCACCGGTTTATCCATAATCGCACTGACGCAGGCCGCAATAACCATTTGTATCAAGCGCTTGAGACCCAGCAATATCACGGCCTGTCTGATCGAGCCGATTTTAGACGGAATCCCAAAATAGGCTGAATTGGCAAGCCTGAGCACGTTGGCCGTCAAACCGGGGTCATGACGCAATATTTCCTCGATCTGAGATACCCGCATAGACGGATCATCAATCAAACCCAACAACTTGACGGCTGTACCCGGCATTCCGGGAAACGACTGTATGGCCGTTGCTATTTTTTGCACCTCCATGGATTATTTCCTCAATATTATCAGTTGGTGTTTAACCGTTTTCGTCACTATAGGCTGCCCCTCTCATCCTTTATGCGCAACGGTTGTGCGCGTAATTTTGCTGTTGCAATGCTCAATTAAATGCCAATGCATTCGATAACTCATCCACCCAGTGGGCCACTTTTTCTGAAATATTCTCGAATTGGTCGAGTTGAATTCCCAGTCGATCAATCACTGCCGGCGATAATTCAACTGAATGACCGGCGGTCGGTCCGCTGGTATCCGGTGTCTGGCATAAAACATTGGCCAGATAGACCACATCCATTTGCATGTTGCTGGCATCCGGAGAATCCGGATCGTGATGCCATCGAACTGCATTGATGACACCAGCCGGCAAATTCCAATTGGCCAGAATGCGCGCTCCGATTTCAGCATGATCGGTGCCCAGGACCATGTTTTCGGCCACTACCCAGGGAATACCTTTGGCCGCAATACTCTGGATGGCCTCCATTTCTTCGCTGACAAATGACCCTAAAATCAACTTGCCGACATCGTGTAACAGTGCGGGGGTGAACACATCTTCAGCATCAATTCTTTTTTTACCTTTTACCAACGCCTCAGCAGCAATGGAGACCGCAATCGAATGCCGCCATAAATCACCCGATGGCAAATTGTAGCCGGGTACCGATTTGTCCATAACGGCACTCACACAGGAGGCCACCACCAACTGGATGAGACGCTTTAGGCCCAGTAAAATGACGGCCTGTTTCAGAGAGCCGATTTTGGAGGGCAAACCAAAATAGGCGGAGTTTGCCAATTTAAGAATATTAGCCGTCAGCCCAGGGTCGTAGCGCAATATGTCTTCGATTTCAGAAACAGAGGTGTCGGGTTCTTCAAGCAGGCTCAGCATTCTGGCGCCCGCCCCTGGGATGGTTGGAAATGATTTTACCTTGTCGAATATTTCATTTATTTTTGTGTTGCTCATAACACCCTCTCTATGCCGTTGCTACTAACGATCGTCTGTCCAGTCGCAAGATCCAGACAAACCGTGCGACTGGCTGTGCCGCCGATATCTTCGGCTTTACAACGAATCCCTTCGTTTAAAAGTCTTTCACAGAGGACCCGGTAATTTCGCTCTCCAATCTGAAACACCTCTTTATGTCCCATGGGGTTACCGCACCCGATGGCCTTTACCAGCCAGTTGGGTTTGGGAGACACATTTTCCTGAGCCGCAAACTGCTCAAAGAGGGCCGGAATCCCGGTATCGACAAACATAAATGGATTGGTTTCGGCCTTTTTCAGATTGACTTTCGACAACGGCAACATGGCATGCAACAGACCACCCATACCGGATATTGGGTCATATGCTGTCAGGCACAAGCAGCTGCCCAGCGCATCGGTGACCAATTGGTCCGGTCTGGATGCGATTTTCATATCCCCTATGGGTACCACACATTTCATTAACTAAATATCACCGCTCAATAGTTTACCGGTTTCTTCACCGCAATCCACAGCACCGCTGCGGTAGTATACCGGATTATCCACCATGAGATTATTTAAGAGGTTATAAGAACCCTGGATCAGTTGCATTGAATGCGACATCAGGGATTTATTTTGTTGCGTGACCTCCTGTAGGGTTTGAATCAGGGCCAACAAATCGGTGCTGCAGTCCAGCAGCCGTCGGGCGTATGATCCATCAACCTGTTCAGATAGCCGGGTTAACGTCAGACCTTCGGTCGAGCAGCCGAGTTCAGCGGCAACCCGATTCATCACCTGCTGACGCTGTTCTTCCAGAATACGCAGTTTTAATAGCAAATTATCTTTGGCCTTACAGACCTCGTTAAGCTGTTTTAAATTCAGCCCGACCACTGCATCCTTTTCATTTTGCACAACTCGCAATAGCGATTGATACAATTCAGTCGCATGCGCGAGCAATCGAATCAGTTTATCCAAAAGGTGTTCCATTTGACCATTTTTCCTATCGCTTGCCCTGATGGTATCAATCGTTTTGATTGAGTTCATATCAGGTCTTGCACAGTTTTAATTATCGGCTAAATTACCAATAACTTTAGAAATAATTTTATTCAGGATCACCCGAATCTTCAGCTCCGGGGTCCGAAGCCGGCGTGCCCAGCTGCTGCAACATCATGTCTGCCAGACCGATCCCGCCTCTGTTGGCCAGTTTGGCGGCCATTTCCGCATCCATCATCGATGTATAAATTTCTTCGGCTCTACCGCCGCTGATAAACCCCGACCGATGAATGGTGGCGCGCATTTCTTTAAATAAATGGTTGATAAACAACGATTCCATCTGGCTGCAAGCCTCAGCCAATTCCGGATCATTTGCGGACCCATCGGATGTGCCCTTTTTTGAACCCAGGGTACGTTGCAAACGGTTGGGGGCCTCGAAAACCATATCCGTTAGATTAAAGGGCAATTTCGGCGAAGATATAAAATCGGCCATTAGATAATCTCCAATTCTGCCTGCAGGGCCCCTGCGGCTTTGAGCGCCTGGAAAATGGCAATCAGGTCGCGGGGGGATACACCGAGCGCATTCAATGCTTTAACGACCTCTCCGATACTGACGCCGGATTCCACCAGGAAAATGGGGTTTTTACCTTCCTGAACGACGATCTCCGATTCGGGTGTGACCACGGTCTGCCCGCCACTTGAAAACGGCAGCGGTTGGGAAACATCCTGGGATTCGTTTATCTGGATGCTTAAATTGCCATGGGCGATGGCGATGGTGGCAATGCGCACGTTTTCACCCATAATGACCGTACCGGTGCGCTCATTGACGACCACTTTGGAAACTGTATCCGGCGTGACGCCCAGACTTTCAATCATGGTTACAAATTGGACCGTATTGCCCAAATAGTTTTCCGGCACCGTTACCCGAATCGAGCCGGCATTCTCGGTGCGGGCCAGCTGGCTGTAAAAGGCACGATTGATGGCCTGGGCCACCCGGCTGGCGGTGGTAAAGTCCGGGTCTTTCAAAGCCAGGGTTAGCTCATTTTTTTGGTTAAAATTGGATTGCAGCTCTTTTTCCACCAGTGCGCCACTGACCACACGTCCGACCGTCGGAAAATTCTTTTGGACCTGATCACCGGAGTTCCCGCTAACCGCGAATCCACCTGTGCTGACAGGCCCCTGGGCCACCGCATAGACATTACCATCGGCAGCGCGCAGCGGCGTAAACAGCAGTGTGCCGCCCTGCAAGTTTTCAGCATCGCCGATCGAGCTGACCAGCACATCGAGGCGGCTGCCCAGGCTGGCAAACGCTGGCAGATCGGCGGTCACCATGACCGCTGCCACATTTTCGACATCTTCAATATCACTGGTCTGAACGGTGACGCCCATTTTCTCCAGCAAACTGGCCAGTGATTGAATCGTAAACAAAGAGCTATCACTGTCACCGGTGCCTTCCAAGCCCACCACAAGTCCATATCCGACCAGCTGATTTTGGCGCACGCCTTTAATATCGACAATATCTTTAATGCGGACCGCCGCAACATCCGGGACCCGAACGGTGGCAACTGTCAGGACCCACAAAGCCATTGTGATCCATTTAACTAAAGACGTCGCTTGTAACCATTTTTTCATGTTAAACTTTCCTTGCCGTGCTGTATTAAAAAGGCCAGACCGAATTCAGCAAATTGGCCAACCAACCGGGTCGCTGGCGATCATTGACAATCCCACTTCCGCTGTATGCAATTTTGGCATCGGAAATGAAAGTCGATAAAATGACATTGTCGTCATCAATGTCACGCGGCCGAATAATCCCGGACAGAATGATCATCTGGGTCTCATGATTGACCAATATTTCACGCGATCCGACAATTTTCAGATTACCGTTGTGCAACAACCCGGTCACCCGGCAGGTGATAAAGGCATTCAGATCCCCGCTGCGCGATGTGCTCCCGGAGCCGTTAAAATCACTGGACATGCTGCCTTTGACCGATGGATTGCCGAATGGGTTGGGTCGGGGCAGATTATTGGAGATATTGCCTAAAACCTTATCTTCATACCAGTCTTCGATCTCAAAAAGGGTATCAATGCCCGCTTCCAGGCCAGACTCCCGACCGGTTTTGGTGTCGGCCGAATTGGTGGCCTTGGAGGATTCTGCAATCTTAACGGTGACGATATCACCGACCTTGCGTGCTTTGGTATCAATAAAAAAATCGTTGAACATGCTGCGCGTTGCATACAGAGAACCGTTTGATTCATAGAGGGAGCCGTTGAATTCCGGTTGGGGTAAAGATACGGCTTTTATCGGCACCTGCGGCTTAACGGGCGTTGTTTCCGCCACCGGCGGCAGGGTCTGCCGGGGGGCGGCACAGCCGCTTAGATTGGCGAGCAAAAGGGTGAAAACCGTAAATCCGATTAAGAACTGGGTTGGTTTTGACATGTTGTGTTTTCCTTTGTTCATAAAATCAAGCATTTCAGAATTCAACTTTAACCGTGTTGGCGTCTACGACCAGCGCGTGCAGCACCTTTTTTGAATCCAGATTAACCACCGGGATGCGCTCTCCCAGGCACCCTTTTTTCTTTACCCGTCCGAGGGTGGTAATTTTGAGGTTTTCCGACTCAGCGATAATCGTTACCAGATCTCCGCGTTTTACCAATGGCGGCAGTTCGATGCTATCCGACCGTAACGGGGTTAGGGCACCGATGGCTCTGCGTGTACGTTTGCCGATGACTGCATCCGGATCAGAAAGCACATTGGCCGGCAAATTGGCCAGATCCAGCGTTTGAACGTCAATATCTTCCGCGGTAATGGGTTTATAGCGGCCAAGGGGTTTGCGCGTGACCACCACCGGACCCAGCACCTCGATCATGGCGGTGGCCCATAGCTTTTTATGGGTTTGTCCATCAACACTGAAATCAACCGCAATCGGGCAGCGGCCCATCAACTGTCGGTTGCGCGGTGCGCTCACTCTGTAAGTAATACGGCCTTTGGGCAGAATAACGCTGGCTGGAATCTGGATCTCTTTGATGCGCAGCGTTTTATTGTCCCGCGGGGTCTGCTGAATGATAAACTCAGAGACGATTTTTTCGATTTCTTCTTTTTGAATTTCAACGTGGCTGCGGGTAACGGCAACCTGCGGTGGCGCTTCAACAATAACGGCCGCCAAATCGATATGATGTTGTTTCAGACGCTTTTGAACCAGATTCGGATCAATCTGACGCGTGTCGCCCGGCAAAGGCGCTCTGGCGATCAGAATGTCTTTGAGACGTTGGTTAAGGCGGTTATCAGCGCCTTCTATAGTGGCGATCTGACCCAGTAAAATGTCGGCATCGTTGATTTCGACCCGCTCTTTTAAGCGAATGGCGGCCGTTGGGTTGGCCCATAGATCGGTGGCCGCTAGCAGGATGAAAATCAGCGCCAGGATGAGCAGCAGACCACCACAGGGCGGTTTTGATAATCTTGGATTTAAATTTGATCGGTTCATCTTAGTC
>JASFIV010000237.1:0-7214 GCA_050122475.1 Desulfobacterales bacterium | reverse complement strand
TTTAAAAGTATCATTTTCCCAGTTATCTCATCCGATGGGAATGATGGAATTCTGGAAAAATGGAGTTTGGGGTGTAAAGGCGAACGACACCGCAATTTTTGTGATTGTCTGCCCCATACAGGAATTTATTCAGATGGTTCAAACCCATCATTCCAATATTCCATTATTCCGCAGCGAAAGGCCAAATTAGCGATTTTTTTCTATTTCTAATGTTTTGTTTTATATGACTGAACAATCCAGACCTGGAGGAGGTACAGAATGACATTGTTTCGGCAACGATTTAAGTTTCTTAGCGTGTTTCTGGTGATTATGATGGTTGTATTGACCGCACCCTACCAATCGGTGCTGGCCGCTATGGTCGATACAGAAGCAACCCTGGCGATAACAGCCGACGGGCAAAATGCCCGCAACACCATCAAAACGATCCTGGCACGGGAAGACGCGCAGGCCTTTTTAAAATCCCAGGGAATCGACCCCCTCGAAGCCATGGCCCGAGTTGACAGCCTTACCGATGCGGAAGCCCTGCAAATCGCCGATCAAATCGAAGAGCTGCCTGCCGGCGGCGGCTTTTTCGTGACCTTTCTGATCGTGGTGGGTGTTATTGTCATTATCCTGGCCATTACCGATGCCATGGGCTATACCAACGTCTTTACCTTTGTCCGATAATACCTTAATTTTGCACGAGTCGGAGGCTTTCATATGCAAGGCACTTAAGGGCGGACCTCGACTGCCTTCGACTTGCCCTGCGGGTGAAAATTAATGAGATAAAATGATTTTCATCCATTTTACCAGAATGGCTTTTTGTTGTACTTCTATGATTTGCTTGACGTGCTGTCTTTTAGTGGTTGTATAAAACATTCTGGTATTTGAAGGTTTTTTTACAACCACTTATACCGCACTTCCGTCATTCGAGAAATTATTTGGGAAAGCGGTGAAAAGGCGTTCTAAACTTCGCATTAATTTTCATGCAAAATTCAGGTAATACCAAAATCAAGCGCCACAGCACTCTGAGTTTATGGCAGCAGATGGCCGTCTGGGGTTGGGTCTTCGGACTCTTTGTTCTAAGTGGATGTACCACCACAACGACCCATAAATGGCAGCAGGCAGCAGACAGCATCCCGTCCCAGCATAAATTGAATGCGGTGCCGTTCTTTCCCCAAAAAGAATATCAATGCGGGCCGGCAGCCCTGGCCATGGTTCTTTCCTGGAGCGGCCTTCAGATCAGCCCGGATGAGCTCACCCCCCAAGTATATACCCCTTCCCTTAAAGGCAGTCTTCAACCGGCAATGATTGCAGCCACCCGTCGCCAGGGAAAAGTTGCCTATCCAATCAACGGGGCACATGCGCTGCTACGCGAAATCGCAGCCGGACATCCGGTTATCGTGCTGCAGAACCTGGGGCTCTCCTGGATACCCGTCTGGCATTATGCCGTTGTCATCGGTTATGACGTTGACGCCGAGATGGTCATTTTACATTCGGGAGTCACCAGCTGGAAAAAAACAAGCTTTAGGACGTTTGAAAATACCTGGGCGCGGGGCGACCATTGGGGCCTGCTCGTGTTGCCGCCTGATCGGTTGCCGGTGACGGTCCAGGAGCAATCGTGGATTTCAGCTGTCGTGGGCCTGGAAAAGGCCCGCCAATGGCAGGCCGCAGTTAGAGGGTATCAAACCGCTTTGCACCGATGGCCGCAGAGCTTTTCCGCTCATATCGGTTTAAGCAACAGCTATTATGCTATGGGGGATTTGGCATCTGCAGCCGCTGTATTGCACACAGCGACAGCCCGATTTCCGCATGAAGGGGTGGCTTTTAACAATCTGGCCCAGGTATTGTGGGAACAGGGCAAGAAACAGGAGGCCCTGAAAGCAGCCCGAAAGGCCGTTAAGCTGGGCGGGCCGCATGCGGAACTATTCAAAAAAACCCTGGATGAAATCCAATCAGGTGCTCAATAAAGGGTTGGCCGGTTAGCCCGTTGAGCCCGTTGTCGGTTTTATATTAGATTAACTTTGAGCTCCTGAACCGGCTCGACCGGCTCAACGGATAACGGGCTTAACCCTCGAGTTTCGAGCATTTTGAATCTGTTTGGAACGCAGCCCTCGGACATTAGGGGAGGCTATAAAATTACTTTTATTCTTTTTTTTGGAATAACCCTTTAACTTTGTCGGTCACACTGCCTGTTTCTTTACCCGCACCCTCAAGAAGGTCGGCTGCAGCTTTGGCGGAGGTGCCGCCCAAACTTTTAAGCTGTTCGGTTAAAGCGCCCATCACCGCCGGTGATCGGATCTCACCGTAAAGAGCTGCAACAATTTGCTTGGCCACTTCGGCCGCTGAGGCCCCGCCCTTTTTCTTGCCGATATCTTTAAGGTGAATATCGGGAAGATTGGTTTTGATTTCCTGATCACCAAGCGCCCCGCCGGCCATGGCAACCGCCAGGTTGACCTTGCCTTTTTTGACAATAAAATCGTTGATGATCAACTTCTTTCCCGGGCCCTCTTTGGCGGTCTCCTTTTGGGTGGAACCTTTTTGGGGCACATTTTTTTGCACGTTGTTTAATATCGATTGAAAGTTATCGCTTTTCCCCTGCTTTTCGTAAGTGATTTCGGGCTCGACCACCTCGATCCTATTAATAATGATGGGATTTTTGGTAATGGAGCCTCGATCCACATCCACATAGATGGACCCGACTTTCATTGCACTGGGTGATTTAAAGCCCTTTGGATTTCCGAGGAAAAACTTTTTAAGTTTGGCTTCGGCCGAAAACAGCGAAATCCCGACATCATCCACCCGCAATTCGGTGTTGGTAATTTTGGGGCCGTAGGTGTTGACTGCCATTTTGACCAGCGGGCCCAGTTTTGAGATACCCACTACCACAACGACGATCAACAGGATGACAATTGCACCGAGCCCGATGAATATCCATTTCTTCATAATCAAGTCTCCTTAATCATTATTAAAAGAGATTTTGGCTAAAGGTAAGAAAATATTTTAGAGCGAATGAATAACCAAGATGTTAGGAACGAAATAGAGATGTGTCAATATGAGAAGAGAAGAAAATCTGAACGGTGAGATATGATGATAAGGTCAGTAGTTTCAGTTGTTGCCGGCTCTGGCATGCTGCCTGGCAGGCAGGGAACGGCTCAACAGGGGTTGATATGTTTTTCCTTCCACCCGGTGCAAATAGTGCAGCAACTCCTGTTCCAGTTCGGCGGCCAGCCGGGGTTTTGCTTCTACCAGGTTACTCTTTTCCAGGGGATCTTCAGCGATGTTGAATAACTGCGCCAGATCCAGTTCGGCAAAATAAATGAATTTCCACTGCCAGTTTCGGTACAAAAAATAGCGGCGTTTGAAAGAAGCCCGACCGACAATATCTCTTTGCAGATAACGGGTGCGGTCATCGGCTGTTAGGAGCGGTACCAATGATATGCCCATATGCGGGTCATCATAAGGCGGTTCGATGGCGTAGCCGGCCAGCTCGGCAATCGTGGGTGCCATATCCGCAGCAATAACAGGTACATCATCAAAGCGTCTTCGGATATGGTGTGTTAATAGAATCGCCGGAATTCGAATTTCTTCTTCATAAACAGTATGGCCGTGCAGGCTGGCACCGTGCTCCCAGAATTGTTCTCCGTGGTCGGAGGTAAACAGGATAACGGTTTGATCATAAATGTGATGCGTTTTCAGCCAGCCGATAAACCGTTCAAAGGCCCTGTCCAGATAGGATAGATTGTTGTCGTAGAGATCTCGGGGCGCATCACCGAAATCGATACCGCCGGTTTTTTTCCAGAGGTCATTGTGGACATCCATCAAATGCAAAAAGCACAGAAACCGCTCGCCTGCCTTGATTTGGGCGATAGCTTGGCGCGCCGAATCAAACACTTCATCGGCTGTAGCGGTGCGCCGGTCGCTTCCCGCACGGGGGATGGTCAGCTCGGTGACCGCATAATCCGGCGGGAATATGGATCGCGGCCCAAAACCCTTCATAACCATATAGTGCTGGATACCTTCTGCCTCGGCAATTTTAAAGTAAAGGTTTTCCTGGTATAAATCGGGCCCATACAGGCTGAAGCGACTTCGACCGGCAACCAGAAATGGAAAAGCTGCAAAAGAACCACCGCCCTGGCTGTAAGCCCGGCGAAAAGAGATAGTTTCTTCTGTTGCCCATTTATCCAAAAAAGGC
This sequence comes from Desulfobacterales bacterium, assembly GCA_050122475.1. Lineage (GTDB taxonomy): Bacteria > Desulfobacterota > Desulfobacteria > Desulfobacterales > JAHEIW01 > JAHEIW01. Next base: position 3,040 of record JASFIV010000237.1, on the reverse strand, counting down.
GTCAGGTTGCGATGATAGCCGGCGGAATGAAACGCATCGCCTCTGAGTGCATCGACAACAATGACCATCAGGTTGAAATCTTTGGGAAGCAGCGAGGGCTTCACTTTTTGCAGCTTCCACGGCAGGGGCCAGGGATGCGGTTTCTGATTAAGCGCCGGGTTTTGACCCAACCGGACCCAGCGGTCGAGCTTTAATATGCCGGCCAGTTCTCTGGCGTAAGCCGCTTCTACCCGGGTCAGATCACTGAATTGCAGTAGAATCGTTTTCGCATTCAGGTATTGGTTCAGCAACCCAAAAGGAACGAAGCCGGCAATAAAAATAGTGGCCAGCAGCGCCCAGCGCCGCACGGTTCCGGATGATAAACGCCTTTCGGAAACAAAAACATCCTCAAAAAGAATCACCAGCGCACCAGCCGTTACGATTGTTGATACTTTTAATAAGATGCTTTTCAAATAAGAAAATGCGGTAAACCACGGATTAAATAAATCACCGTAGAGCAAAACATAATTCACAAGGCCGCAGAGCAAGACGATCGACAGGATCATTGCGATCCACGCGGCCCGACGATAGGGTCTGGTGGTCACCAACCAAAACAGCGGATAAATAAACAAGACTCCCATTGAAACACAGACAAGTCCCACCGGACTGCGTTGATGGCCCGGCGGTAAGTAGCGCGAAATTTGCAGGTGGCTTTTTGACACCAGTGCTCCGCCGGTTGCGGTCAGTAAAAGGGCCAGTGCGATCGCAGCGGGCCTGAGCCCTAACTTGTCGACCTGCCATTCAATGGCAACCATCAGGGCAGTCATCGCAATGACGGTGTAAAAGCTGCACAGCAAGACAGACGGCAGGAAAAAAGATAACCCTTTCAGGGAAGTTTTGGCGTCTAATTTGCTCTGCAAAAAGCCGGACAAAGAAAGGATGGCCAGCGTCACAATGCCAAACCATAATCCGGTGACACCGGAAAAGACCGCAGGGATGAATTTTTGCAGGGCAATTTCCACGTTGGAGCTGAAATGAATAAAATCCCTTAGCCGGTGCCAGGCAGGATCCAGCCGGGTGACGATGACATTGTTTAGAAAGAGCAGCGCCAGAAACAATAGCGCGTGATCGTCTGTGTATCGGAAGCGCTGGGGGATGTCGGGGCCGCGGATCTGTTGATACCACAGAACGAGGTAAGCCTGCGTCAGAATTGAAGCCAGTAAAACAAATGCGGCCGCAGATGTGAAATGGCTCCAGTCGTTCCATATCGTCAGCGCAACGATCGCAACACATACAAATTGAATGCGCGCCGATAATTTAAGTAAACCAGCATTGGCGGTCAGCTCGGTGCGAATCCAGGAGTGTTGCAATGCACCAACAAAAATCAAATAGCCCAAAGCCAGGCTCATGAACACCGGGAGGTGTTCTGCCAGAAATGTAAATCCCGGACTTTCACCGGCGGAGATCTCTTGGCCCAGCTGGCTGTGAACGGCGGTAAAAAGATAAACGAGCACAAAAGTAAGAAAGGCCCCGCCAAAATGCAGCCATGGGAGGGGTTTGGTTAGTTTATTTAATGGTGTGGTATATTTGGAGCTCATTGGTCAAAAAATGTTTCAGGCACCATGTTTTCAGAGGACAGAGGTCAGACGACAGAAGACAGAGGACAAACGCTTAGATGACGCAACTTATCTATCCTCTGATCTCTGACCTCTGTCATCTGATAACTGGCTACTGGCTACCGGCAAAACCGATTTGTTGGAATATCAGAAAGGCAGAGGCCAAAATGCCGGCACTGAAAATAACACAGTGCTTTGCTACTCGAATAAAAGGCGACAAACTAACGGAACTGGGTAAAAACCAAATCGCCGGTCAGCTCGAAGGCAATGCTGTGGCATTGATGGCATTCGATCAACTTTTGCGGGGACAGCGACCAGGCGCCATCGGGTGTGAAGCGTGCATAATTCCAGTCAACCGCAAAAAAAGGATCGGAAACAGATCCGGATGCAGGCGCCCGTTTGGTCATAAGCTCAATTTCCACAAGTTTAGCATTGCCCGACCGTAAAGCATCACCCTTGTACCCTTCCAGAATGAGCGTGGCCCCCACCGGCCAAATCCGCAGCGACGCGGGCATGCCGGTGTTTTCTACCACTTTCGTTTGCCTTAAATCCGATTGACGGTAAAAGATCCAGGCGCTCTGGTCACTGGAAAAGCGCCGTGTCTTAATGAATTTTCGGGACCACCCCTTCAGCGGAGTGCCGGCTGCGCTTCGATATGCCGGCAACTCAAGCTTCCGGTTTACATACTGATGGGTGGCGGGAATAACCGTTGTAGGCGCTTTGAGCGGCCTTAGACCGGGAGGCTTCAGCAACCAATCCGAATCCGTGGAATGACTGCCAACCCCTGCTAGCAGGATGCCAATCAAGATTAAACCTAGATGAAAATAATGGCGCTTTTTATTGAACATAATTCCAGTCGGTGACGATATGGAATATCACAACGCTCCGGCATGGATTCTATTATGCTTCGACATCCGTCCGATTTCTCACCACCAAGAACACGAACCCGCCCGCCATGCGGGCAAGGCGAGGCGGGCAGGGTCGCGATGGCGGGCGTGGGATGCACAAAGGGAAAACGCGTAATTTTACTTTTATGCTTTCGTGTCCTTCGCGCGCTTCGTGGTAAAATTGGCTAATGCACCTTATCGCGTAGGGCCAGATGAGGAAAAAGTTTTGCACCGCTAAAACATCAGCACAAAGCCCGGTTGTCGATTCCAGGAAAACAGCTTAAAAAATGGGTACTGCTCTCATAATGATTTCAAATAATCAATTAGGGCTTTAATTTTCGCATCATCAAGATGTTTGAACGGTGGCATTTTGCCCTGCCCGTTGACGATCGTGGCACGGACGTTTTCTTCGCTGGTGGGGCGCCCTGACGAGGGAAGCTTGGGATTGTTAAATAGCTCCTGTAAGCCGGGTCCCACCTTGGTGTCCTTGCGATCGGTATAATGGCAGCCCGAACAGTTGGCGCTAAACACATCTTTGCCGGATTCGGTGGCCCTGGC
>JASFIV010000236.1:0-7221 GCA_050122475.1 Desulfobacterales bacterium | reverse complement strand
AGCCAGCAGGCCAACTCCCACAGCAGCGCTGCGCGGTTACTGCCGGGATTGAGCGCATCCAGAGCGCCGCAGTTGATCAGCGAACGGGCCTCGTCTTCCGCGGGGCGCACGCGTTCCAAGAAATCCCGCAGACCGCTGTAGGGCCGAGGCAGGCGTTGCGCGACGATGCGCACCTGGGTGTCGGCGCTCAGGCCTTTGACCGACTGCAGCCCCACCCGCAGGGTGTCGGCCCGGCCGGTCCAGTGAACCTGACTTGAGGTGATATCCGGTGGCAGCACCGTCAGCCCCATGCGCCGGGCCTCGGACACATAGGCGAAGGTGCCGTAAAAGCCGCCCTGGTTGCTGATCACCGCCGCCATAAATTCGGCCGGATGGTGGATTTTGAGATAAGCGGCCTGAAAGGATACCCGGGCATAAGAAGCACTGTGGGGTTTGCAGAAGGAATAGCCGCTAAAGCTCATCATCATGTCCCAGATCTCGGCGGTTTTGTCGGCCGGCACGCCGCGCTGCTGCGCACCGGCGTAAAAGCGGTGTTTAAAATCCCGCAGCTGGTATTCGCGATCTTTTTTGGTCAGCACTTTGCGCAGCGTATCGGCTTCGGCATGTGAAAAGCCGGCCAGAACCACTGCAGCGCGTGAAACATCTTCCTGATATACCATGATGCCGAAAGTTTCAGCGAGCACTTCGGCCAGAAAAGGATGAATCGGGTCCCAGCGGCCGCCGTGCAGGCGACGGATGTATTCCTGGATGAATTCGTTGGCTGCCGGGCGGATGATGCTGCTGTGGATGACCAGATGCTCGAAATCGCCGACTTTGGATTTTTGCTGCAGCAGGCGCATGGCCGGGCTCTCAATATAGAAGCAGCCCATGGTGCGACCCTGGGCCAGAGCCTCCTGGGTGGCAAAATCGTCTTCGGGCTCCCAGCGCAGTTCGTCAAAGGTGGTGCCGTTGCCGCGCAAATTGGCCAGCGCATCGCGAATGACGCCCAGGCTGCGGTTGCCCAACAAATCGATTTTGACCAGACCGGCATCTTCGGTGGCATCTTTTTCCCACTGGATAATCGGCACGCCTTTGGGGGCGCGCTCGACGGGAACATATTCTTCAATAGGTCGCGGTGTGATCACCACCCCACCGGGGTGAACCGACATATAGCGCGGGGTGCCGATCAGGCGCTGGGCAAACTGCAAAATGTCGGGCCAGGGCGCGGGAAATGCCAGGGCCCTGGCTTCAGGGCGTTGCTTGAGTTCGTCCAGAAATCGGGGGTCGGATTCCTTCACGCGCCAGAATTGGGGCAGCCGCTTGGATACCCGCCCGATCTCGGCATCGGCCAGCCCAAAGACCTTGGCCACCTCGCGCACCGCCATGCGAGGTTGAAACAGCACATGGCTGGATACCATGGCAGAATGGCCCGGGTACTGGCGCAGGACCGAATCCAGCACATCATCGCGCTCATCCCAGGCAAAATCAACGTCGATATCGGGCGGGTCCTTGCGGCCCGGGTTGATAAACCGCTCAAAATATAAATTGTGCTTCAGGGGGCAGACATTGGTAATACCCAGACAGTAGGCCACCAGCGAGGCGGCGCCCGAACCGCGACCGCAGGTGCGCGGGCTGCGCTGGATGATGTCGCGCACGATCAAAAAATAGGCAGCAAATCCCATGCCCGTGATGCTGCGCAGCTCGTGTTCCAGTCGCTCCACCACAGCCTCGGAAAGCTCAGAGCCGTAACGCTGCAGCGCGCCTTCATAAGCTTGCTCCCGCAGGCGCTCGGCCGGATTGGCTCCGTTTTGGCCGAGCAGCGGGGGCATGACAATGCCAAACTGCGGGCCGCGAAAATCGAGGCGCTCGGAAATCTGGTTAGTGGCCCTGATGGTCTCGGGGCAGATGGCAAAGCGGCGCTCATATTCCTGGGGGCCGGCCAGCCAGGCATCTGGCGGCGCCATCTCCTCGGCGGCCAAGCGCGACAGAGACGTGTTGTGAGCGATGGCGCGCAGCATGCGATGCATCGCCATGTCTGCAGGGTCCAAAAAGAAACTGCCCGGTGTGGCCACCAGCGGCACGCCCAGACGGCCGGCGGTGCGACGCAGCCGATGGATGGCGGGCAAAGGGTGGCGCGGCATGGCGGCCGCAACCCAGACGTCTTGAGCATGCCAGGTGCTGAGCAGGTCTGCGCTTTGGGTCAGGACCACCAGTCCGTTTGCATGAGCGCTAACAGCGGCTGCTAAACGAAAGCCCTCGTCCGTGTGGCGGCGGGTCAGCAAACGGCAAAGGTTGCGGTAGCCGGATTCGTTTGCTACCAGGCAGACTGCGCGTTGCTTGCGTTGCGGATCGGTGACTTCCGCGCCCACAATAGGGGTCAGGCCTTCGCGCCGGCAAGCGCTCAAGAAAGGCCACAGGCCGCACAGGTTGTCGGTGTCGGTCAACGCCATATGCGTATAGCCCAGACGCCGGGCGGCCCGGCAGACCTGCTTAACCGGGGCGGTGCCCCACATCAGGGAATAGTTTGATCGGACAGTTAATGGGATCATTGTTCGTTGTAAATTCGAAATCCGAATATCGAAATTCGAAACAAATTAAAAATTCGAATCTTAAATGTTTAAAACAAATCCCAGTTTCGCACTTTGAATTTTTGTCATTCGTATTTGTTTCGGGCTTCGGGTTTCGAATTTCGGATTTTTCGGTCTTTAAATGATATAGACGCCAAATTTAGTGTTAAGCGGTCAAGACCCGACCCATGCGGATTGATTCGGGGCCAAAGCGTTGGCGCACGCTGTCGATGGCATTGATCAGACCGGAGCGCTTTTGATCAGCTTTCTGGTCGGCAACGAACAGCTCTAACTGGGCCGGCGGAAAGACGAGCCGGTCACAGATCAGGCGCAGATGCCGGATGCGCACCCGCCGGATCCAGGCCAAATGCAGTGCGCGCCGGGCCAACTCAAAGAGAGTGATATCATTGGCTGTGGCCGGCCGGGCAGCTACCTGGCGGGCACGGCGCATGCCGTCGGAGTAGTCAAGAACAATGGCGATGCGGCGGGCAGTCCGGCGGCGTTTCCGCAGTCGGACGCCGGTCTGCTCCACCAGCCGGTAAAGAACGCTTTCCAGGGTGTGCACATCGTTGGTGTCGGTGCCGAATTCGTGATCAACGATCACCTGTGGTGGTTTTTGTCCGACCGGTAAAACCGGGGACGGATCGATGCCGCGCACCGCCTCGTAGAGCAGCCGGGCACGGGTGGCAAAAGGAACCTCCAGCTGTTCCAGGCTCAAGGCTGCGACCTGAAAAACATGCGTTAAATTGAATTCCCGCAACCGCAGCAGATCATCGCGCTCGATGCCCGGGACCAGACGGACAGGCAGCGGCGCCAGCAACGCTTTTTCCTCACCGGCCGGGACAACATATTCTCCGTCGGGTTTCACCAGCCGGGTGGCCACTTTGGCTACCAGTTTGTTGAGCGCCACCGACCAGATCGGGTTCAACCCCAAATCGGATTTGATCTGTCGGCGCAACCGCCAGGCCACATCCCGGGGTGGTCCGAAAAGGCGGCCGGTGCCGGTGGCATCCATAAACAGGTGACCATCGTCTTCACCGGTCTCGATCAGGGGTGAATACGGAAGGGCGCACGCGAGCACATCGCGCATGGCCTGCTCGTAGCGATGGGGGTGGGGCGGGAGGATACGGACATCCTTGCACAGGTGGACGGCGCGTTGCAGGGCCATGCCTTTGCGGATACCGGCCAGATAGGCTTCGTTGCTCATGTCGTAAACAGCAGCGCGCACGGCGCCTTCGGGTGCGATGATCACCGGGCGTTCGTGCAGCCGCCGGTCTACCACCCTTTCCACCGCCACAGCAAAATCGGCGACATTTAAATGGATAATCGATCGATTCATTGTTACTCCGAAGCAAGGAGCTTGTGTCAAAAACAAATTTACCACCAAAGCACGAAATTCCGAAAACACGAAAGCAAATATTAAAATAATTTCGTGCTTCCTTTTTTTCGTGTTTTCGTGGTTAGTTTTAATCAAAATTGATCTACAGAAGCCTTTCTTTGATAAAAATGCTGATCAGTCGCCGGGCATTTTTAGGTGCCTGAGCGCGGACATGGTTGTTAAAAAAAATGGCCCCACTACCGGCCTGTCGGGCCATCGGTGCGATGATCTTGTCGGCCCATTCCCTCAGCTCTTCATCACTGTAGTCGTAGTCAAACTGCATTTGCATATTGCCCGAGCGCCAGCCCCTGGCGTTGCGGCCGTGAAATCGAATGTAAAAAAGCGCCGGATTGGTGACCACATCGAGTCGCGGGAACAGGCCCGGCAGGGCCGGTTCGTCCACGGCCACCAGGGTGGTGCGGCGGCGCTCCAGTTCGGCAAACACCCGATCCGTGGCCCATGAGGCATGGCGAAATTCCACCGCCAGGGGCAATCCGGCCAGTTCGTCCAGCAGGGCAGCCAGGTAGCGGCGATGTTGCGGCGCCCGGGAAAAGCTCGGCGGAAACTGCAGCAAAACCGCCGCCAGCTGCTGGGCCTGGACAAGCGGCGCCATGCCGTCACGGTACTGGGAAGCCTGTCCCCGCCATTGGTTGGGATCCACTTCGTGGGTTAAAGTGCGGGTCAGCTTGGCGGCGAAGCGAAAACCGGGCGGTGCTTGCTGGCGCATGCGTTCGATGGCGGCGGCTTTTGGCATCTGATACCAGGTGAAGTTCAGTTCGGTGATCGGAAAGGTCCGAGCATAAAGCGGCAACATCTGGCCCGATCGGGTACCAGGCGGGTAAAATCCGGCGTTGACCCACTCGGTATAGGAATAACCGCTGGTGCCGATCCACAGCTGGCAATTGTGCTTTTGTGTCTCCGTGCGCATTAAATTTCAGATTTCAAAAGTGGTGATGGTGAAACTGCATTATACAAGCTGATAGCTCATAGCAGATAGCTGATAGTCGATTACTATGAGCCATGAGCTATGAACTATGAGCTACGAGCTATTTAATACCTTCCGGGCCGCGGTGGATGCCGATGATCTTGCCCTGAACCAGCACCTCGCCGAAGCCGTAACGCATAGGGGTGTAGTCGGTGTTTTCCGGACGCAGCTCGATGTGGTCGTCATGTAAAAAAAAGCGTTTGACAGTGGCCTCTTCACTGTTGATCAGAGCCACGACAATCTCCCCATTCTGGGCGTACTGACGCGGTTCGCAAATTGCCAGATCGCCGTTGAGGATACCGGCATCTTTCATCGAATCGCCTTTGACGCGCAGGGCGAAGAGGTTTTGACTGCGGTAAACAGCGGCATCCAGCACGATGCTGCCGTCCCATTCCGTCTGGGCGTACATCGGCAGACCGGCCGTGACACGGCCTATAATCGGGATTTCGCGCCAGCGCTGCGAAGCCACTGCCTGGCGGGTGCGATTTAACAGATAGACGTTGCGGCTGTAGCGCCCCTCGCGCTTAACGTAGCCTTTTTCTTCCAGGGCGCGAAGGGTCTGGGCGATAGCGGCATGACTGACCCCCAGACCCGCTGCGGCCTGGCGCAGGCTGGGGCACAGTCCCGCTTTGGCGATTTCGTGCTCAAGATAATCCAGAAGGCGCTGCTGCTTGGGTGTCAGCGGGGCTTTCATGAAACCTCCTTTCGTCGGTTTCAGGTTCAGGGTTCAGCGTTCAGGGTTACTTTCTTTGATTGATTTTGTTCATAAGCTATCAAGTACTTGATAAAACCTCGAATGGCAGCACGGGTACGTCCGGCATGATCGTACACATCCTGAAATTCAGCTTTTGTTATGTAGTGCTGGTCCAATGCCACGTAAAGCTCACTCTGGACTTCGGTGCAAGAGCGCTTGGCATATCGAAGAAAACGAATAAATTCTGGGTTTGTTTCTGAATCGAACCCCTCCGCAACATTATGCATGGATGAACCGGCGGCTTCCTGAATTTGTCCCTTCAAGCCGAAGTCGCGCGCAAATTCAGGCTTTTTTGTCAATCCATAGACTTTGCGAGTGAGCTCCCGGGCCAATTGCCAGGCCTCAATGTCTTCAAATCGTTCGATTTTCATCCTTTTTTCCTCGGATCTTCAAATCAACGGTTCAGGTTTGCTTTTAACCTTTGAACCCAGAACTTTTGAACCTTGAACCCGCGCTAGCAAAAATGTAAATACTAATGTAAATATAAATATAAACATTTTAGCTGTCAAGATGAAAAATCGAAAAAGGAATTTTTCAGGCTTGCGGGCGAGTCAGATAAGCAATTGGGACAGGCGTCTCTGGCCGAAGCGCATCGGCACGAAAATGGCCAGCAGACTGAAAATCAATACCAGGCAGAAGGAGCCGATAATCCATATCCAGGTTGATAGGCTGATGAATTCATTGTGGATGCCGGCCATAAAAAGATTGTACACCGGACCGGCCTCGATGAGGACCACCAGTCCAATGTATCCGGCGCAGGCGATCATAAAAATCAGTCCACCGAAACTGGTTATGGTCTGGGTCGGATTTTCGGCCTTAAAATCCGGATAGGCCGCCCCCAGGCCGATGCCCATTGCTACGATACCCGGGACAACAAAAAAGACCGTGAGAGTTGAAAGGATCATCATAAACGGCGTGACCTGTAACAAGATATTGGTTGCCGTAATCAGCGCCTCGGTCAGGATCAGCAGCGGAAGATAATAGATGAAAAATTTAATCCATAAAAACGTGCGGATAGAAAGCGGGGAGGTCTTAACCAGCCAGAAGGCCTCTCTTTCCATGCTAACCGCCGGATAGGCAAATCGGGCTGTTACGGCTGTCAGAACGAACAGCGCCAGCCCCATGTTTAGAAATGCGAATAAATTCTGCAGGTATTCGGTTTTGATGGGCGATTTTTCAAGCGGTAGGACCTTAAAGTTGTAAACGTAAATTACCACCAGGGCAGCGATCAGAAAGATCTGCGTCCACTGGGTCTGGTCGCGCAAAAAGGTTTTTATTTCTTTTACCGTAAAGGATTTTATCGGGCCCGGCAAAAAGTTGAAAATATGATCGTCGATGACGTTACTTTTAAACAGACGGGCCGGGGCATTCTGCGTTTTGGAAAATCCTTTAAAGTAAATAGCATCTGCAAGTAAGATCAGGGATAATACAATCACCCCGGCAAAACTCACCGACAGCGCCGTAAAAAATAGACTGTTGCCGATTGCACCGGCAAGAGCTGATCGGATGCTGTCATATACCCAGCTGCTTGGTAAAAACGGTGATGACGGGGTTTGCA
>JASFIV010000235.1:0-7269 GCA_050122475.1 Desulfobacterales bacterium | reverse complement strand
CATCGGAAAAGCGGGCAAGCGCATCGAAGCTAATAAAGCCCTGGATTACGTTGCCGGATTCTCGGTCATTAACGACGTCTCCGGTCGGCAGGCGCAGTTTTCGGATGGACAGTGGTTTCGCGGCAAGTCTTTTGATACTTTTGCCCCCATGGGGCCTGCTCTGGTCACCGTTGATGAGATCGAAAATCTACAGAACCTTAAAGTAACGGCACGGGTGAACGGCAAGATCATGCAGGATGGCAACAGCGCTGACATGCTATTTGACATCCCGACGATCATTGCCTTTATCAGCCAGGACATAACCCTTTGGCCCGGTGATATCATATCTACCGGAACACCATCGGGGGTCGGGATTTTCAGGGAACCGCCGGTTTTGTTGAAAGCAAGGGACGTTGTGGAATGTGAGGTAGAGAGTGTTGGCACAATCCGCAACTCCGTAAAGCTATCTTAAAAATGCATCTAACGCCCAAGGGCTGTGTTGAAAACCGATTCAAAATGCTCGAATACTAACGTGTATGCTCCACTTTTGAATCGGTTTTTGCCTTGCCCTTGGACGTGATCTACAATTTTTAAGATAGCTTTTATTTTATCAATTCACAAAAAGGACAAGCCGGTACCCAAACTAGAGACTGCTGAAATTCTCTCAAAGCTAAATGTCAAAAAAGGTCATGTTTTTTTCTGAAAGACGCTATGCTGAAAAATTACCCGTATGATTGATCGTGGTCTGATATTTGGGATGATTGGCATTTGAGCCCTTGTTATTAACTACAACGTGGGTTTAATCTCAAATATCAGGCCACTGGTACCCTGTGAATCATAGCGTCTTGTAGAAAATTACATGACCGAAGCAGCTTTTATGAATTACTTCCCTATTTTTACACTTAATGAGTGTCTCGGTGTGCCTATTTTTAGTTTGCTATGGATCTAATATGAATGACTTTGCCGCGATCCATCTGCAACTCATGTGTCATGCAATTTAATTTTTCCTCTTCTTGATCGGGCACGTAGATTAAATTGGTTGGTGTATGATCGCCGATATAGTCCAAAACATTGCGCAGCTTTGTTTTGTTTTTAATATCCAGCCCCTGTAAGGGTTCATCCAGTATAAGAAAGACCGGTGATTTAACCATTGCCCGGGCGAGCAGGACCAACTGGCGCTGTCCGTTCGAGAGGCGACCGAATCTCTGATCGGACAGTTCACTGATCCCCAAGAACCGGGACCAGGCATTGGCTATGGCGAGCTGATCGGCACTGCACTGTCGATACAGCCCGTTTGACGTAAAAAAACCAGAGCACACCACTTCAAAAGCCTCGGTATGTTGATGTTGCCGCAGCTGCAGATCAGATGAGATATAGCCGATCTTTTCCCTGATTTCCCATATGCTCTGCCCGGCGCCCCGTTTTTGACCGAACAGGTAGATGTCGTTGGCATAGGCCTGCAAATTGTCCCCGGTTATGAGCGTTAATACGGTGGATTTGCCGGCTGCTGACGGCCCCCGGATCATCCAGTTTTCACCGTCTTTGACCTTCCAGTTGAAGCCATCGAGGATTAATTTGGAGCTGTATTGAACGGTAACCTTCTTCATCTCGATTAAAACACGCGGACCGGTGCTTGGTATCCTGTCAGCCATCTGAGATTTCTTTGCTGCGCTGCCGGGTGCCGCGCTGAAAAGCGCTTGCGGATCCAACTGATGCGCCGGTTTGTCCATTTCATAGGCCTGCTCGATAATCTTCGGTCTGAATACCGCCTCTTTTTTGCCTGCTTTATAAATTTGACCCTGTTTTAGCAACAAAACGTGTGTTATGCTCGGCACAATTTCATCGAAACGATGGGTAATTAAGATCAACTGGAGGTTTGTTTGAGCCAGTGTGTTAATGGTAGCTGCCAGTGATCTGCGTGTCGGTTCGTCCAGTCCCGCAAAAGGTTCATCCAAAATCAATAGTTTCGGTTTTTTAAATAATGCCCTGGCGATTAAGACGCCATTCATTTCGCCGGTGGTCAACGAGGTGACATCTCTTTCCAGCAGTTGATGGATGCCGATTTTTTCGGCAACTTCACGCAAGATTTTGTTGTCATGAATCTGCCGTGCATCTCCGGCCGCCTGATGAATAATCAGCTCTTTGACCGATGTAAACTCTTGTCTTTTGCCGCTAAGCTCCCGGAAGAAATCTTTGCGGTTTTCGCGCGCAAAGATTTCGCGGTGCAATTCGGGTGCAACATATCCCATCTGACCGGCAACAGAAGCCCAGTTCCGGTGATCATTTTCGGAAAAGTGATATCTGATGTTACCGCTGACGATGGGGACTTGGCCCAATAGTGAACGGGCAAAAGTGGTCTTGCCGGATCCATTCGGACCCAGTATGACCCAATTCTCATTGGAATAGATTTTCCAGGACGTATTGTGAAGGTAGGGTCGGTCGCGTAAGCGGACAGTTATGTTTTCAAGGCTTATAAGGGGTGCGCTTTGCATAGAATCAATAGTGGCTGTCGGCGTATTCTACCCAGCCACCGGTTTCTACCAGCGCGCGGGCAAATTCGGGCAGTGAAAATTGAATTTCTTCTGTTTGGTGGCCCGCTGCTATTTCGAATACCTGCTGTTTCAGATTCGTTGTTACGGTCGTTTCATGGCGGGCGTAGCCTTGGAAAAGACGATCGATGGTCGCTGCCGGCAGCTCGACGGCCAGCATTCCGCAATTGAACATATTTTGTCTGAAGATACGCGCAAAGCTCTCTGCCACAACCAGATGAATACCGTTTACCTCCAGGGCCCAGGGCGCATGTTCACGGGACGAGCCGCAGCCGAAGTTCGTGCGCGTAATGATGACGCTTTTGCCGGCAAAATCTCTCTGCCCCCGGAAACCATCCAGCGTAAGATCTTCAAAAAGATGCGGCTCCAGTGCCTGCCGGGTAATTTCAGTCAGGTACTTGGCTGGAATGATTTCGTCGGTGTTAATATCCGCACGATCCAAAAACAGGACCTTGCCACTGAAGTTTTTCCTCGTATCCATGACCAACTAAATGCCTCCGAGTAGAATTTGTATTTTTTTTACCACGAAAGCACCAAAACATGGAGACACGAAGGATTTTTTTTCGTGCTTTTTAAATTTCGTGTTTTCGTGGTTGTTTTTTTAATTACTGCCTCCACCAAACAGGGGTGAGTTGACGATTCGGCCGGCAATGGCGGAGGCCGCGGCAGTCGCAGGGCTCATTAAATGGATTATGCCGCCTTTTCCCATGCGGCCGCTGAAATTGCGATTGGTGGTAGCGGCGCACACTTCGCCTTCTGCCAGTACACCGGTGCTCATCCCCAAGCAGGCACCACATGTTGGATTCGTTACACAAAAACCGGCATCCATGAAGATGGCCATTATGCCCTCGTCCAACGCCTGACGAAAAATTTTGGGCGTGGCCGGCGACACGATAGCGCGGACATTACCGTTAATCTTCTGCCCTTTTAGAACTTGAGCAGCAATTCTTAAATCTTCGATGCGGCCGTTGGTGCAGGATCCGATATATATCTGATCGATCGCAGTGTCGCCCATCTCCTTGACCGGTTTGACGTTATCCGGCTTGAAACCATCGGTTACCAGCGGCTCCAGTTTGCTAACGTCGTGTTCAATGATTTCTTCGTAGGCGGCATCTTCATCCGGCCAAAATCCTTTGAAGGCCGCGAGCGCTGCCGACTCGTCAGGGTAATCGTTCTCAATAAACGGCCACAAATAAGTTACGGTGGTTTGATCCGGATAGCAGATACCGCAGGTCGCACCGGCTTCAACGGCCATGTTGCACAATGTCATGCGGCTATCCATGCTCATGTCTGCCACCACCGGCCCGCTGAATTCGATAACCTTATGGGTGGCACCGTTGACCCCCAGGCGGCCAATTATTGAAAGAATAACATCTTTGGCAAACACGCCGGCCGGCAGGCTGCCGGTGATTTCGATTTTGATGGTTTTTGGATAATGGAAGGCGCAGATGCCTTTCAGGATACCGACTTCAAGGTCGGTCGTACCCACGCCGGCGGCAAAAGCGCCAAAGGCGCCGTGAGTGCAGGTATGCGAATCGCCCATAATGATGGTATATCCCGGCCGAACAAAGCCCTGCTCTGGAAACAGGGCATGGCAGATGCCGTTTCTACCGATATCAAAAAAATCACGAATATGGTGTCGCCGGGCCCACTCCCGCAGTATTTTACCCTGAGTGGCCGTCTTTGAATCCTTGGCGGGCGTCACATGATCTATGACGGCTTTGATTTTATTCGGATCAAATACGCGATCCTTGCCCCTTGCAACCAGATCGGTGATGGCCATGGGGGTGGTGATTTCATGGCAGAAGACAGCATCCAATTTTAATACATGGACATCGTCAGATGGATTATCGATCCGGTGAGCATCGAATATTTTTTCAGCAACCGTTTTACCCATGGTTTCCCTCGAATACCTATTTTATTTCGTTTATTGACTATAACAGCGACGCGCATAGTTCAAGCTGATTATGAAGAAGATAGAGTAAATATCAATTTTAAAATTAGAGCGCGTTGCGTAATGTGTCAAATGTCGGGGGTCAATAAAAAAGGTTTCAGGTGTCAGACGACGCGTCTTCGCTCTATCGAGCTTCAGTCTCCGCTCTTGGGAGCTTCGCCCCGACAAGACGCCGTGGCAAACAGAGGTTAGATGACAAAAGACAGAAAATATTCGATTCGTTGAAGTCATCGGTTCTGCCGTCAATCCGAAATCCGAAATCTAAAATCCGAAATGAACTAATCTGAGTCGGATTTAAGTACCGCCAAAAAAGCCGACTGCGGGATCATTACTTTGCCAACCATTTTCATGCGTTTTTTGCCCTTTTTCTGCTTTTCAAGCAATTTGCGTTTGCGCGTTATATCTCCGCCGTAGCACTTAGCGGTAACATCTTTTCTAAGGGCTGAGACCGTTTTGCGGGAAATAATGTTTCCACCGACCGCTCCCTGAATAGCGATTTTAAACATCTGCCGTGGAATTTCCTGGCGCAGCTTTTCACAGGCGACCCGGGCCCTGCTGACGGCATTGTCCCTGTGAACGAGCTGGGATAATGCATCGACCCGTTCGCCGTTAATCAGGATATCTAATTTGACGAGGTCCGTTTCGCGATAATCTATTAAATCATAGTCAAAAGACCCATATCCCTGGGTGATGGATTTGAGCCGGTCATAAAAATCATAAATAACTTCAGCCAGGGGCATTTCAAATATCATTTCCATGCGGTCGCTGATGAGATAGTGGTAGGTTTTGTTAAGGCCACGCCGCTCGAGGCACAAATTCATCACCGCTCCCATATAACGATCCGGTGTAATAATCGCTGCCCGGATATAGGGTTCCCGTGTCTTTTCGATACGGGACGGATCAGGGTAGTAAGCGGGGTTGTCGATGGTTAATTCCATCCCATCATTCATGACGAGCTGATATTGGACAGATGGTGCCGTCAGGATAAGCGAAAGATCGTATTCACGCTCAAGTCTTTCCTGAACCACTTCAAGATGTAATAGGCCCAAAAATCCACAGCGGAAACCAAACCCCAAAGCCGCCGAGCTGTCTTTCTCATAAAGCAGAGCGGCATCGTTTAAGCTTAACTTTTCCAGCGCAACTGCCAACTCCTCGTAGCCGTCCGATGCGGTGGGATAAATCGAAGAAAAAACCACCGGCTTGGTCATTTTGAAGCCCGGCAAGGCGGCATCGCAGGGCCGATCTTCATGGGTGACCGTGTCGCCGCAGCGTGTGTCGCTGATTTTTTTGATGCCGGCCATAATGTATCCCACCTGACCGGCAGAAAGCGTCTTGAGCGGTATGTGTTTTAGCTGAAAGATGCCGACCTCTTCGACGCGGTAGGCTGCCTTGTTTGACTTGAAAATAATCGTATCTCCAGGCTTGATCTGTCCATGCATAACGCGCAGATGCACAACAGTGCCGCGATAGGCGTCATAATGGGAATCAAAAATAAGCGCCTGTAACGGCCTGTCGGTGCGCCCTTCGGGTGGTGGCAGTTTTGTGACGATGGCCTCAAGGACCTCATCGATGCCGAGTCCCTGTTTGGCTGAGACTTGGAGCGCGGCTTGCGGATCAAGCCCCAGATCCTCTTCAATTTGCTTTTTGACACGATCGATATCGGCCGAAGGCAAATCGATTTTGTTAATAACCGGTAGAATTTCCAGGTTATGTTCCAGCGCCAGGTACAGGTTAGCCAGGGTCTGAGCTTCGACACCCTGGCTGGCATCGATTAACAACAACGCGCCCTCGCAGGCCGCCAGAGCACGTGAGACTTCGTAGCTAAAATCCACGTGGCCGGGCGTGTCGATCAGATTTAAAAAATAGGATTGATTGTCAGCGGCAGTGTAAGGCAGGCAAATCGTCTGGCTTTTGATCGTAATTCCGCGTTCACGTTCGATATCCATGGTATCGAGAATCTGGTCTTTAAAATCCCGATCCGAAACAATGTCTGCCATCTGGATAAGCCGGTCAGACAAGGTGGATTTGCCGTGATCGATATGGGCGATAATGCTGAAGTTTCTGATATTTTGCATCTTAACCGTCTGTATGGCCGTAAGGTTGCGGGCATCTTGGTTTCGCTAGACGCTTGAAAGTGTTGAAGAATCTAAAAGTCAGTTGACACAAATTGCCTTTCTGGATATATTAATAGAATACACAAAATAAAGGCGTTTACCTATCAATTTTTCTCAAAACCTGTCAACCCCGGCTCTCCCGACGGATCTGGGAGATATCTCATTACGCTGATGAGCAAAAATAATTCAAAAATTCCTGTGTTAATCGTTGATGACGATTCCAGTGTCAGAAATACGATCCACGAGTACATCGCAAATGCCGGCTTTAATCCCACGGCAGCAGCCTCTGCCGAAGAAGCACTTGAATTAGTAGAGAAAAATGATTTTGCTGTGGTGATAACCGATATCCGCTTGCCGGGAATGGGCGGGCTTGAACTGACTAAAGTGATCAAGCAAAAAAACGGAGCCGATGTCATTGTCGTAACCGGATACAGCGATGACTATTCTTATGAAGAAGCGATCAATATCGGCGCCAGTGACTTTGTTATTAAGCCGGTGCGACTTGAAGAGCTGTTGCTCAGAATGAGGCGTGTGCTCAAAGAACGCCAGTTGAGTACCGAGCGCACCCGAATGATGGAAAAATTGCAAAAGCTGGCCACCACCGACGGGCTCACTAAACTTTACAACTCAAGATCTTTCTACTCGCAGTTAGAGCTGGAGGTGGACCGTTTTA
>JASFIV010000234.1:0-7301 GCA_050122475.1 Desulfobacterales bacterium | reverse complement strand
GGCTCAACGGGCTAACCTAAAGAGGCAATATAGAATAGCTAAAACGATCTACGGTTTGAATAAATCATCATGTAAAATTAAACGAAAGAGAGGAAACAATGCCTCTTGAGAATTTTGGGAGTATCCTCAATTTTGCGGAAGAGTTGGAGTTGCAAGATCTCGGGTTCTATAAGACTCTGGTAGACAACCCGGCCTGCGCGGATCACAAACCGATGTTTGAAGCCTTTGCAGCCGCCATCGACAAAAATGTCAAAACCGTGCAGCGAACCCGCCGTGAAAATGTAACCGAAATGATCCTGGAGCCGATCAGGGATTTTATCCGCGCACCCTTTTGTGAAGAATGCGTGGGTGTGGACAAAATGAATGCAGCCGAAGCACTGGATGCGGCGCGGCGATTGGAAGATCGGGCGGTTCGCTATTACACAGAAGCGGCAACAAAAATCAAAGCCCAGCCAGAGGTTGCCCGGGCCTTAAAGCTCCTCGGCAAAAAGCATTCAGCCCACATTGCCAAACTAGATGAAATATAAGACTCCGGGGTAGGAAACCATTAGCCTGAGAAAACAGGGCAATTTAGTGGGTAATGCGATGTTCTGTTTTTGACCATCATTATCGAACGGGTAAACATGCCAAGCCGCAAACAGCGGAAGCCTGCTACCCGATAAAAAAAGGAGCAGACAAATGAGTCAAGCGGTCGAAAAAATCAAAGCGTTGACGGATCATACCTACGGCACCTGGAATCGACAGTCGGGCTGGAAAACCCCCATGCTGGTTACCGATGCCGAAGGGATTTATTTTTACAACGCGGATGGAAAGCCGTTCATCGATTTTTCTTCACAATTGATGTGCTCGAACCTGGGACACAAGAACAAGGCCATCATCGAGGCGATTGTCAAGCAGGCTGAAAAACTGCCCTATGCCGCGCCGGGATTTGTCAATGAGGCTTCCATGGCAGCGGTGGAAGCGCTTAAAACGGTGGTACCGGAGCCGCTGAACCAGTTCTTTTTCTCAACCAGCGGGACAGAAGCCAACGACGGCGCCCTGATAATAACCAGACAAAGCAAGGCACCGGCCTATAAAATCATATCCCGCTATCACTCCTATCACGGGGCCACCTCCGGCGGGCTGTCATTTACAGGCGACCCACGCCGCTGGCCGGCCGAGCAGGCACGCTATACTGTGCAGGGCGTTCGGTTTGCACCGGATCATTATTGCTATCGGTGCCCGTTCAAAATGAGCTATCCGCAATGCGACATCCAGTGTGCCCGCTACCTGGATTATATGATCAAGGAAGAGGGCAATGTGGCCGCATTTATTGTTGAGCCGGTTGTAGGAACAAACGGCCGCATCGTGCCGCCGCCGGAGTATTTTCCGATTGTTCGCCAGATATGCGATGAAAACGATGTGCTGCTGATTGCAGATGAAGTGATGTCCGGCTGGTTCCGGACCGGTCCGGCTTTTGCCATGCAGAACTGGAACGTTTCTCCAGACATCATGACAACCGCCAAAGGCGCCAGCAATGCATACACCCCGGTGGCAATCACCGTGACCACCGAAAAAATCAAAAGCCATTTCGAAGATGAGTTTTTCTGCCACGGCCACACCTATGCCTATCACGCACTGGCTGCCTCAGCCATACCGGCAGCGGTGGCGGAATATGATAAATTATTCAAATCCGGCCTGCCGCAAAAAGTAAGCCAGCATCTTGAGAAAAAACTTTATGAACTCGGTGATAAGCACATCTGTGTCGGCGATGTCCGCGGAATCGGTCATTTCTGGGCGTTCGAAATCGTCAAAAACCGCGAAACCAAGGAACCTTTTGACGTCAAACCGGATAAATTGAGCGGCAAGGCGCTGATGACAGGCAAGATTGCCGGCGAATGCATGCAAAACGGCCTTTACGTGGCGCCGTGGTACGATACCCTGGTGATTGCGCCGCCGCTGATCATCACCGAAGATCAAGTCGATGAGGCCATCGACATTCTCGACAAATCTCTGAAAGTTGGAGATGAGCAGGCCGTCGAAACCGACGTCCCGGCCTCAAGAAGCTCAGTTTACAACAAATAAATTCTTTAAGCTATATGTTTATTGGGTCGGCCTTTTGAAACAATATCACCTGTAGTTTGCAAGAGCCGGAGTTTGACAACCTCCGGCTCAATTTTTTGACAGCCACACCCTTTATGCTTCGACGCCTTTCCACGGCAACAGGGTGTAAGAATCGCTATTAGTATTAAAATTAAAGATTTGTGGCCAAAATGCCAATAATATTGTGATGGTTCCCTTTTTCACGGAAGAGCAATAGTCAGAAATAGACATAAGTAATTAAAATAATTAAAAAACATTTCTTTCGGATTGACACTTTTCTGATAACTTTTTATAATCATTTAATTAACGGATTTTTTACGAAACGTGCCGTCGGATAAAGCGCAAACGACTTGCGGAACTTTTAATTAATATTTTTAATATAATTTCAGATAGTTAGAGAAATATAACATCCAAACATATGGCCATTATTAATCTAAAAAAGCGGGAGGTAGAATGTAAACTCGTGTACTATGGCCCGGGTCGGGGGGGTAAGACATCTAATTTGCAGTATATTTTCCAGAAAAGCCGCAAATTAATGACCGACGAGATGGTGTCCATTAAAACAAAAGGTGATTTGACCCTCTTTTTTGATTTTGTACCCATGGGCATCGGTAAAATTAAGGGCTGCGATGTCCGGGTTCAACTATATACCGTACCGGGGCAGGTGAAATACAGCTCGACCCGCAAACTGGTCCTGAAAGGCGTAGATGGTCTGGTCTTTGTCGCCGATTCCCTTAAGATTCGCCATGAAAAAAACATCCTTTCCCTAAAAGACCTCGCATTAAATCTAAAAGGCTACGGCCTCAATATCATGAAAATACCGCTTGTGCTGCAATACAACAAGCGCGACCTTGCTTCCGAAGGTGTGCCGTTGATGTCTATTGAAGAAATGGAAAAAGCCTATAACCATCAACTCAAAGTACCGTCCTTTCCTGCCAGTGCCGTTACCGGAGAAAATGTGAATGCCACGCTGAAGGCTGCGCTGGTGCTATTACTCAGATCGCTCAAGAAAGAGGCCGGCTGGTAAAAACTTGATTCCAGACAGCCATCTTTTGCCCGATGGCGTTGTTCCAATTCGCTTTAAAATACTCGCGTACTACCGTGTACGCTCCGTTTCTGAACCGGATTTCGCCTTGCCCTCAGACAAAATCTGAACATTTATAATCAAGTTTACCAAATATTAAACTGACGAGGAATTTGGGCAGGTGTGAAGTCGGAATGATTGATTAATGCCGGATCAGTCTTGAAATTCGCGCCGATAGGTCTTGCCGGATCCCATCATCACGCTTATGGGATGCAGTGTTTTGATGTTTTCACAGACAATTTTAATGGCCGCTGCTATCGGTATGGAAATCAACGCGCCAACAATTCCCCACAGCCAGCCCCAGAATAAAAGCGAAAGCAAAACCACAACCGGGCTTAAATTCAATTGATCCCCCATCACCTTAGGAGCCAGCGCATTTCCCATGCCCATCTGGATGGTGGTCACCGCTAAAAGGGTAATGACCGCAGGCCACAATGACGGGTAAAATTGAACCAAGGCGAGTAAAACAGGCGGAATGGAGGCCAAAATCGAGCCGACCGTTGGAATAAAATTAAGAAAGAACGCCAGCGCCCCCCACGTAACGGCAAAATCCACGCCGATAAATTCCAGCACCAGCCATACCAGAATTCCGGTGGTAAAACTAATCAAAAATTGCAAAGATAGATAGCGCCGAATCTGGCCGGTAATCGAAAAGGTAATTTCACTGATCTGGTCAGCGTTTTCAGCTGAAAAAGACTTGAGAATTTTGTAGCGGAAAAAAGGTTTGCCCAACAGGATAAAAAAAAGAAAAATAATGACCAGAACCAGCTGGGAGATAAATACAAAAATGGATCGTGAAAGAGATGCTAGAAAACGGCCAATGTTTTGTCCCCAGTTTATGCCCGCGAGAGGATCAAACTCCAGGTTCCATCTGCTGGTGACCAGCGTGATCAGCTCTGTGAAGCGTGCATGGTATTTCGGGTAAGCGGCAGCAAAAGCAGCAAAACGCGCATACAGAAAAGTAAAGGACAGATAAAAAATGCCTATCAAAACGATCAGAATGATGATAACCGCCAGGGTGGTGGGTATTTTGCGGGCCGTCATAAAATTAATTGCCGGCCCGATGAGAAATGACAGCAGCCAGGCAATAATCAACGGCAGAATAACCGATTGCGCAGCTTTTAACACAAACCCCACAGCCACCAGCACCAGGATACCCAGAAAAATAAATATAACCTTGCTTCTGTCAAATTCCATCTTTAAATCTTTAGGGACACTTTCGGCAAAAAAAATTTTTGCAAAGATTATCTCAACCCAGCCCACCGGGTCAACTGCAAAGTTCCAAACCCCCGCATTCCAAAAAACTTAACATAAATCTAATTTGATCGATTGCCGAGGTTTCTGCAGCTACAAGGAAAATGCCGTTTCGCTATAGCTGACTATGCGGGACGGCATTTGACACAGTAGATGCGGTGAGATCGGCAATCCCGAAGGGTTTCAAATTTTTAGTGGTTGTTAAAAAAACATACCTATATTCAAAGCTTTTTTTCTACAACCACTTATACCGCAATTCCTTATTTTCTGACTTTATTTGGTAAGCGGTGAAACATGAAAAGAGATAGAATTCATCCAGCACTACATAAAAAGATGCTTTTAAAATTTGAAACGATCAAAATTTTTCGGCGGCTGCCTGCAACAACTGCTGCACAGAGGGGTTGAACCAACAGTTCAAAAAGTCATCGGCATCGGATTGGCGCATTTTTTCATACTGGGACCTCACCGCTTCAACACGATTTTTTTTTGCCAGTGCAAGTCCTCCGGAAGGCATGGCCGTCAGAGCAGCGATTTTGGCAACAGCTGATTTTTCCAAATCTTCTGCGGAAACGATGGCATCCACCAGGCTGATTTCAAGCGACTGATCCGGCTCCAGGAAGTCTCCGCTAAACACCATTTCAGTGGCCCGCCGATCACCGATGATTTGCCGCAAAATTAGATCGGCCAAAGCGGGAACCGATAGGCCGATTTTGACCTCATTAAACCCGATCAATTTGCGGCCCGCGGCAACAAACCGAAAATCGGTACCTACGGCCAGGACGGCTCCTCCGGCAGTGGCATGGCCGCCAATGGCGCTGGCGGTGGGCATTGGCAAGGTGTACAGATCAAAAAGCGCTTGGTTTAAGGCGGCATAAAACTCCATCATCTCAGCACGGCCCAATTGAATCAAACACGGCAAATCCAGGCCGATGCTGAAGAATTTGTCACCACCGGCCAAGACCATCCCTTTGAATTCCGTATTTATATGTTTGAGCTCCGTTGTTAGGTCATCGAGCATTTTCGGACTGATGGCGTTGATGACTCCGTTGTTTAATCGCAAAAGGGCTATGTCCTCATGCGCTTCTAGGCTGACCTTGGACATAAATCCTCCCTTCAGACAATCTTTCTGACCTCCTCCAAGATCCCTGATAAGCCGACGCCGGCCTTTTCTTTGACAACAACATCTGCAGCGGGGAAAGCAGGTTCAATGTTGACTTCCACAATTTTGGCCCCTTTTTGCTGGGCCACGGCGGGTAAAGATGCTGCTGGCTGAACCACCGCAGAAGTACCGATGACCAGCATCAATTTGCAGGTTGCCGATTCCTGATAGGCTTTTTCCAGGGCGCCTTCGGGCAGTTGCTCGCCGAACAATACCGTGTTGGGCTTGAGCACCCCACCGCACTCGCAATACGGCGGCATGCCGTCCGGCACGCCGGGGGCCAGGTATTCTTTGTTGCATTGCAGACAATAGGTTTCTCGGAGACTGCCATGAATTTCGGTTACGTTTTGGCTGCCGGCTTTTTTATGCAGCCCGTCGATGTTTTGGGTAATCACATGGTGCACGATCCCCATCTTTTCAAGCTTTGCCAAGGCCACATGCGCTTTGTTGGGCTGATAAGCATGGTAGTTGCGGATGAATTCACCGCGGATGGTCCAGTATTTAGACGGATCCTCCCTGAACGTCTCGATGGACGCATAAAGAATGGGGTCATATTTTTCCCACAGGCCGCCTTTGGAGCGAAAGGTGGGAATACCGCTTTCAGCTGAAATTCCGGCACCGGTTAACGCCACACATTGTTTCAGGTCAACCATTAAGTGAGCAACTTTTTGATATAGCAATTCCATTTGTATGGCATTCAAAATAAATACGCTTCAGGTTGATTTTTGTGGAATATACCTTTTTAGTTTGCATTTAGAATTTGAAAGGCACATGCTACAGTTGCGAGGGTGAGTCCGACAACCCGCAGCTTGTGCATACGATCCGGCCAATTGAGCTTGTTTTGATCGATAGCTTTGCTTGACCTCAAGGTCAATGTCTAGGATCTTTCCCGAAATTCCTGCATGTCCAGACCAGTAAGCATTTTTAAGTCCGGATTGTTCCGCTATTTCAACGCATCTATCCATCAACTCAAGCGTGGCTCCGATATGA
Source organism: Desulfobacterales bacterium (assembly GCA_050122475.1). Lineage (GTDB taxonomy): Bacteria > Desulfobacterota > Desulfobacteria > Desulfobacterales > JAHEIW01 > JAHEIW01. The sequence continues at coordinate 732 of JASFIV010000234.1, read as the reverse complement.
TTTTCGAGAACAAAATTGGGCCTATAGGCCAAAAAGCAGACTGGCAGGGTGTGATCGATGGCGGCAATAAATTCGGCCAGAAGCTGAATTTCACCTTCATTTATTTTTGGTATGGCAACGATGCGATACTCCCACAGCTTATCCTTGGCATGCCTTGCGATGAATTCAGCATTTCTGAGAACCGGTGTAGCATAAGCGCCAGTCAACGCGAGATGGATTTCATCGCGATAGGCTTTTAAGTCATAGGTTATAGAGGTGGTAAAATCTAAAATGCGCTGGAGACTTTTTTCGGTCATGTACCCATTGGTGTCAAAATTCACTCTGGTTTTGGGCTTAATCTTACGGGCATCGTTGACCACCTTCTCAATGAAGGGAAGGTGGATGGTGGGTTCACCCCCGGAGAAAAAAATCCGATCAGCCCTCATTGCTTTACCGTAAGTGGAGTTGAGTTGCCGGATGCATTCCTCGGCCAGATCCGCCGGCTCAGCGTATCTGCATGGTTTACAGTTATTATCCGGATACTGTGATATGGTCCAATTCTGGCAATGCAGGCATTTAAAGTTGCAACCGGCCATGAAAACCGTGTAGCTCTCTGGTGGAGCCGGATGCAAAGTCGCAGAGGCCACCACCGGCCGCATCACTTTACAAATCCCTGTTTCGCCTTCAAGCCGATTGACCTTACATCGATGTTCACAGAGTTCACATTTCTCTAAATCTTTTAAAAAATCTAAA
>JASFIV010000233.1:0-7308 GCA_050122475.1 Desulfobacterales bacterium | reverse complement strand
GAAGGATTTTCCAACGAAAACTTCACCAAAACCTATAATGAGATCGCCCGATTTTCAAAAAAAGATGCGGACATGTATGAATGGATCACCGAGCGCTATGAAAAGCGCTGGCGCATGGCATTCCGCAGATATCGCTACAGCCCGCCGACGCCGTGGGGAGTGCCCAATCCGCTGGAGGAGCTTTTTACGGAGGATAAATACGGTTTCGATCCGGTCTGGCATTACATGAACGGCATCCAGGTGGCGCGGGATCTTTTTGAGAGCACCGAATTGCGCGTGCTGTTCATGCGCGCGATTGCCACTTCTTCGGGCTCTTTCCCGGTGGATGCCATGGGCGTCTACCAGGTGGTTCACATGCTCGGATTGGTGCTCTCACTGGAATCTGCCGCTATCGTATCCGGGGGAACTCATGCCATTACCCACTCTTTACAGCGTTCTTTCAGCTCCATGGGAGGCCAATTTTTCGTAGAGAGTGAAGTCGACAAGGTTCTCCTGGAAGGAGACCGAGCGGTTGGGATTAAACTGGTCAACGGAGCTGAGATTGAAGCGCGTAAGCTTGTGGTCAGCGACCTGGGGGTGCCGCAGACCATGCTGCGCATGTTGAGGGATACCAAATTAGCCGATCGGCTGGTGCACCGCATTAAGAACATCGATTACGACCGCGCCCAGATATTCTGGGGCAATGTCGCTCTTCACGAGCTGCCGGATTACAAGGCCAAAAGTTACAACCCCGACCTGGGAGAGCAACCCCGTCTATACATGGGACCCAAGGATGAAGACTATATGGCCTATAACTACATGTCTGAAATCTTTACCCAGGGTTTTCCCAGCCCGGGGAAAATGTTTTTGTTGGCCGCCCCTGACAGTGTCTGGGACAAAAATCGTGCTCCGGAAGGCAAACACACCATTTTGCTGGAAGAATTTGCCGCCCCGCTGCGTTTCTTCAGTGAGCGGGACTGGCTGAAAATGAAGCGCGAAATCGTCGACCATATGCTCAAAGATTGGCAGATATATGCACCCAATATGACCTGGGATAATGTGATCGCCCACAATATCCAGACGCCTCTGGATGTGTCTTATCGCCATCCCGATATGAAAGAGGGTGGTTGGGCCGAAGGCGCCATGATGCTCTCTATGCATGACCGTTTCCGGCCGGTGCCGGAAATTTCCAATTACCGGATCCCGAATGTAAAAAATATGTACATCTGTTCTTCCAATCTGCATTCCTGTGGCGGCATCGGTCGCGGAAGCTCGTATAACTGCTTTAAAGTCATCACCGAAGACTTTGATTTACCCAAGATTTGGGAAGAAAAAGGCAGAGAGTATTAATTGCAGATATTGGGGTACGGATTTAGGAGAGTGGGAGGCGGAATAATCGAAACGAGGAGCCAATATGCGCTTGAAGGATAAAGTTGCCATCGTGACGGGCGCCGCCAAGGGGCTCGGGCGGGCTTTTGCCGTTAAAATGGCCGAAGAAGGCGCCCACGTCATGGTGGTTACCCGCAAGGATATGGATAATCTAAAAGAGACGGCAAGGCAAGTCGAACGTCTCGGTGCCCAGGCCGCTTTCTTTCAGGCAGACGTTTCAAAAGAAGCGGATACCTTGGCCATGGCTAAAGAAGCCGTCCAGGCATTTGGCCGCATTGATATACTGGTCAACAATGCTGCTATCTATGATGGTATAAAACGCAGACCTTTTTATGAAATCGACTTGGCCGAGTGGGATCTGGTTATGGCCGTCAACGTAAAAGGGGCGTTTCTGGCCGCCAGAGCCGTCTTTCCCCACATGAAAAAACAGGGCTATGGAAAAATTATCAATCTGGCTTCCGAAGTCTTTTTTACCGGTTCCCACGGCTTTGCCCATTATGTTTCATCCAAGGGCGGCATCATCGGCCTAACCCGGGCTCTGGCCGTGGAATTGGGACCCTACAATATTTGTATCAATTGCGTGGCGCCGGGCTTTACCGACACCGAGGCCAGCCGAAGTTTGGCTGACGTAAACAAATACGACACATCCAAAACACCGCTGCGCCGAATCGAAAAACCAGAAGATCTGACAGGGGCCGCAGTCTTTCTGGCATCAGCTGAAAGTGATTTCATCACCGGTCAGACCCTGCTGGTCGACGGAGGTCGCGCCATGCATTAAAAGAAAGGCACGCGGCGCAAAACAAAAGACTTTGGCCCCAAAACAGCTGCAGCCCTGCCTCACTTAGATGGTGATAGCATGACCGTAAAATTTATTCAGTATTGGGATGTGCTCTCCGAACGGGAGGACGAATTCAGGAAATTCGTGAAGAAGAGTTATATCCCGGGTATCAACGAAACCGGATATCTCAGGATTGTCGGTTCCTGGCATGTTGCCTCCGGTGAAGGTCCCTACTCAATCATGGAAGGCGTGGCAGACTCGGTAAAGAACGTCCACAATCTGCTCCAGCTGGAAGAATTCATAAAACTCAGTCATCTATTGCATTTCCTGATAACCAATTACAAAAGCAAACTGCTCGTTCCCACCGGTCCTGTCGAGGGGATCGTTCCCGTAGATAAAAACTATCGCTTCAATCACCATTATGATGTCAATTACGACAAATATGATGATTATATAGCGTTTATCATAAATGAGCATCTCCCGACCATGGAAGAATTGGGCGTCAAAATGATCGGCGGATGGTATGTGGCCATCGGCCCGGGGCCCAATATGGTGGTTGAAGGCGCATGTCCCAGCGTCAAAACCATCATGGACGCCATCGGCAGTGAGCGATATCGCCGGCTGGTGGCAAAGTTGCTCTCGATGGTCAACTGCTTCGGCAGCAAAATTCTGGTGGATACCGGACTCCTATCTTAGCGAAGGAAATAGACGATGGCGGTCAAATTGATTCAATACTGGAACATTCAACAAGCCACCCAATCGGATTTCGATGCCTATTTCACCCGGGAATATGTACCGCGCATTAATGAATCCGGCTTCATGAAAATAGTGGGCTCATGGCATGTGGCTTCCGGTGAAGGTCCATATTTTATCACCGAAGGCGTTTCCAGATCCGTAACCGACGTGGAAAGTCTCATAATGGCGTCCTTTTACTTTGATCTTCGGCAACGGCTTTTGCGTCTGGTTAATGATTATCAGACCAAACTGCTGGTTCCGATTGAATCGGTGGAACCGGATGTTCCGGACCTTGAATATGGATATAAATTTAATCAGCATTTTAATATTAATCCCGCTGATTTTTATACGTTTCTGGATTTTGAGGAGAAGGTTCACCTTCCGGAGATGAAACGCTTTGGCGTCACAATAGCCGGAGGTTGGAATGTTGCCGTGGGTGCCACGCCGTATGTGATCGATGAAACCCGGGCCGATAATTTAGAAGTAATTGGCGAAATGCTTCAAAACCCGGACTACCAGAAGTTAACGCTAAAATTGCTCCAATTGGTCTCCAATTACGGCTGCAAAATTCTGGTGCCCTCCGGACATATTAATAACTGAGTTTTGCATGTAAATAGATGTGAATCTTTCTCGCACAAAATTCAGGCAATTCCGCATCGGGGCAGCTGAGCAACATAGTATTAAGGAAGAATTAACACAAACTTTTGTTTTGCAAATAAATTGACAAGCCCAGGAATCCATCAGCTGCATCTTGGCACCGGATCGAAGGGTTTGGCCGTCATTTTGGGTGGCGGCCTGCAATTCAATAGCAGGCCGGACGAATAGGTGCGCACGAACGATCGGTTGTCCGGTCTAAATAACTGGGTTTAATACCCGCGCAGGTGACCGATGGGCACATTCACCGGAAGGCTTCTCAGGATTAACCTCAACGAATCGTATTCCAGGGAAGAAGAATTTCCCCGGCAATATATCGAACATTTTATCTCAGCCAGGGGACTGGGCGCCAAGTTTCTTTATGATGAGCTTGCGCCTGAGATAGGCCCACTATCTCCAGACAATAAATTGCTGCTGCTCATCGGGGTGCTGGGAAACACCGGGCTTCAGGGATTTTCCAAATGGGCGGTAATGTCCAAAAGCCCTTTGACCGGTACTATTTTCCGCTCCATCTCGGGTGGAAATTTCGGGGTGTGGATGAAGCACGCCGGCTATGACCTCATCATTGTAGAGGGCAAGGCCAAGGTGCCGTCCTACATCCACATTGACACAGCTGGTGTTCATTTTCTAACGGCATCCGACCTATGGGGACTGGACTATCGCCAGTTACAGGAAGAGCTGAAAAAAAGACATGGCCCTCGCACTGAATCGGCCTGCATTGGGCCCGCGGGTGAAAAACAGGTTCGTTATGCGGTCATCCACTCCGGAGAACGTACGGCATCCCGGGGCGGTATGGGAACCGTTATGGGGTCCAAAAACCTGAAGGCGCTTTCGATCAACGTCACAACTAAAAAGACTACCCCGTTCGACCCGGCTACCTTCAAAAGATTGATCAAAACCCAGATCGATATTTTGAAAGAGCATCCCCGTAAAAAAACCATGTCCAGCTTGGGAACACCGTACATCACCACAATCGTGAATAAGCTGGGCATTCTGCCGACCAAAAACTATTGCGAAGGAAGCATCGCCACCATTGAAGACCTTTCCGGGGACCAGTTTTATGAATTAAAAAAGGCCCGGGCGGGCTGCTACGCCTGCATGACCCGCTGCGGGGGTATGCGCGCGGTCGTCCGAGGACCATTTAGTGGTTCACAAATCGATGGTCCTGAATACGAAACCATTTTTGCCTTCGGTCCCCTGCTTGGCCTTACCGATCGACAGTTTGTCATTGATGCCAATGCGCTCTGCGACGCGTATGGTATTGATACCATCAGCACGGGCGTTTGCATCGCTTTTGCCTGTGAATTGTTTACCAAAGGCATCATTTCATCTACCGATACCGATGGTTTAGAGCTTACCTGGGGCAATCAGGAAGCTATTTTTGCCTTGATCAAAAAAATCGGCAATAAAGAGGGCCTTGGTGGGTTGCTGGGAGATGGGGTCAAAAAAGCTGCCGAGCAAATCGGTGGCGGTGCAGAAGCCTTTGCCATGCATATCAAAGGCCTGGAGCTTCCGGGATACGAACCGCGCGGGGTCAAAGGATATGCGCTCAGTATGGCCACTTCAAACATTGGTGGCAGCCACATGTACGGCCGCCCGAGGGAGGAATTTAGCGGTCAGGCGGATCCTCTGCTTGAAACCGGCAAAGGCGATTTAATTGCCCGGGTTCAGAAAGAGCAGGCCCTTGAGGATTCCCTTATCGCTTGTACCTTCGGGAATACGGGATTAGACACCGCTATGTACGCCCGGCTTCTGGTTGCGGCAACCGGCATCAAAGATTTTGAGGACGCCACGAATTTGCTGAATATCGGAGAACGCATCGTTTGTTTAGAACGCTGTTTCAACGTTCGCGAAGGGTTCGATCGCAATGACGATACGCTGCCCGAACGCATGCTCTCTGAGCCTTTACAGCGGGCTGGCCCGGCTACGGATCAGATTGTCGGCAATCTTAAGCATTTGCTGGACGAATACTACCGATCCCTGGGTTACAGCCCGGAAGGCATACCCGGCATCGATCGACTGCATGCCTTGGATCTGCAAGAGGCGATTGAGGATATGCCAACGCACCCGCCAAAAAATTCATCGGAATCAGCGGGCAAACGCTGACAGCAATGGCTGTCGCGCAACTTGCAAGGTAAGGACGAATTAATGTATTTCGAAAACAGCTGTAAATTATTCTCCGGCAGGTCTATGCAATCGTCAATTTGATAATATCAATCCACAGAAAGGAGGCTAATATGAAGGTTTATGACGTGGTCCCCGGTTTGGAATTTGATCCCGAAAGGGATTTCGAGCAATCACCGGCATGGTTTTTAGACGGCACCCACTCCATACCGCCGTGGACACCCATGTTTGGCTGGTTTTGGATTAATTTTTGCCGCCATGGCATGCAGTATGGTGCTGAGAAGTTGAGCCTGCCGACCGTTAAAGGTTGGGACTGGCGATTTATGAAAGGCGGCGGATACCTGACACTGCTATTGGTGAAATCGGAAGAGGAAAAACAGCGCAGAGAAGAACGATTTCGCAAAGCAATTTTACCCTTTATAGAAGATTACGAAGGATTGTGGGACGGTTTTATAAAGGAAATTTTGGGGCGCTACGAAAATCTCAAAGCCCTGAATCTGGATGAGGCAACAAATATAGAACTTTTAGATAACTTTGAAGAAACGATCGACACCTGCCGACGCATGTGGGAAATCCACATGTATATGATGTATGGAACCTACACAGCCTATATTCTCTTTGAAAACATGTGCCGCGAGTTGGCCGGTATCGATGACACCTCCCCGACATTTCACAGATTGGTATCCGGGTTTGACAACAAGGTATTTCAGGTTGACCGTCGCCTTTGGCAATTTTCTAAACGCGCAGAAGAAGAAGGTCTGGCGGATGTATTTCTTCAGAACGAGCCTGCAAATATTTCGGCCGCACTTTCAAAAACGGAAAAGGGTCAAGCGTTCTTGAAGGATTTTATGGATTTTATGAACGAAGATGGCTGGCGCATGCAGCGCATGTCGGAAATCAATCTGCCGACCTGGGTGGAGGATCCGACACCGGCCCTTGGCAATGTCAAGCAGTTTCTCATGAAGGGTGGAGGATTCAACCTCGATGAGGAACGTGACAAGGTCGCCAAAGAAAGGGAGGCCGCTGAAAAAGAGATACTCGACAAGGTGCCTCAGGAGCAAAAGGGTTGGTTTGAGCAACTGATGCGACTGGCTCAAAAAAGCGGTATCTTTAGCGAGGAGCACGACCACTATCTTGATCTCTACACCCATGCCATGATGCGCAGAAGCGCATTGGGCCTTGGGGACCGTTTCGTCAAAGAAGGCGCTATCGACGATCGTGAAGACATCTTCTTCCTTATTCCAGATGAGGTCCGCCGTGCCGGCATCAACCCGGATCAATTTGATCTGCGTTATATCATCGAGCGCCGAAAGGCTGAATGGGAAGAATGGCAAAAGACACCCAACCCGCCTGCGATGCTAAAAGAAGGATTCGACATGGATCAGGCCATGGGCGTTCTGGTGCAGTCCAATGATCCCATCGCACTCAAAGTTGTCGTCGGTGCTATGCCGGAGGTGCGCCCCGAACTCAAGGCCGACCTGTATGGAACCTGTGGCTCCCCTGGGGTAGCTGAGGGCACCGCACGGGTCATCATGACCGAAGATGAACTCCATCTGGTCGAGGAAGGCGATATCCTCGTGGCGGCCACCACGTCTCCTAGCTGGACACCCATCTTTTCGATGATCAAAGGCGTAATCGTGGATCGGGGT
>JASFIV010000232.1:0-7311 GCA_050122475.1 Desulfobacterales bacterium | reverse complement strand
ATACTTGGTGTGTAGTCCTCCGGCGGTTCAAAACCCAGCAGCGTCAGACAGGTCGCCGCCAGGCTGCTAATCCCCAGATCTTTATGCTTCGATAGCTTCATTTTGACACTACCGTCGGGTGCATACACATAAGCAAACACCGGATTGAGTGAATGGGCCGTGCGTGGTTTGGGTTTGCCGGTCTTTTCATCATAGATGACCTCGCCGGTTTTATAATCACATTCGTACATATCATCCGAATTGCCGTGATCCGCCGAAACCACAAGAACCCCGTTCGATTTTTTTACCGCCCTGACCAGCCGGGCGAGGCATAGATCGACCGTCTCAACCGCGATCTCAACGGCCTGCGGAATTCCTGTATGGCCCACCATATCACCGTTGGCATAATTGAGGCGGATGAAATCGTACTGATTGCCCTGAATGGCTTCAATGACTTTGTCGGTGATCTCGGCCGCTTTCATCCAGGGGCGTTGCTCAAAGGGAACCATGTCGGACGGCACCTCGATATAATCTTCTAAAGCATCGTCAAACTTGCCGGATCGGTTGCCGTTAAAAAAGTAGGTCACATGGCCGAATTTCTGGGTTTCACTGATGGCCAGCTGCCGGATGCCGGCGTTGACCAGATATTCGCCAACCGTGCGATCGATACCGGGGGGGTCGACCAGATACTTTTTGGGGATGAGCGCATCACCGTCATATTGCATCATACCGGCATATTTGACATTCAATTTGGGTCCCCGGGGAAATTTGTCAAATTCTGTTTCTTCGAAGGCCATACTGATTTCAATGGCCCGGTCGCCGCGAAAATTAAAGAAAATGACGCTGTCATTTTCCGTAATCGGACCGAGCGGCGCATCACCCCGGGCAATGACAAATGGCGGCAGATCCTGATCGATGGTATCCGGGTTTTCACGGCGCAATGTTTCAATAGCCTCACGGGCAGCGCTGAATGTCGGGCCTTCGCCCAGAACGTGGGTTTTCCAGCCCTGTTCGACCATACCCCAGTTGGCCTGATAGCGGTCCATGGTGATTTGCATGCGACCACCGCCGGATGCAATCGCAAAATCAATGTCACTGTCCTTTTGAAGCGCGGCTAAATAATGTTCAAGTCGGTCGACATATTGCAGGGCTGAAGTCGGCGGCACGTCGCGCCCATCGAGCAGGATGTGTACGCAGGCTTTTTTGACGCCCTGGGCTTTCGCCTCGGCCAGCATGGCTTCCAGGTGATCGATATGACTGTGCACGTTGCCGTCCGAGAAAAGGCCAAGAAAATGCAGTTTCGAATCATGCTGCACCACGTTTTCGATGAGTTCTTTCCAGACGTCTCCCTCAAATAAGCTGCGGCTTTCGATGGATTCATTGACGAGACGGGCGCCCTGAGCGAATACACGGCCGCAACCGATGGCATTGTGGCCGATCTCGCTGTTGCCCATGTCCTTATCCGAGGGCATGCCCACGGCCGTCCCGTGGGCCTTGAGCCTGGCGGCCAGGGCATTTTGGGCAAGCCAGTCCAGTGTGGGTGTGTTGGCGCGGTTGACGACGTCGCCTTCAGCGCAGGAGCCGATGCCAACCCCATCTAAAATTGCCAGAACAACCGGCCCCTGAGGGCCTTTGAAATGTTTAGCCTTTTTTAACGGTTTCATTTCGTCCTACAAACAAAGTAAAAAATCGGAATCCTGCCGACCGCGGCGATGGTCGACTGTTGGGCTAAAAGCTGTCTTTATTCCCGGCCGCGACAAGCAGTTATCGTTCTGCATCGGTCCCAGGGTGCTTTTGTTGAGCGAGAGCGGCTTGATCGTCTGCCGAATGTGCATTTTCGGCGTCAATACCGAATTTGTCGGACCTTGAAGGCCGATCAGCGCGTTTGACTAAATAATAACCTGTCGTCAGCGCCAGCATGAGTGCGGCCAGACTGAGCAACATGTCATACGTTATCGATCATACCTGATCTCCTGTGCGCAATGGTGATGCAACTTTGCGTTCCTCTGATACGCAGTAAATTTTTTCTAACTACGCGCGTTTTTCTATGAACTATCAGAAATTAAGATCGGCAGCAGCTTTTTTAAGTACCTCAGCGCTTTTTTGCAGTGCGTCTGCCTCTTCATCAGACAGCATCGGCTGAATGGTCGTGTCAATCCCCTTGGCATTCAGCACCCGGGGCAGGGAAAGGCTGACACCACCAAAACCTTCGACGTTTGAAAGGGTCATTACAGCACCCTCATCATCTTCGATGGCTCTGGCAATTCTGGCGATACCGGCGCCGATACCATAATAGGTGGCGCCTTTGCCCTCAATGATCCGATAGGCGGCATTGCGCACACCGTCGTCGATTTTGTTTTTGATCTCATCTGTTATCGGCCGGCCGATTTGAGCTGCAAATTCTACAACCGGCACACCCCCGACTTTGCCGCTGGACCAGGCCAGCACTTCGGAATCACCGTGCTCACCCAGAACATAGGCGTGGACCGAATGCGGCGCGATGTCGAGATGTTCGGCGAGCAGGGTTCGAAAACGGGCGGTGTCCAGGATGGTGCCGGAGCCGATGACGCGCTGCGGCGGCAGACCGGAGATGAGGGTCACCACCTGGGTCATAATATCGACTGGATTGGAGACAATCAGCAGGATGGCTTTCGGTGCGTGCTCGAGGACTCTGGGAACGACATCCTGAAAAACGTCAACGTTGCGCTGCAACAACTGCAGGCGGCTCTCACCCGGCTTTTGCCCTACACCACAGGCCAGCACCACCAGATCGGCATTTTTTAACATGCGGTAATCACCAGCCGCGACCCGTATGGGTTCGCTGAAAGGTGTAGCGTGCAGGATATCTTCGGCGTGCGCTTTAGCCAGATCTGCATTCAAATCGACCAGCATAAGCTCATTGGCTTTACCTTCGAGCGCAATGGCAAAAGCTCCTGAGCTGCCCACAAAACCGCAACCCACAATACCGATCTTCATATGCGTTGCCTTTCTGAATGTCTCTATTCAGACACATACGTTTTGTTCACAGAGTATTTTGCGACAATATTAGAAAATCGTTAGATTTCGATAAAATACATAGAGGTAACATAAGCTCCACGCGACGATCGTCAAGTATCCACTTCAGGTTTAGGAACGGGCACCTAAATTTGAAAAGATGAAAGGTGAAAAGGTTATAAATAAGCAGCAGCAGTCATCACCACCACGGCAGAATAAGGGGAAGTTTGCCGTGCAACGGTCATGACACGAATTATTAAACCAGCAGAAGAGTGCCTGCTGTTGCCCCTCACAGATCTCTATGGGAATTTCATATTTGCTTTTACTTCTTAAATCAAGCGCTTTATTCCGCCGTGCAGGCTTCGGCCTGGTTCTTAATGGCCAACATCAATTGCTGGGTGAGGCGATGGAGGCGTCTGGGGATAAAAATGATCTTGCTGAGCCACAGCAAAGGGCCGCGGAAGGTTTCGCTGCTAGTGAGCCGCACCGCATCTTCCTTTTCTTCGAAAATAAACGTGTGTACGGCTTTGACACCAAAACGGCTTCCCTCCCAGATGACTTCCTTGCCCGGGTCACATTTGGTTATGGTGGGCGTGACTTTAATCGGCAGGTAATAAGGCCGCATTTGAAAGGTAAAGCAGGTATTTTCAGCCATGCTGTTGCCGGAAATGATGCAGCAATTTTCGATGACGGTGTTCCAGCTTTGCCAGTCTTCCATGGTGGAAAAGACGCGCCAGACAACCGGCAATGGCGCCTTGATATCAATACTTTCTTCGATGATCATTGTTTTTTCCTCATAGCGTCGATTCAGATTCCGACAGGTTCTGGATGCACCCGACGGTTTGTTTGGCGATTTCATATTCTTCGTTGGTGGGGATCACCAGAATCTTGACGGTGCTATTTTCGGATTGAATATCAAATGCTTCTTTGGAAGTGTGCTTATTTTTTTCTGGATCCACCTCGATCCCCAGATGTGTCATCCCCCGACAGGAACCGGCCCGAATTAATGGGGACTTTTCGCCAATTCCAGCCGTAAAGACCAGTGCATCGAGGCGGCCAAGGACCGCATAATAGGCACCGATGTATTTTTTAATTCGGTAACAAACCATCTCAATAGCCAGCTGCGCCCGCGAATCGCCTTCGCCGGCCCGTTTTTCAACCTCGCGCATATCATTGACCCCGCAGATGCCTTTCAGGCCACTGCGTTTGTTCAGTATGGTTTCAACGTCATCTCTGGCCAGACCGGTTTTTCGTTTCAGATAAAAGATGATGGCCGGATCGATATCACCGCTGCGGGTTCCCATGATCAATCCCTCCAGAGGGGTCATGCCCATGGATGTGTCAATGCTTTTGCCGCCTTTGACAGCGGCTGCGCTGGCACCGTTTCCCAGGTGCAACGTGATCAGGTTCAATGCATCCAGCGGGTGGCCCAGCATTTTGGCAGCCTGTCTGGCAACATAACTGTGAGACGTCCCGTGAAATCCATAGCGGCGCACCTGATGGGTTTCGTAGAGATCTTGCGGAATGGCATATTGATAGGAATGTTCCGGCAGCGACTGGTGAAAAGCCGTATCAAACACGGCCACCTGGGGCACATCCGGCGCACTTTGCTTGGCGACTTCAATACCCAGTAGATTGGCCGGGTTGTGCAACGGAGCCAGGGGGCTCAAACGGCGAATGGTATCGATGACCTTTTGGTTGATCAGGGTGGGCTTTCTAAATTCTTCACCGCCGTGCACCACCCGGTGCCCGATACCGAACAGTTCCTTGGTGTCTTTAAGGGCGCCTGATTCAGACAGGGCGGCGCCGAGGAGCTCAAATCCCGCTCGATGATCAACTATTGTATCGGCTTTGACGATTTCATCCATATTACCTCGAGCGTTGCGCGTCTGATGGGTGAGCCGGCTTTGTTCTTCGCCGATTTGCTCCACCAAACCGGATGCCAGCACCGTTTTGGTGCTCATATCAAACAGGCGGTACTTAATGGAGGAAGATCCCGAGTTAATAACCAGTATTTTCATTGGCATGTCCTATTTATTGCGGATTTCAGATTTCAGATTGCGGATTTATTTGAAATTAAAGAATTGTAACATCACTTCACATTCCTTTTCGGGCTGTATTGATGGATGACACTACAATGGATAAAATTTCATTACATTCTTGCATCAAAGGTGAAATTGAATCTCTTTTAAAAATTTCAATACCTTCAATTACTTCTAACCAAAATAATGTTTCGTCCGCCTCTTCTTCTACAATACCTAGTTTAGCGATGAATTCGGCCTTGGATCTCCCTCTACATGCTGCTCTATAATTGGATGCAACCGAAGTGGCCGACTTAAAAATTTGATTTCCTATTAAAAATCCCTCTCGGTTTTTTGGCAGTTTTCGGCACAGGAAAATTATTTCTTTGGCAAATTTTTTTGTTCGATCTTTCATTAACTCAGGCGTCATCGCTTTACCATTTCCCATTTTAGCCCTCCATATTTTTTCTTTATGGATATCAAAACTTACAATTTGTCTACGACGCGCAATTTTCGCTTTTAATAAATCCGCAATCCGCAATCTGCAATCCGCAATTGAAGACCATTTAACTGATGAGATTGCTATTCTACTATTTTTAATTACCTTGACTTCATTACACGGATAGGTGTTGAGCGGCTTGCGCCTGAATGGCCGTGATGGCAACGGTATTGACGATATCCGGGATGGTGCAGCCGCGGCTTAAATCATTGACCGGTTTTTTTAATCCCTGCAGAATCGGTCCGATGGCCACCGCTTTGGCGGATCGCTGCACGGCTTTATAAAGGTTATTGCCGGTGTTTAAATCCGGAAAGATAAAAACAGTGGCCCTGCCGGCAACTTCGCTTTCGGGCATCTTGGTGCGGGCCACGCCGGCATCCACGGCGGCATCGTATTGAATGGGCCCTTCAATTTTCAAGTCCGGCCGGCGTTCTTTCACGATGCGGGTGGCCTGACGCACTTTGTCCACATCCTGGCCTTTGCCGGATTCGCCGGTGGAATATGAGCACATGGCGATGCGGGGCTCGATGCCATAGATGTCAGCAGTCTCGGCCGAGCTGATGGCGATTTCAGCCAGTTGCTCGGCATTCGGATCGGGATTTACCGCACAATCGCCATAGACCAGAACCCGGTCGGCCAGGCACATCAAAAACACACTGGAGACAACTGAAAAGCCCGGCCGGGTGCGAATGATTTGCAGGGCCGGTAAAATCGTTTCCGCAGTGGTGTGAATCGAACCGGATACCATGCCGTCGGCCAGACCCTTATACACCATCATAGTTCCAAAATAATTGACATCGGTTACCGTATCTGCGGCCATTTCCGGGGATATGCCTTTATGCTTGCGCAATTCATAATAGGTTTGGGCAAAATCTGTTTGATATTCAGACGTTTGTGGATCGACCACCTTAACCCTGTCCAGAGTTAGCCCCAGCGTTCCGATTTTGGTATTGATCTCTTCCGGGTCACCCAGCAGGGAAAGGTCGGCAACGCCTCGTCTCAGCAGGATTTCAGCGGCATGCAGAATACGCTCCTCGGTGCCTTCCGGCAGGACGATATGGCGGCGATCGACCTTGGCTTTTTCAATGAGCTCATATTCGAACATCATGGGCGTGACACGATTGGAGCGCACCACCTCGATGCGATCTTCGAGACGCTGGGTATCGACATGAGACTCAAATAGACCGAGGGCCGCCGCAATTTTGCGATCATTTTCAGGGTGCAGTGCCGGGCGCACCATACTGGCGTTCATGGCGGTGCTATAGGTGTCCGTATTCACACTGATTACCGGGATAGGTGAATATTTTTTCAAGCCCTGGATCAAACGCTGGATCGGGTCCTCGGGCATCAGCCCTCCGCTTAAGAGCAAACCGGCAATGTTGGGTGAGGTTTCGGAGACGGCGGTTGCCAAACCTGCCAGAATCACATCGGCGCGGTCGCCCGGTGTAATAATGAGGTCGCCGTCCTCGATACGATTCAAATAGTGCGGCAAATTCATGGCGGCAATTTTCAAGTCATGCACGCCTCGGTTCAGTGCTTTGGGGCTGCCCTGTAGAATTTTAGCGTCAAGGCTGCGAGCGATTTCGCCGACCGTTGGTCTTCCCAGAACGGGTTCTTCTGGTAGAATGTGAATCGAATCTGCCGTCAATCCCATTTTTTGAATGTGATCCCTAACTGTCTGAATCTGTTTGGGATCCACCCGATTAATAACAGTCGCTACAATTGTGCAACCTTTTTCTTCAAAAGACTCCCAGGCAACCTGCATGGCGTCAACGGTTTCATCCGGGGATTTTTTGTGGCCATTGATGAGTGCTAAAA